>PKXI01000152.1 GCA_003133425.1 Acidobacteriaceae bacterium
CTCAATTTACGGATAAGTTCTAAAGTCGTGCCCTGTTACAAAGCCTTGAGGTTTTGTGCCAAGGCCGAGTTTTTCCGCAGCCTGCAAAGCCCCGAGTCTGCTTCTTGCTCTCAATGTACGGGCTGAAGCCCGTANNAAGCCCGTACCCTTCAACTGAAGCCCGTACTCTTCATCGAAACCGATATCCATTATTGAAGCAGACCCCCTCAGCAGAAGCCGGGGCTCTTCACCCGAAGTCAGGGTCATGGAAAATGGCGCTGAAAGCAGCGGTTGGGCGGCTCGGAGATTGGCGGTGAGGTGATGGAAATGCGCCTTAATGTTTTGAATTCAGCGAAACTTAAATTGCAATAGACAATTGATTTCTTATCATATATTATTCGTTTCCGAGGTAGGGCCAGTAAAGCTGGTCCAATTTTTATGCGCGCATCACTTTTTATTACCTGCTATAACGACACGCTCTTTCCGGAGACAGGGCGCGCGGTGGTCAAACTGCTGGAAAGACTGGGCGTGGAACTGGACTTTCATCCCGAGCAGACCTGCTGCGGCCAGATGCATGCGAATACAGGGTTCCGCGGAGAGGCGTTTTGCCAGGCCAAGCGCTTTGTACGACTTTATAGAGACACTGAGACGGTCGTCATTCCTTCTTCATCGTGCGTGGCAATGATTCGCGATCAATATCCGGGGCTGTTTGAAGAGCTGGGCAACGAGGAACTGCGGAAGCAGTTCGCCGCCCTGCTGCCTCGCGTGTACGAGTTGAGTGAGTTTCTTGTCGACCGGCTGAAGGTGGAGGATGTGGGCGCTTATTTTCCGCACAAGGTGACGTACCATGCCAGTTGCCACGGATTGCGTGCGCTGCATCTGGGTGAGCGGCCGTGGCGGCTGATGAACAAGGTTCGCGGCATGGAGCAGGTTCCGCTGCCGAATCTCGATCGCTGTTGCGGCTTTGGAGGGACCTTCTCCGTGAAGAATGCAGAGGTCTCATCCGCGATGATGGCTGTGAAGCTACAGGACATTGTGTCCACGGGCGCGGAGTTCTGCACGGCTTTGGACAATAGTTGCCTGATGCACCTGGGCGGAGCCATGCACCGGCAGTATGCGGGGATGAAGACGATTCATCTGGCGGAGATTCTGGCCAGCACGGAAGCGGATCCGGCGGAGGCACTTGCATGAGCCACGCGGGCTACCATCCCGTTCTTGATCCGGCGCTGGCGCCACCGTTTCCGCAGGCGGTGTTGCCGGTGTTGCGCAATCCGCAACTGAGAAAGAATGTGGCCCACGCGATCGACGTGATTCAGGCCAAGCGCGGACGGCTGGTAGCGGAGAAGACCGACTGGCAGGATTTGCGTTCGGCAGGAGCGGCCATTCGCGCTCATGTTCTGGAAAATCTAGGTGCTTACCTGGAACAGTTTGAGGAGCGATGCACGGCAGCAGGAGGCACGGTTCACTGGGCTGGGGATGCTGCCGAGGCGCGGCAGATTATTCTCGATATTCTGCATGAGGAAAAGGCGTCAGAGGTCATCAAGATCAAGACGATGACTTCGGCGGAGATTCAGCTGAATCCGTTTCTGGAGGCTGCGGGTGTCCGCACGTATGAGACGGATTTGGCGGAAATTATTCTGCAACTCGGGGATGAGGAGCCCTCGCATATCGTGGTGCCCGCGCTGCATGTGAATCGCAGCCAGGTGCGCGAGATTTTTGCACGGCGCATGGGGCTCAAGGATCTCTCCGACGATCCACACGCATTGACCGCAGCGGCGCGGAATTATCTTCGCCAGAAATTTTTGAATATTCCTACGGCGATCAGCGGCGCGAACTTCCTGGTAGCTGAAACCGGCGCTGTTGCGGTGGTGGAGTCAGAGGGCAACGGCCGCATGTGCCTGACCCTGCCGCGCACAATGATTACACTGGCGGGCATTGAGAAGGTGCTGCCGCGCTTCCAGGATTTGGAAGTGATGCTGCAGGTGCTGGCTCGCTCGGCTACGGGCGAGCGCATGAATCCCTACACTTCGCTGTGGACGGGCGTTACGCCGGGCGATGGGCCGCAACGGTTCCACGTGGTGTTGCTGGACAATGGGCGCTCAGGAATTTTGGCGAAGAAGACTGAACGGCAGACGCTACGGTGCATTCGCTGCGCGGCCTGCATGAATAGCTGCCCGGTTTATCGGCAGACGGGCGGGCACGCTTACGGCTCGGTTTATCCCGGCCCGATTGGCGCGATTCTCACACCGCAATTGATGCAGATGCATCATGCGCAGTCGCTGCCTTANNGTGCTGCTGGAGTTGCGCTCGCAGGTTGTGAACCAGGAGCGGCGGCAGGCCGGGAAGTTTTTTGATCCGATGTACCTGGGATTGCGGATCGCCAATCTTATTTTTTCGCGAGCGTGGCTTTTCCATACGGCGCAGTACTTCGGCCGCATTGGACTGAAGATTTTTACGCGCAAGGACGGCTGGATTCACTCGCTGCCAAGCGTGGGCGGTAAATGGACCCAGACGAGGGATTTACGCGGACTTCCGGCACAGACGTTTCACGGCTGGTGGGCGACGCGACAAAAGGAGGCAAAATGAGCGCGCCTGTTTCAGCTAGGCAAAAGATTCTTGACCGCGTGCGCGGCGCCACGCAATCTGTTGCGAAGGGCCCTGGCGAACTTGAGAGCGCCTATGCCGCGTTGCCGCGGAGCTATGTTCGCGCGGGCAAGCTGAGCGGCGAAGACCGCATCGCACTGATGATTGAACGGCTGCGCGAATACGACGCAGAGGTGGTTGAGTGCGCGCCCGACGAAGTTCCGGCGGCGATTGCCGCGCAACTGGAGTCGAGCGGCAAGCGCAGATTTGTTGCTCCTGCCGGATTGCCCGCCGTGTGGCTGGCTTATGGATTCGATTGGGCGTTGGACCGCGACCTGAGTGCAGCAGAGATTGAGCAGGCCGAGGGGGTTGTTACCGCGGCTTTTTGCGGGATTGCGGATTCGGGAACCATGGTGCTGCACCACTCCAGTATGGAGGGACGCCGGGTGTTGACGCTGCTGCCCGACTGGCATCTTTGCATTCTGCGCGCGAGCCAGGTAGTGGAGACGTTGCCGGAGTATTTTGGGCGCTGCGAGCAGGCGCCTGCATTGGCAACTTATATCTCCGGGCCGAGCGCTACGGCAGACATTGAAATGACGCGCATCAAGGGCGTCCACGGGCCTCGTTTTTTGCATGTGATCCTGGTTCATGACCAGGGTGTGCGACCAAATTCGAATTGAAAACCGGAAGAACTCGTCTGGCAAGGGGAAACCAATGATGAAACTTACTGAATCCGCAAAGCGCGAGCTTGCATTCAAAGCTCTGGACAATTTCCACATTGAGATTCCCTCGTGGGGATTCGCGAACACTGGTACGCGCTTCGGCAAGTTTGTGCAGGCCGCGGCCGCTACAACCATCGAGGAGAAGTTCGCCGACGCAGCCGAAGTGAACCGGCTTACCGGCGTAACGCCTTCGCTGGCTCTGCACGTGCTGTGGGACCTGCCCAACGGCCTGAAGGATGTGCCGGTGGTGCAGGCGCTGGAACGGCGATTTGGTATTCGGTCGGGATCGATCAATCCGAACCTCTTCCAGGACCAGGAGTACAAGTTCGGCTCGCTATGCAATCCCTCTGCGGAGATCCGTGCGCATGCCTTGGCCCACATGCTGGACTCGATCGAGATCGGCAAGGCGCTGGGCTCGCGGGACATTTCACTATGGATGGCCGACGGCTCGAATTATCCCGGCACTCAGAGCATCCGCAAGCGCATTGGCTGGCTTGAAGAGGCGCTGCGTACTTCGCATGATCACCTCGGGCCTGAGCAGCGGCTGCTGGTGGAGTACAAGCCTTTTGAGCCGGCGTTCTATCACACCGATATTGCCGACTGGGGCATGTCTGCCCACTTTGCGCGCCAGGCCGGGCCGCAGGCTTGTGTGCTGGTGGACACTGGGCATCACTATTCTTCGCAGAACATCGAGCAGATTGTGGCGTGGCTGCTGCATACCGGCATGTTGGGGGGCTTCCACTTCAACGATCGCCGCTATGCCGATGACGACTTGACACTCGGCTCGATTGATCCTTACCAGATCTTCCGCATCTTCCATGAGATTCACGCGGCCGCGACGGACGGACTGGAACTCGACATTGCCTACATGATTGACCAGAGCCATAACCTGAAGGGCAAGATGGAGGCCATGGTGCAGACGGTGGTGACTGCCCAGGAACTCTATCTGAAGGCTGCGCTCGTGGATCGCGAGCGGTTGTCCCTGCTTCAGCAATCCTGCGACCTGGTGGCTGCCGAGGAACTGTTCCGGGGAACCTTCTGGGAGGATGTGCGCCCGCTTGCCGCAGCCTGGCGCGAAGCGCACGGACTACCTGCCGATCCGCTGGCGGCGCTCCGCTCCGGCGGCTACGTGGAGCGCATTGGGCAGGAGCGGGGAAGCCGGTCCTCGGCAGTGAGCAGTTACGCCTGAGGGATGGGCTATGATTCGCGCGGTTTCGGCCTGACTGTAGATCCGGCAAATAAATACTGTCTTCGTGCTACCCCACCCTAGCCACAAAAACAAAGACGTGGCGAGGATGGGGCACCCAAAGGTTGTTGGTATTTATTTGCCGAAGCAATAATTACGGTCGAGATGGACTTCTTTGGTCTCCCACCCTTTCCGCCACGAACGCGGCAAGGATGGGGCACCCAGGCTCGGCTATTCGGGGGTTGTGGCTTCCCACCCATTCGCGATGAGGCTGCGAATGGATGGGGCACGGGGCACTGGGAATGCCTGAGCGATGGGCTATGATGAGTGCTGATTTTTTGCTAGTCGAATTGTGGGCAGGGAGATGAACGGTTGGCCAAGACGAAGATCAAGCGGCTCTACCTGATACCGATTCTGTCAAAGGCGCTCGACGTAATTGAGTTGCTGGAGCAGCACCATGCTTCACTGACCCTGGAGGACGTCTACAAGAAGACGCATATCTCGAAGACGAGCGTGTACCGCATTCTCAAGACACTGGTGCACCGCGGTTACCTGGCGCAGTCGCAGAACGGCCAGTACAGGCTGGTTTCGCGGCCTCGGCGTTTGCGCTTTGGCTTTGCGGTACAGAGCGCGGAGATGCCCTTTTCCGTGGCCGTAGCCCAGAGCGTGACCGCTGCTGCGGCGGCCTCGGGCGTGGAACTGCTGATCCTGGATAACAAATACGATCCTGATGTTGCGATCCAGAATGCCGAGGAGTTCGTGGCCAAAAGGGTGGACCTGGTGCTCGAGTTCCAGGTAGAAGAAGTGGTTGCGCCGCGCATCGCCCACATTTTCAGGAAAGCCGATATTCCACTGATAGCCATTGATGTGCCTCACCCGAATTCCACTTACTTTGGGGTGGACAATTTTGAGGCGGGTTATGAAGTGGGCTCCCTGCTGGCCCAACACGCGCAGCGGAAGTGGAATGGCAACGTGGATCGGGTGATTGGAGTGGGTTTTGCCGAGGCGGGCAGCTTTGTCCAGAGCCGCATTACCGGGGCATTCGACGGGATTCGCGAACGGCTGCCGGACTTGCCGACGGACCGCTTTGTGCAGATTGAAGGCCGGGGGATGAGGGAACCCAGCCGCATGGCCATGAGGGAATTGCTGCGGGGCCACCGCAGCGGCCAGCGCATCCTGGTGGCCGCCGCTACCGACTCCAGCGCATTGGGCGTTCTGGATGCCGCGCGCGAGTTGGGGTGCGAGCACGATTTCGCCATCGCCGGACAGGACTGCATTCCCGAAGTGCTGAAAGAGATGAGTTCAGGCAAGAGCGCGCTGATTGGGTCGATCAGCCACGAAGTGGAAACCTATGGTCCCCGTCTAATCCAACTGGGGATTGCGCTTTTACGCGGCAATATTGTTCCACCTTACAACTACGTTCGTCACCGTGCGGTGACCCCGGAGACCCTTTCCGCGGAACAGGGAGCATTGGGCACGGCGCGGAAAACCCTGGCCTCGGCCGGTATTGAGGCATAACGCGGCAGAGAATTTGGTTGCGAGTCAGGTTGAAGAAGTATTCCCTCAAGGGCTGAAGGCCGCGTTCATTTTGACGGATTTATGTACGGGCTGAAGCCC
>PKXI01000457.1 GCA_003133425.1 Acidobacteriaceae bacterium
TTCGGGCGAGTGCGGCTCAAGCGGGTGGCGGATGCCTCCTCACGCAGTCTGATTCCCTTTGCGCAGTTCGCAATTGAGCCGGGATCACAGGTACGCACCGATGGCTGGAAGGGCTATGCGGGGTTGGCCAAGGAAGGCTACGAGCATTATGCTGTCCGTATCTCCAGTAGCGGCGATCCGGCGCATGTGGTCATGCCGGGTGTCCACAAGATTGCATCGCTGCTAAAACGCTGGATGCTGGGAACGCATCAAGGTTCGGTCACCGCCACGCATCTGGATGCATACCTGGACGAGTTCGCCTTTCGCTTCAACCGCAGGAAATCGCGCCGTCGGGGAATGCTCTTCTATCGCTTGCTGGAAAATGCCGTCGCAACACAGCCAACGAGATATCGGCCTTCAAGAGCCAACCGAACAACATCAAAACACAACCTGTAGTGGCTACTGTACTAAGGCAGCTACCCCACTTTGCCCATTACTCCGCCATTCGCGGCCACTGCTCCACGGTGATTTGCGCCCGCGGAGGGGAAGCCTCGGGCAAGCCCTTGCGGGATTGCCTGATAACGGATTGCCGGAAGTTACGATCGTTGCTTCCAGCATGAATGCACTAAAAAATAGCGGTGCCTTTCTTCTCCTCTGCGTACACGTGCCGCGGAGATGGGCCGATTAAGATGCGGAAGGTGCTCACGACCTTCCGTTCTGCTCATGTTTTATTTCGTCAGGTATGTTTCAAGCGTAGCGGAAGGGGGCGCAATTTTCTGCAAATGGGCGGAGAAGGAAGTTCGTACGTCGGTTGGTCATAAGAAGGCGTGGTGGTCGCCCCTTTGTCGTGCCAACATCTGCAACCGTTTCAGACCGTACGGCATGGTCCTATCCTAGCGGCGGCGTGATTTGATCCGAAGACCCGCTCATCGCGATAAGGCCACCGACCCAGAGGGTGCCCCGACGGGGCACAGGTTTTCAAGAGGTTAATGGCGATTCTTCGAGGTTGATGAGTGGGCGAATTGCCGTGGGCGGCGGGGCTATTGCGACGGAGCGGTGAGGGCGGCCGACGCCGGCTTGCGAGGCTGCCAGGCCGGCACGCCTTCTTCCCACTGGTCGTCGGTGAGTTGCTCTACCTCGGAACCGTCGTACCGCATGACAAAAATTTCGCCATAGGGCTGCGGCGCGCCGATCAACAGAGCCTCATCTTTGAAGCCCATGCGCGAACTTGTAAAAAGCAGGCGCTCGCCATCGGGCGACCAGGCCATGTGCGCTTCGTTTCCTTTTGTATGCGTGAGCACGTTGAGCCCTGTACCGTCGGGGCGGATGGTGACGATCTCGAAGTTGCCGTCGATGCGGCGCATGAAGGCGATGAGATCTCCGCGCGGCGACCAGACGGGAAAGTTGTCGTAGTCGTCGGTGAGCACTTTGACCGAGTGATCTTCAAGGTTCATGATTCGCAGGCCGGAGCCATCGGGCCCCGCGGTGCGATAGACGATGTGCTTGCCGTCAGGCGCGAATGAGGCGAAGGCATTGTTGTTGGGCCCTGAAGTGATGGTGTGAAAGCCGGAGCCATCTGCGTTGAGCATCGCCACCTGCGCCCCGCCATTCACTGGATCGACAGGTTTTTTGTTGCCAATTTCAAAATCGAGAAACGCGCTGAATAGGCCCACGCCAACCACAATCTGTTTGCCATCGGGCGACCATGACGGGGCCAGGATCAAACCTTTCTGATCGAGGATGGAGCGGCCGGGTTTGCCTTCGTCCACGATCAGTAGGCTGGTTGACATATCCGGCTTCATCTTCGTTACCGCAAGATGCTCACCGGTCGGATCGTAGTCTGGCAGCCACGACGTGCTGTACAGATCGAACTTGGGATTGCGGCTCCATTGCTTCATGGGTTCAGGATTGTCGTTCGAAGTAAAGCGGGCGTACACAACGTGCGCCCCGTCCGGCGACCACGAGGGAAAGCGCAGATTCGCTCCCGCCGGTCCTGGCGTGCCCTTCCCGTAAAAGACTCCCGTTACCGTCTTGTCGTGACGCAAATACGCAATCTCGCCCGAAGGCAATACTGCCGGCACAATCTTTACGCCCGGCCCAGCCTCCACAGCCGACGCTTGACCGCTCGCAATGTCGATCCTGGTCAGCGTGGTCTCGCCATCTTCCCGTCCAGAGCGGAAAGTCCAAGTCTTCTCAGCCGACATGCAGTACGCGACAACGCTCTTGCTGTCGGGTGTCCACTTGGGGCTGCCGCAGAATCCGCCATGCTGGGAGATACGCTTGAGGCCGCTGCCGTTGGGGTGGATCAGATACACGTCAACCATGTGCAGGCGCTCCCATCGGCCCTTGGCGGGGCGAAGGTCGCTGTCGCGGTCGGACGAGAAGGCGATCCATTTTCCGTCGGGGGACCAGGAGGGGCGGAAGTCGCCGCCGTCTCCGGAGGTGAGCGGGGTGGCCTTGCGGCTGGCGATGTCGAGGAGCCAGATGTTGGCTTTGCCGGCGGCGCGTGTGGATACGAAGACGACCTGCTTGCCGTCTGGCGAGAAGGCGGCCTGATCGTCGTAGGCGGGGTTGTCAGTGAGGCGATCGAGGCCGGTGCCGTCGGGATGGATGCGGAAGAGATCGGCCGAGCCGGCGCGCTCGGAGGTGAAGACGATCCAATCTCCGAGGGGCGACCAGGAGGGATTGTAGTCAAGCGAGGCGGATTGGGTGAGAGGGCGTTCCGCGGAGCCATCGGCATTGGAGATGAAGAGTGAGGCTTGGGAGGGGCCGAGACGGTCGAAGAGAATGCGGTCGGCCGCGGAGCAGGACATGGCGGCAGCGGCAAACAGAGAGACACTGAGGAACAGCACGCGGAATCGTGACATGGTTCGCTCCGAGACTGAGATGTGGGGACCGGGGAAGTTACCCGGAGAGAATAGCACCGGAAGATCGGGGTGGGCGAGTTATTGGTGGCCGGGGAATGTTTTGAATTGGAAATGCGATGGCCGATGCGCAAACGGGGAACGGCGGATTGAGGGCTATGGTCTCCCACCCTTCCGCGATAAGGCTGCGGAAGGATGGGGCACCCTCAGTGCTGCGGCGGGGTTAAGGGGTGGGCCACCCGCCGGCGGCGTAATTTGATCCGAAGACCCGCTCATCGCGATAAGGCCGCCGACCCAGAGGGTGCCCCGACGGGGCACAGCTTTTCAAGAGGTTAATAGCGATTCTTCGAGGTTGATGAGCGGGCCGCCTGCCTGTGGAATTAATGGGTGCAGAGAGGCTCCCGATGCGCTATAGTTTGTGAGCCAGGTTGGCCGGCCGCAGCGGGGGCATGTAACTAGAACGCCTCATGACTTATACGCGGCAGGTTGGCTGCTGAGTTATGCGCTTAAATGGCATCGTCTGTTCACTATTGCTCAATGACTAACAAAAGCCAGAGGATAAGCTGTGCACGCTGTGGATTTCATGGCGGGGTACTAGCTACCGCTGCCCCTTCCCCGCCCTTTGCTCTAAACTCAACGGAGAATGATTTCACTTGAAGGACCTGCTCCGTTGAGAGTATTTGCCCGCCAGGCAGTTGCTGCCACTGCATTTCTGCTGCTTGCTTTTGTGCCTGCCGCGAGAGCACAAACCCTGCATGCCGCGTCTGCTCCGGGGGCCTCGGTGGAGGATCGGCGCAAGGCTCTGAATGGCGTCTTCCATGACTACTGGGAAGACGTTTTGCAGTACGAGCCGGAGTTTGCCTCGGCTATCGGCGACAAACGGTACAACGACAAGATCGGAGACTATTCCGTGAAGGCGGTGAACGACAAACTGGAGCGCGAGCAGAATTTTCTGCTGCGGCTGGCGGTGATTGACCCCGCCGGATTTACCGCCCAGGAGGAGACCAGCCGCGAACTGCTGCTGCGCAAGCTTGCCGACGATCAGGAGGCCGCTGAATTCAAGGAGTGGGAGATGCCCGTCGACCAGATGGGCGGTATCTATGCCGATTGGCCGCAGTTGGTGTCGCAGCTCAGCTTTACCACGGTGAAGGATTACGACGACTGGATTGCCAGGCTGCATGCGATTCCGGCGGCGTTTGAGCAGGTGTCGGCAAATATGTCCATCGGTATGGAGGATGGGCGGGTGCCACCAAAGTATCTGCTGGCAAAGGCGCAGGAGCAGGTGGAGATGCTGGCTGGGCAAAAGCCCGAGGACTCGCCGCTGGCCATGCCGCTGAAGAAATTTCCTGCCACCGTCTCCGCTGCCGAGCAGACGCGGATCAAGACGGAGATGCTGGACGCGATTGAGAAGGAAGTACTGCCCGCGTATGCGCGATTTGCGCGGTTTCTCAAGGCGACTTATGTTCCTGCGGGGCGCGGGGAGCCGGGCATCTCCGCGCTGCCGGACGGGGCCAAGTATTACAAATTCCTGATTCGCCGGACAACCACGACTGGGCTGACGGCTGAGCAGATTCACCAGATTGGTCTGGACGAGGTGAAGCGCGACGAGGCCGAAATGCTGGCGATTGCGCAAAAGCTCGGCTTCAAGGACCTGGCAAGTTTTCGCGCGGGGATGAAGGCGAATCCCAAGCTGAGGGGCGCCTCGAGCGCGGCGCTGCTGGAGGCTTATCGCGGCTATTTGACGCCGATGCAGGCGAAGTTGCCCACGCTCTTTGGGCGTTTGCCGAAGGCGCCATTTGAGGTGGTGCCGATGCCGGACTACCTGGAGAAGACCGCGCCGCCTGCTTATTACCAAGCCGGCACTCCGGACGGCAGCCGGCCGGGGCGCCTGCTGATTGACACGTACAACGCGGCTGATCGGAATCTGTACGCTGTTGAGGCGATTGCGTACCACGAGGGGATTCCCGGGCATCACTTGCAGCTTTCGATTGCGCAGGAGCTCACGGACGTTCCGGCCTTCCGGAATTTTGGCGGGTATACGGCGTTTGTGGAGGGCTGGGGGCTCTACTCCGAGCGGCTGGGCAAGGACGTGGGGTTCTACCAGGACCCCTACTCCGATTACGGGCGGCTGGAAGCTGACATTTGGCGCGCGATTCGGCTGGTGGTGGACACGGGCGTCCACTCGCAGCATTGGAACCGCGAACAGATGGTTCAGTACTTCCACGAACACTCGGCCATAGACGAAACCACAATCCAATCGGAGGTGGACCGCTATATAGCGTGGCCGGGACAGGCGCTGGCGTACAAGGTGGGCCAACTGAAGATTCTGGAGCTGCGGGAGCGGGCGAAGAAGGCCCAGGGGGAGAAATTCGACATCCGGGCGTTCCACGACCAGGTGCTGGATACCGGGGCTCTGCCGCTGGACCTACTGGAGGCTCGGATCGATGCGTGGATTGCGAGCCAGAAGACGGCGGGCCAGTGATCAATAGTTGGAGCATTCCCTCAGGGGCTGAAGCCCCTCATTGATTTTGGGATTCTTTCGGCACGACTGAAGTCGTGCCCTGACACTTCTTGCCTCGCCGGAAGAGTTTTTCCGCAACCTTTGAAACCCATCCTCACCAGCCCTCATTAATTGTGCTGGATTTATGTACGGGCTGAAGCCCNNACGGGCTGAAGCCCGTACCCTTTAAACTGACGGCGGGCCAGTGACCGGCGGCGGGGAAAAGACCGGCTGCTGCGTGATATTCTTACCAGTTCCTTTCAGCGGTGGTCCCATTACCGCCATATTTT
This sequence comes from Acidobacteriaceae bacterium, assembly GCA_003133425.1. The sequence goes on from PKXI01000457.1 coordinate 5,634, forward strand.
CGTTGCCGGTGCAGGACCTGCTCCGGCTGGAGAGATTTCTATGAAGCGTGTACTTGTGCTGGTCTTGTTTGTTTGCACGTGCGCCTGCGGAGTTTTTGCCCAGGCTGTTGACACAACTGTCTGCGCGGTTCTGAAGAGCCCCGCGTCGTTCAATGGAAAGATCGTCAAGATCAAGGGCACGGTTGTGGCCGGGTTCGATCAATTCATTGTGAAAGACAGCTCGCCTTGCGGCCTGCAGGTGGACGGCATCTGGCTTTCGTATCCGCAGGGAACAAAGGGCAAGGCCGGAGCGGTGGCGCTGCTGCAGGTTCAGCCGGCGCATAACTTCGCGGGAACCTATACCGCTCCGACACGGGCCGCGGTGACGCTGGACAAGAGCAAGGACTTCAAGACGTTCGATAGCCTGCTGTCGCAAGTTCACAACAAGGGCGCCGGAATGTGCCTGGGATGCACACGCTACACGGTGACCGCCACGCTGGTGGGCCGGCTGGATGGCGTGGCCGATGCCACGCTGCAGCACGACAAGGCAGGCAAGATTGTGGGATTCGGCGGCTTTGGAAACGCGAACAGCTACCCGGCGCGCCTGGTGCTGCAATCGGTTGCCGATGTCACCCCGAAGGAAGTCGATTTTTCGAAATCTGACGCAGTTACGAAGAGCGAAACAGCCACCTCTGCCCCCACCGGCGACCTCTACGATCCGCTTGTGGAAGCGCAGAAGTCAGTTGCCGGCCTCACAGGGAGCCCCGCAGGAGTTCAGGCCGAGAAGGATGTTGCGGTCTTCGGCAAGCCCAGCGAGCACACTGGCGCTGCCATTCTTTACGGAGCCACCAATGAGGCCGCCGCCAAGGATGAAGCGCAGGGCGCCAAGGACTCCCCTGACGGCATCCTCTACAACGTGACCTTCAACCTGAACCGTCTGGAAGGCGAAGCACAGCTGCGGGCCATCGTTCACATGGGGCAGCACATTTCGGATCTGCGCGCGCCGATGCCTGGAAACGAGGATGCGCCTCTGTTCGTATTGGAATACAACGCCTGGAGTATGACTGCGGCAGCCGCTGTGGGCAGCGGCCAGAAGTTCCTGACGATGCCCGGAGGTGTTCTGCTGTGGAATTCCGCGTGGCCGGTGGCGGATCGGACAACGGTCATGGACGATGCGCTCAAGACCTATCTTGCCAACGAAGCGGCTTTGAGCAGGTAAGCTGCGTCCGGACTGACGGCATAGCACGACAAGAGCCCGCCGCTGGCCAGACCCGCGGCGGGCTTGTTTATCTGGATTGCGTCAGCGAGTCCCAAGTGGGAGGCGTGCGAGCGCGTATCCTTATGGATGTGGGTACCCCGGAGTTCTGACCCACGACACTCACCGAAACAATCATTGCGACAAGGAGAAGAAAGAAAATGGCAGAGATCGCCGTTGAGGCCACCGAAGTACCCGCGCAGTTGCCGACGGTCCGCGTGGCCGTTCTTGGCGCCGGCAAGATGGGCGGCATCCTGCTGCAGGCATTCCTGAAGGAGAACCTGTTTTCTCCGGATCTGATTCACGGCACCGTGCAGCATGCCGAACGGGCGCTTGCTCTGAGCACGCAGTGGGGCGTGGATGTGGGGACGGATAACCTGAAGGCGGTGCAACAGGCTGACCTGATTCTGATTGGCGTGAAGCCGTTCCAGGTGGCAAACCTGATCGCGGAGATTCGGCCCGCGCTTACGCCGGCCAAAACAGTGGTCTCGTTCGCGGCATCGGTGAAGACAAGCGCAATTGAGGAAGCAGCAGGGGTGGAACTTGCAGTCATCCGCGCCATGCCGAATACTCCGTCGGCTCTGGGCGCTGGTGCAGCGGCGCTTTGCCGCGGACGGTTCGTCTCCAACGAAAAGATGGAGCTGGCGCAGCGCATCTTTGAGACCGTGGGGCGCACGGTGATTGTGGACGAGAAGCACATGGACGCCGTAACGGGCTTGTCGGCGTCTGGTCCGGCTTACATCTACATCATCATCGAGGCGCTGGCCGAGGCCGGCGTGAAGGTGGGC
>PKXI01000252.1 GCA_003133425.1 Acidobacteriaceae bacterium
GTCTCATGCTTGGTCGCCGCTCCCTGGCGGTCGCGTCGACTTGAATGCTGCGGTTTCGAGATACATCGACTCTGGTTCCGCTGTAAGGCCGCGCCCTTTCAAAGCGAATGCTGACTCGGACACTACGAAACCGCGGGCTGGTTTTTCGGCGGGGCGTTGACCTGATAACCTTCTGTCTTGCCCATCCAGCGACCAAATTGGCTTCCCTCTTATGTGCCGGAACTCGACGGCGTGCGAGGGCTTGCGATTCTGTGGGTGGTGCTCTATCACTGCAATCCGCGGCTTGAGGGCACGTGGATCCATTACGTCTCAATTTGGGGATGGGCAGGGGTCATTCTGTTCTTCGCTCTCTCCGGTTTCTTAATCACTTCCATTCTGCTGACTACGCGGGACAAGCCGCGCTACTTCCACAACTTTCATGCGCGCAGGGCGCTGCGCATCTGGCCGGTCTACATTTTGCTGCTGGTGGCGGTTTACCTGAATGCACCGTGGTTCATTGGCCCGAGCGTGACGGATGCAATCAAGGCCGCGCCGTGGTGGGCGTACCTGTTGCTGATTCAGAATCTCTTTCATCTGACGCTGACTCCGTCGATTGGGCCGACGTGGGCGCTGTGCATCGAGGAACAGTACTATTTTTTCTGGGCGCCGCTGGTGAAGTGGCTGCGGCGGCCGTGGATGCTGGCTACCGTGCTGCTTTGTGTGCTGGTGGGTTCGCCGTGGCTGCGCCACAGCAATTACGCCTGGCTCACGCCAACGCACACACTCATTCACCTGGACGGCATTGCTTTGGGAAGCCTGGTGGCGCTGGGGATGCACACGCTGCCGCTGAGCCGGCGCACGTGGCTGTGGATGGGGCTGGGCGGATTGGTCGCCGGAATCTGGGCCGCCGCAACCATCGCGGGCGGCACTGCGTATCTGGATTCCGCGCTGGCGGTTGGCTTTGTGGGCGGGGTGCTGGCGCTGATTGCTTCAACCGGCTCGCGCAACCCAATCAGCGCAATATTGCGGGGCGGCCCGTTGGCGTTTTATGGCCGCATCAGCTACGGCCTCTACATGATTCACATCGCGGTGTTCATTTACTTCGGCTGGTTCGACCTGCGCATGGATCCCTATGGTATCCCCGGCAATCTTGCCGTTGTGGCCTTCCGCCTGGGCGCGTCCACGCTGGCCGCGGCCGCGCTCTGGTACGGGTTTGAGTCGCAGATTCTGAAGCTGAAGAAATATTTCTAGAGCGCTGCAGTTTTCCTTGTGAAGTGGGCATCGTGGTATTCCCACCCATGCAGCGATAAAACCGCTGCATGGATGGGGCACCCGGCATCTTCGTTTTATAGAGTAAATTGAGTGTCGTGATATCCCACCCTTGGCGCAAAGAACGCGCCAAGGATGGGGCACCCGGCGTCGCGGTGGAGGACCTGGTCGGCGGCCATGCGGGATCGCTTGAGGTTCCGGTGAATGTAACCGGCAATTGACGAGGCTACCGCGGCCAGCGCTCAAGAATCACGAAGAGGGCGAGCAGAAACAGGGTTACGGCGGGCGCGGCCTCCTCGTTGCGGCGAAGGTGATAGATGCCGGCCAGCACCATGATGAGCGCCAACCCGGCGGCTCCAAGTCGCACCAGCAGATGTCCGGTAGCCAGCCCAGCGGGCGTCAAGGCAGGGGGCATGACCACTGCCAGAGCTCCCGCGACTTCTGCAATGCCGATAAAAGTGGCCAGGCTCTGCGAGACTCCCGCGGGACGGCCCTTGTAGCGCGTCTCCACCACGCCGATCAGCCGCCTGTAGGCGAACAGTTTGCCGGCTCCGGTAACCAGGAAACAGGCCGCCAAAATAATCTGGGCAATCCAAGCCAGGCCGTTCATTGCTCCCCTTGTCTTTCGCGGCGACGCCAGCTGCAGGCAGCCTTGATTTGTAGTGCAACCGATTGAAACTCGAACACCAGCTTGATGTCAAGATCGTTTCGATACATCGCTGCTTAAAGGTTTTCGCCGAGAATAGGGCAAGCCTTCCAGTCTCACAGAATGGTTCTTCGTCTCATCGTGTTGTGACATCAGTCACCCACGGCGTGAAGCTGTGACTGCTAGGCTTTTAGTAGCACGCAATCATCCCTCGAGAGGTGCGCCATGATCGAAAACACAGGGAGCGTATCAGCGAGCAAGGGTCCCCTTAGCCCGGAACTGTTGGCAAAGATGAACGCCTATTGGCGAGCTGCCAACTACCTGTCTGTCGGACAGATTTACCTGAAAGACAACCCGCTGCTGGAACGCCCGCTGACGCTGGACGACGTGAAGCCGCGGCTGCTGGGCCACTGGGGTACGACGCCGGGGCTCAACTTTCTATACGTGCACTGGAACCGGCTGATCCGCGAGCGCGGGCTGAACATGCTGTATGTCATCGGGCCGGGGCACGGCGGACCGGGGCTGGTGGCGAACACTTATCTTGAGGGCTCGTACTCGGAGATTTATCCGCACATCGAGCAGAACAAGGACGGCATCAAGCGGCTGTTCCGGCAATTCAGTTGGCCGTATGGGATTCCGAGCCACGTGGCGCCGGAGACGCCGGGGTCGATTCACGAGGGCGGCGAGCTGGGCTACTCGCTGGTGCATGCTTACGGCGCGGCGTTCGACAATCCCGATTTGGTTGTGGCCTGCGTGGTGGGCGATGGCGAAGCGGAGACTGGGCCGCTGGCGACAAGCTGGCACTCAAACAAGTTTCTGAATCCTGCGACCGATGGCGCGGTGTTGCCGATTCTGCATTTGAACGGCTACAAGATTGCGAACCCTACGATCCTGGCGCGGATTCCCCATCCTGAGTTGGAGAATTTGATGCGCGGCTACGGCTATGAGCCGTTCACGCTGGAAGGCGACGATCCGGAGGTGATGCATCAGCAGGCTGCGGTGGTTTTCGATACGATGCTGGACCGCATTGCCGCGATTCAGAAGGCGGCGCGGGAAGGCGGCGAAACGGAACGGCCGGCGTGGCCGATGCTGATTATGCGCACGCCGAAGGGATGGACCGGGCCGAAGTTTGTCGACGGCAAACCGGTGGAGAACACGTGGCGGGCTCACCAGGTTCCGCTGTCGGAGATTTTCGAGAAGCCCGATCATCTGCGGATGCTTGACGAGTGGATGCGGAGCTACAAGCCGGAAGAGCTGTTCGACGAGAAGGGACATTTCCGCGCCGATTTGGCGGAGATTGCACCGAAGGGGCGGCTGCGCATGGGAATGAATCCGCATGCGAACGGCGGCCTGCTGCTGAAAACGCTGAAGGTGCCCAACTTCCGCGATTTTGCGGTGAAGCTTGAGGAGCGCGGACAGAAGGATGTGGAATCGACGCGGGTTCTGGGCAGATTGTTGCATGCGGTGATGCAAGCGAACAAGGCGGAGAAGAACTTCCGCGTATTCGGGCCGGATGAGACAGCCTCCAATCGACTTCAGGACGTGATTACCGGGACCGGCAAGGCATGGATGGCGGAAACGCTTCCGGTGGATGAGGAGCTGTCAGAGACTGGCCGCGTGATGGAGATACTAAGCGAGCACATGTGCCAGGGCTGGCTCGAGGGCTATCTGCTGACCGGGCGGCATGGGTTCTTCTCCTGCTATGAGGCGTTCATTCACATCATTGACTCGATGGTGAACCAGCACGCGAAATGGTTGAAGACTACGCTCGAGATTCCATGGCGCAGGCCGATTGCTTCGCTCAACTATTTGCTGAGCTCGCTGGTATGGCGGCAGGATCACAACGGATTCTCGCACCAGGATCCGGGGTTCATTGATCACCTGCTGAACAAGAAGGCAGATGTGGTGCGCATCTATCTTCCGCCGGATGCGAACACGCTGCTCTCGGTGGCGGATCATTGTTTGCGCAGCCGGCACTACATTAATTTGATTGTCGCGGGAAAGCAGCCGGCGCCGCAATGGCTTACGACGGATGAAGCTGTCGCTCACTGTACTACGGGGCTCGGTTTGTGGCCGTGGGCTTCGAATGGCGACGGCGATCCGGAGATCATGATGGCTTGCTGCGGGGATGTACCTACGCTTGAGGCACTGGCTGCGGTTTGCCTGCTGCGTGAGCGGGTACCCGATCTGCGCATTCGCGTGGTGAACGTGGTGGATTTGATGACGTTGCAGCCGACTTCCGAGCATCCGCATGGGCTGCCGGACGAGGAATACGATCAGATATTTCCGCCCTCAACGCCGGTTGTGTTTGCATTCCACGGTTACCCGTGGCTGATTCACCGGCTCACTTACAGGCGGCACAATCACGACAACATTCACGTGCGCGGATACAAGGAGGAAGGAACGACTACGACTCCCTTCGATATGTGCGTGCTCAATAACATCGACCGGTTCCAACTTGCGCTGGATGCGATCAGACGCGTGTCGCGACTGGCTCCAAGGGTCGCTGAGGCAGAGCAGTGGTACTCCGAGGCAATACAGCGGCATCGGCTGTACGTAGCGGAAAACGGCGATGACCTGCCGGAGATCAAGAATTGGCGCTGGCCGAAGGAGCGGGCTGGTTGTTGAAGGGGCGGTACGTTTTGAAATTTTCCGGGGCTAAAGCCCGCCGTTCTTCTGTTGGCATTATGCGGGGGTTAAAACCCCCGCCTCCCTCCGGAACGAGTTTTATCGGCACGACTAAAGTCGTGCCCTGTTACAAAGCGGCTTTGTGAAAGGCGGCCCAGGCTCATTCGATCCCACCCTTCGCCCAGCCACCTCACAGACAAAGACCTGTCCTTGGGGACCCTGGTTGCGCGAAGGATGGGGCACCCAGATCGCTCGCTGGGGCGTTGACTTACTAACTTGCTGATTATTTCGGCCCTAACACGGAAAGGTTTTCATTCATGTCGTCTTTGCCTGTACTGGTATTGAACAGCGGTTCTTCATCGATCAAGTTTTCAGTTTATGAGGCCGGCAACGGCGAACGGCGCAAGCTGCACGAAGGCGCTGTGGATGGCATCGGCACCGATCTGGGCAAGTTCTGGATCAAGGATGCAGAGGGCAAAAAGCTGGTGGATCAAACACCGGCTCTGCCAAACAGATCGGTCGCGTTCAAGCTGGTTGCGGACGCGCTTCACTCCGGCGACTTCCCTGCCCCGGCAGCCATTGGCCATCGCGTTGTCTGCGGCGGCCCGACGGTGCAGGACAACCAGCGCATCACTCCTGAATTGATTGACGAGATTGAGCGCTATACGGACTTTGCGCCGCTGCACACGCCCATCGCCGTTTACATTATGCGCGAAGCTCTGCGGCTGTTTCCTGGCGTTCCCAATTTCGCCATTCTCGATACTTACTTCCATCGCACCATGCCGGAAGTGGTGACGCACATGCCGATTCCGGAGGAGTATTCGGCAATGGGCGTACGGCGGTATGGGTACCACGGCATTTCGTACGAGTCGATTATTTTCCAGTTGCAGCCGAACGTTCCGGAGAAGCTGATCGTGGCGCACCTCGGCAACGGCGCATCCATATCCGCGATTCGCAACGGCGAGTGTCTCGACACGTCGATGGGCCTCACGCCGACCGGCGGCATCATCAGCGGCTCGCGGACCGGCGATATCGATCCGGGCGTGCTGCTGTTTATTTTGCGCAAGATTGCCGAGAAGGCTGAAAGCGCAACAGCGGCCGCAGATCAACTGGAAGTGGTGGCCAGCAAGAAGGCAGGACTGCTGGGCGTGAGCGCGCTGTCGAATGATATGCGCGATCTGCGCGACGCGATCAAGGAAGGCAACGCCAAGGCGCGGCTGGCCGTGGACAAGTTCACCTGGACTATCGCCAAGTGGATCGGCAGTTATGTGGCCGAGCTGGGCGGGCTGGACATGCTGGTCTTCACGGGTGGCATCGGCGAGAACGACATCGCCTCGCGCGCGGAGATCTGCGCGGGGCTGGGCGCGCTGGGTATAGTCATTGACCCGGTTCGCAACAACGTCCGGGGCGAGGCAGTTATTTCCGCGGAGAATTCGCCGGTGACGGTGCGCGTGATTCCGCCTGCCGAGGATCTGATCATCGTCAACCATGTGGTGCGGTTGCTGGCGGAGTAAGAGACGGGAGCGCTCTTTCAAAGCTGCGGTCCCAGATGAGCATTCAATTCGTGGCATTGCGTAGCTCTCACCCAGGGTTCCGTCCGTTGCGTCGAACTCCACCCTGGGCTATTCTCGTATTTCCCCTACGGGGATATGCGCGCGGACCGAGGAGTGTATTTGTTCTACACTGGTAGGTTGCGTGGAGAGTGATTCTCGATGAGTGTTGCCGCAGTTCCTGTCGATGCAAAACGCCTTCC
>PKXI01000056.1:0-1544 GCA_003133425.1 Acidobacteriaceae bacterium
TCAACGATCAGATACGTGTTCCGGAACGCGCTAACGTCGATCGCATAGTCTTTGACGGGATCCGAGCCAACAACATAAAGAACAGACAAGAGTCCAGATTGCGCGGCCTCCACCATCTGCAGGAGGTTCATTCCTGGCTTCTCGGGAATGGTCACTCCCCAAGCCTCGCTCCAGCGTTTCCAGTCAGTTTCGTAACCTGGAAGTAGATCAGGGGAGAGTCCCATGTCGGCTGCGCCGCGGGAGTTGGCGCCGTCGCTGAGACAGATGAACTTTGCCTGCGGAAGACCAGCGCCGAATTTGACTACGCTTTCGATGTCCTGGTTCTGCAACTCGGCGCCAAAGACGATCACCACATCCCGTTCCGCACGAAGTGTCGACGCCAAGTCTGCCAGCTCAAAACAAATCGAGCTGAGGGGGGAATCGGCGGGAGGCTCAGAAGCGGATGCCAGCAAGCGGACGGTTTCTCCTTCACATCCATTCGGCACCCGGACGAATTGTTTCGCCTGCCGGCAAAGTTTGATCATTCGTGAGTTGATGACATAAAGATGTGCGCCATTGAGCCGGACGTTGTTGCGAATCTGCCACGCGAGCAATGGATGCTGATAGGTTGGATCCCCTCCAATCAAAAAAATGGCCGAAGATGTCAATACGTCAGCCATGCTCGCCGTCGATGCTCCATACCTGCGAAGAGCCGTAAAGAAGCGGGGGTAATCCACCGTTCGCCTGTGGTCGATGTTGTTCGTGTTCAACAAGGTTCTCGCGACTTTTTGAAGGATGTAGTTCTCTTCGTTCGTGGCGTGATTCGAGCCGATCACTCCAACCGTGCCGGGGGCCTGGCGGGCAGCGTTGAATCTGTTCGCCGCTTCTGACAATGCTCTGTCCCAGGAGACCGGTTTCAAGGCTCCGTCGATTCTCATCAAAGGTGAGGTTAGCCGTTCCGCATGATCCACAAAATCGAACGCATAACGGCCCTTGATGCAGAGGAAGTCCCCGTTGATCCCGCCTTTGTCACGATTTGTCCCCCGGATGATGGTCATTCTGCCTTCAACAGGGCGGGTACCGAGTGTGGTTGTACATCCGTCTCCGCAATGTGTGCAGATCGTCGATGTATGCTTCATCTCCCAGGGGCGTGTCTTATAACGATATGGGCCGGAAGTGAGTGCGCCGACAGGGCAGATATCAATGCACATCCCGCATTCCTCGCACTCCAGATGCTCGTCCCTGTTGGGCACAATCAACTGGGACGAGTTGCGGTTGGCGATTCCCAATGCCCAGACGTCCATTCCTTCTCCGCATACTCGGACGCAGCGGTAGCACATGATGCACCGCGGTCGGTCGAAGTACACAATGGGGGACCATTGCTGTTCGTCGCGGTGATTTTTTATGTCCACCAGCCGTGATTCTGCCGCTCCGTAGGTGTATGTGGCATCTTGAAGTTCGCATTGACCGCCTGCGTCGCACACCGGGCAGTCAAGAGGGTGATTCTGCAGAACAAACTCCAGCATAGCCTTCCGGCTTTGCCGAACCATTGGGCTGTCCGTTGT
>PKXI01000056.1:1632-4751 GCA_003133425.1 Acidobacteriaceae bacterium
ATGATCGGGAGCCGTTGTTTCAGGCCAGGCGATGGTAAGCAGAAACGCGCACTCTTCCAGTGCTTCAACATCGTGTTCAAGTCCGCGCTCAATAGCGAGGAGGTCTCCAGGAATAAGTTCCTCCATCCGATCTTCAGGAAGATGTACCCTGATCTTCCCCAATACTGCCTGCACGGAGATCGGACCTTCAGCGCGGTGGTGGCTCATATAGCTTCCCAGCTTCATCCGTATAAGGACGATGCGAAACTCTGGATACTTTACGATGGTCTCCGAACTCCGGCCGGTTTCGCGCTGCCAGGACTCGGCATCCTTCAGTTTTTCCAGCTCGTCTTGGATGTTCTTTCGGATGACCTCGTTTGCGAGTTCCGGCAGGCGAGTCATGCTCTCGCGGTTATTGGCTGTGTGACGATTCTCTTCAAATCCGCTCATTAAGCACCTTCATCTGATTTGTCTTATTGCGAGGGAAGACCAGACCTCGCATTGGATTGCATTGAGCCTATGCCTCCACGAAGACGATTTTAATGGTCTAGTTGTAATGGGAACCGGGACAGTTGTACTTCTCCATTGTTGATTGATTGCTGCGACAATCTTCACAGTTTCTCAGGCTGCTCTGAATAGCCATCACAGCTTCTGTGCGCGACTGACAAGGTACATCGTCTGTGCTGACCCTGCATCTGCAGAACGGAACAGCTTTTTACGACTGGATCGATGATGTATACGGAGACTGTCCTCCGCAGTATCCGCTCGACAAATCGAGAATCCGAGAGGGGTCCAGGAGTGGCAAAGAAAATCGCAGAGTTGTTTGTAGAGGTTCTTGCAACGGCAGGTGTGGAGCGCATCTATGGAGTTGCGGGCGATTCCCTCAACGGCATCACGGATTCTGTACGAAGGCGCAACGGGATCGAGTGGGTGGGCGTGCGGCACGAAGAAACCGCGGCCTTCGCGGCAGGAGCGGAAGCTGCATTAACAGGAAAGCTTGCCGTCTGCGCCGGCAGCTGTGGACCGGGCAACCTTCACCTCATCAATGGCCTCTATGACGCCCATCGAAGCCGTGTGCCGGTCCTGGCGATTGCTGCACAGATTCCGTCGCAGGAAATCGGCAGCGGGTACTTCCAGGAGACTCACCCTGAACACCTCTTTAAGGAATGCAGCCATTTCTGCGAGCTGGTCTCAAGCCCTGCCCAGATGCCGCGCACGCTCGAGATCGCGATCCAGACGGCTCTGGCAAAGCGCGGCGTAGCCGTGGTTGTGTTGCCTGGCGATATCGCACTATTGAATGCGGAAAATGACGATCGACGTGTCAACTTCAGGTTTTCTCAGCCGCACATTGTCCCCCGTCCGGAAGAGTTGGATCAGCTGGCGGTCGAACTTAATCGCGCGACGCGAGTGACAATCCTGGCCGGCGCAGGTTGTGCAGGCGCTCATGATGAGCTGATCCAGTTGGCAGCGAAGCTCCAGGCGCCAATTGTGCACGCCATGCGGGGAAAAGAGTTCGTCGAGTACGACAATCCCTACGACGTAGGCATGACCGGCCTGCTTGGATTCGCTTCGGGCTATCACGCCATGATGAATTGTGATGCTCTGCTGATGTTGGGAACTGATTTCCCCTACCAGCAGTTTTATCCCAAGAATGCCCGCATTCTGCAGGTCGATATCCGCGAGGAACAACTGGGACGACGAAGCCACCTGGACCTCGGTGTTGCAGGAGGCACCGCGGAGACGCTCTCCGCATTGCTTCCACGTATCAATCAGAAAACCGACAGCGCCTACCTCGATGCCTGTCGCAACCATTACTGCGAAGCGCGCAAAGGACTCGACGATCTTGCAACAGGAAAGCCCGGCCAGCGCCCGATTCATCCGCAGTACGTCGCCAGAATCCTCAATGAAGTCGCCGCTGACGATGCCATATTCACCGTGGATGTTGGAACTCCGGTAATTTGGGCGGCGCGTTACCTGGAAATGAATGGTCGCCGGCGTTTGCTTAGTTCCTTTAACCACGGATCGATGGCAAACGCATTGCCACAAGCTATCGGAGCACAAATCTCTCATCCCGGACGTCAGGTTGTAACGCTCTCCGGTGACGGCGGATTCTCCATGCTGATGGGGGATCTCCTCTCGCTGCGGCAGTTGAGATTACCTGTCAAGGTTGTCATCTTCAACAATGGATCCCTCGGGTTTGTTGAACTCGAGATGAAAGCGACCGGATTCCTGAAGCACGGAACGGACCTTGTCAATCCAGATTTTGCAAAGATTGCTCAAGGAGCGGGATTGTTCGCTCTGCATATTGATGATCCGGAAGAGGTCCGTCCGGCTCTTGAGCAGGCAATGGCACATGATGGTCCCGCTCTGATTGACATTGCGGTGAACAGGCAGGAGTTGGCGATGCCGCCTTCTCTCAAACTAGACCAGATTGTCGATTTCAACCTCTATATGATCAGAGCCATTCTGAATGGCCGCGGCGACGAAGTCATCGACCTCGCCCGAACTAATTTGTTCAGGTGAATTTCTCTCGATGCAAATCCGCTCCGGATCAGTTTTCGCCGATAACAATGCCGAACAGTGACTAAAGTCCCTGCGACAGCTTTGTAGCGCACCTAGTCTGAGCAGGGGTGACAAAAATGATCAACGCCAATCAGATTATCGGTGAAATAGCTGGACGCCAACCATCAACAATTGAGGTGTTCGAGCAACTTGGAATCCAATACTGTTGCCATGGAGAGGAAAGGGTAAAAGCAACATGCAAATACCTAGGGTTGCCCGTTAAGGGAGTTCTCAGCGAATTGAATCGCGTAGCCGACGCGAACAGCACAACAAAAGCTCCGTGGGCAGACCCAATCCTGGAAGCGCTGATGGGAAAGCTGCTTCGGATCCGCACGGTTCTGATTCAACAAGATCTCCCGCGCATTCAACAACTGGCTCGTACTGTGAGTTCGTGTCATCTTCGGGAACATCCCAACGCAATCCACGTCGCTCACCTTTCTGCAACGCTTGCGAATGAAGTTACGTCGCATTTTACGGATGAGGCGCAAATACTGTTTCCGAAGATTCGAGAACTTGAGCTGGCCTATGTGGGCAGCAGTTCCGCGACAGTCCGCCAGGACAACGTACGGAATGATTTG
>PKXI01000397.1 GCA_003133425.1 Acidobacteriaceae bacterium
CAATGCGCGCTCTCCTGAGCGCTGTTCCTCGCCAAAATCTCATCTGTGCGAGTCGTGGGCGTGTCTTAACAGTAAAGAGAGTTGGGGAAGCTGCGGGTCTCCCAAACCTCATTTAGCGGGATCTCCACCAAGTTTTCTTTGGTATAACCCATCCATGCTGTGTCTTCTGAGGCTCCTGTTCGCTCTGCTCGACAGGTCTGTTCGTTCTCGCCGACATCTCCTTCTTGAAAACCTAGCCCTTAGACAGCAGCTTGCGGTGTTGGAGCGTCGCTGCTCTCGGCCGCGATTCTCTACTCCTGACAGATTGTTTTGGGTCATTTTGCGTCGGCTGTGGCCGGAATGGCGGCGAGCCTTGATCCTGGTCCAGCCCGAGACTGTCATCGGCTGGCATCGCGCGGGTTTCAAGTTGTACTGGAAATGGCTCTCGCGGCATCGGCCAAGTGTGGGAAGAAGATCTGTGAGCAGGGAACTGCGGGAGTTGATCTTCCGAATGGTTGCGGAGAACTCTACCTGGGGCGCGCCACGCATCCATGGAGAGCTGAAAATGCTCGGTTACGACATCTCGGAGCGAAGTGTGCTGCGCTGGATGAGGAAAGCGCCGAGGAGTCCCGAGCCGGCTAAGCGGTGGACGGCATTTCTGAGTAATCAGCGTGAAGCTATCGCAGCAATGGACTTCTTCACCGTCCCGACGCTCACCTTTGGAGTTCTATATTGTTTCTTTGTCATTGCGCATGACCGACGGCGCATTTTGCACTTCAATGTGACCAGGCATCCTACCAGCGCCTGGGTGATTCAGCAACTGCGTGAGGCCTTTCCCTACGATTCCGCTCCTGGATACCTGATCTTCGATCGCGGTAAAAACTTCAATCAAGAGGTCATCGACACTGTGAAGAGCTTCGGTATCCAGCCCAAGCGGACAGGTTTCAGAAGCCCGTGGCAGAACGGCGTCGCCGAACGCTGGGTCGGCAACTGCCGCCGCGACCTACTCGATCAAGTGATCGTTTTGAACGAGCGGCATTTGAAGCGTTTGATGAATGAGTACACTATTATCACGAAGATCGTACTCACCTTGGGTTGGATAAGCAAACTCCGGCGGGCCGCAAGACCGCTAAAGCAAGCACGAGCAGTAAAGTCGTCTCGATTCTGCGGCTCGGCGGCTTGCATCATCGCTATGACCTGGCCGCCTGAGTTGCAGCTCTCGACGTTTCGCCTCGAATTCGAGGTGAAATGCGGCAGAAGTGGGTTCGCTGACCCTGCTCCGCCCACTTGGCGATATTCTCGAGACGACCCGGTACGCGCCTGCCCTTGAATGACGATCGGTGCCAGCCAGCCTCCGAACTCGAAATTCGAGTTCTTGTCATGCCCGGATGGGGTTTTGCCGAGTGACACCTGGCAAATTCTGTAATAGTCGGGGAGAGTCAAACTGGTAGAAGAAGCCGCCTCTACCCTTCCACCATCGCGGAAATTCCCGCCATGGTACCCTGCTGCCAGCGTGCCGAGCCATATCGCTTTTGCGCGAAACGGCTCACATCGCTACACCGCAGATAAGGAATCCGGAGAAGCCGCAAAGATGAAAGTCCTTTTGTATCGCGTGATGGAAAGCCTCGTTGCCTCACTGCACAGCGCCACCGCCGGCCGCGGAGCCGGCGCCTCGCGCGTCGGTCTCGCCCGCGTTTTGCTCTGCTTCCTTCCGCTTGCTTCGTCCTCGGCCTTTGCCGCCGGCCCGCATTCGGCGGTCGTTGACCGCACCTACGCCGCCGCCAACGACGTCACTTGGCATGAACTCGGCCGCGATGAGAACGACTCCATGCCCATCGGCAACGGTGACCTGGCCGCCAACGTTTGGACGGAGCAGAATGGCGATCTGGTGTTGCTAGTCGCCAAGTCCGATGCATGGACCGAGCACGGCAAACTCGTAAAGCTGGGCCGGGTGCGTGTGCATATTGCGCCCAATCCCTTTACTGATGCAGCTGACTTTCGCCAGATTCTTCGCCTCGAGGACGGTAGCGTGCAAGTGAGCGGGCACAGAAGCACACTGCGTGTGTGGGTAGATGCCAACCGGCCGGTGCTGCACGTGGAGGCGGTCTTTGCGCAACCTGTTCTTCTGCGCGCGGGACTGGAACTTTGGCGGGGCGCGCATCCGTATAACGCTCCTTCGACGGAGAAGAGCGGCCTGGCCGAGTTCGGCGACCGCGTTTTGCCGGTAGACTTTGCGGCGGACACCGTGCTGCCGGCTGACCACAACCGGGTGGAGTGGTACCACTTTAACGAACAAAGCGTCTATCCCTTCATTCTGACGCAGCAACACCTGGAGACGCTGCTCTCGAAGTATCCCGATCCGCTGCTGCATAGATGCTTTGGCGGGCTGTTGCGGGGGCCAGGGCTTGTCCAGGACGGAGACCGCGCGCTGAAGTCCGCAGTGGCGGCGCGCACCCATAGGCTCGACCTTGTAGCGCTGACCATGCCGCAGGCTGCCTCGCCAGAAGCCTGGCAGGCCGCACTGAACACGCTGGACCAGAATGTGAGCGATGTGCCGATTGCGGCGGCGCGTGGCGCGCATGCCGCCTGGTGGCAGGAATTCTGGAACCGGAGCTGGATTCACGTCTCCGAGAATCCAGACGCGCGACAGGTCTCACAGGGTTACATTCTGCAGCGCTATATGATGGCGGCCTCGTCGCGCGGGACGTACCCACCCAAGTTTAATGGCGGACTGTTCACCGTGGGCCACGATCTGCCCGAGGGCACGGGAGCCAGCCGCGCCCAGCACGACGCAGATTACCGTGCATGGGGTAGCCCTTATTGGAACCAGAACAACCGGCTGCTCTACTGGCCGCTGATTGCCACCGGCGATTTCGATTTGCTGAAGCCTTGGTTTGCTCTTTATACCAACGCCCTGCCGCTGGCGCAGGACCGCACACGGCTCTATTTTCACCATGAGGGCGTAGCGTTTATTGAGACCATGAACTTCTGGGGACTGCCCCGGCCGGTCGACTTCGGCCTCGACAATCCCACCAACGAAGTGCAAAGCCGCTACATGCGTTACCACATCCAGGGTGCTGTGGAGGTGGTGGCGCAGATGTTGGATGAGTATGAGATCACGCGCGACGCGGCGTTTGCCCGCGGGCAGATTGTTCCTCTGGCCGATGCGCTGGCCACCTACTATGCCCGTCACTGGCAGCGCGATGCGGATGGCAAGCTGCGCATCGCACCGGCGCAGTCGATCGAGACCTATCAACTGGATGCCGTGAATCCCACGCCGGACATTGCAGCACTGCGCAACGTGCTGCCCCGGCTTCTGGTGCTGCCCGCGGAGTCCGCGACAGATGCGCAGCGGGCTGGCTGGCGCGCGCTGCTGGATGAGCTGCCGACGATCCCAATTGGACGCACTGCGAAGGGCAAGCTGCCGCCGCTAGGTAAAGGCGACGCCGATGGCCTGCTGGTGCTTCTTCCGGCCGAGGAGTATGGCCCGACGAAAAACTCTGAGAATCCAGAGCTGTATCCAGTGTTCCCATACCGGCTATTTGGCCTTGGCAAGCCCGGCCTCACCCTTGCCCGCAACACCTTTGCTGCACGTCTCTTTCCTCAGGACACATGCTGGGGCCAGGATGGGCCCGAGGCGGCTCTCCTGGGCCTAACGAACGTTGCGCAGCGGGCGGTGGAGCATGCATTTACTGAGTATGGTGACCAGCGGTTCCGCTGGTTCTGGAGATCGGGCCACGACTGGATTCCGGACCTGGACGACGGCGGCGCTGGGATGAGCACGCTCCAGCTCATGTTGCTCCAAACCGATGGACGGCGCATCCGGCTGCTGCCGGCCTGGCCATCCGAGTGGACGGCAGACTTTAAGCTCCACGCTCCCTACCAGACCATCGTCGAGGGCCACGTGGAAAACGGCAAGCTCACCGGACTCGTTGTCACCCCGGCGTCCCGCGCCAAGGATGTCGTGGTGGGCAGCACGCCGTAAGTCCGTATGCGCCGGGGAGAGCATGCAAAGTTGTGGGGTGGCGTAGGCTGTTGGGATGAAATGGACATTGAAGCTGGTTTCTGAGGTGGTTCCGGGCAAGCCCACCGAGTACGAAGTTGCCATGATTGAGCGTATAGAGAAGTTCTCTCCGGCCACCGTGGGATTGACGATAAACGAGGGCAAGGTAATTTTGGCTGGCCTGCAGAAACAGATGGTCACAGCGCAGGTTCAACATCATGGCGCCAGCATTCACTCGTGTCCGAGATGCGGAAAGGCGTTCCGCACGAAGGGCTACTACCAGTCCACTCTTCGGTCTGTATACGGTAACGTCGGCATGCGCATCCGCCGC
>PKXI01000382.1:0-4340 GCA_003133425.1 Acidobacteriaceae bacterium
TCTCATTTCTCTCCCGGGTGGATTTTTGGCGATCCACAGCTCTCCGTTTGCGTAACTCGAGTCAATCCGCGTCGCTCGCACCGGCGGCGGCCAGATCGGCCTCTTCGCTGGAGTCAGTGTTCGATTCTTCAGCTTCAAGACAGCAGAGTAGGGCATCGCGGAAGAAGAGAATGTGCTCGCGCATGGCTTGCCGGGCGAGTTCACGGTTTCCTTCTTTTAGCGCCTGGTAGATTCTGTCGTGGCAGTCAGGAGAAGCCGCAGCCACGAGCCGATAAGTTTTCGATCGACACAGGGCAGTCTTCTGGCTGATATTTCCCAGGATCCTGCAGAGCTCCTTGTTTCCAGTAGCCGTGGCAATCAGGTTGTGAAACCGGATATCTTCCTCGACATAGGCAATCGTATTTCTCTCCTGCAGGTCAGCCTTGATGCGCTTAATGCTGTCTGCAAGGTCCTTGAGCAAGGAGGGCGTAATCCTGGCAAGGCCGACGGCGTGAACTTCCAGCACCTCACGCAGGCCGTAAAGGTCGCAGGCCTCCTGGAGCGTAAACCTGCGAACGTATGCGCCGCGGCGCGGTTCAATCGACACCAGCCCCTCGCTCTCCAGGCGGTTAAGAGCTTCGCGTACGGGAGACTTGCTGATGCCGAGCCGGGCAGCAAGCGTGTCTTCAGTCAACTTTGTGCCTTCGCTGAAAGAGCCCTCAAGGATGTCTCGCTTGATATGGAGATAGGCAAGCTCAGTCAGGTTTGGATACTTGGGAATCTTGAACATAGCGAAAAAATGGAATTGAAATCACGTCGAATTCTACACGAAAATACGGGTCTACCGATCCCACGGTTCCTTCGTTTCGTCACAAATGTGAGGAGATTCTTGAGATCTTAAGTTCGAACAGAACGTGCACTCTGGTTTGCAGTATTTCCCTGTCAGAGCGCACGCCCATGATCCACCTCAGCAGCTAGAAAATGAACTTGGCGCTGATCTGAAGCTGACGCGAAGAGCCGCCGTCGCTGGTGGCGAAGCGGGTTGAGGATATCTGGCCAAAGGTCGACGATTGCACGTTGCCCGACGGCTGACCGAAGTTGGGGTGGTTGAGGATGTCGAAGGCATCCGCCCGGAGAATAAACGTGAGCCCCTCAAAGAGAGTGGTATCTTTTTCTCCGGAGAGATCGATATCCGCGAAGCCCGGCCCAGTGAAAGAATTACGCTGCATGGTGCCCAGGCCGGTGTAAACAGTGGGCGCCGTGGTTGCAGTGGCGCTTGCTTGCGTTCCCACCACCTCAATGCCGCACGCTGAAGTGTAGTTTGTTACATCGCAGATGGTTCCGCCGTAGCCCAGCCCGGTGCTCTGGAACAACGTGACGTTGGCGATTCCAGCCAACTGCTGCTTCGACCTGGATATGTGACCAACCTGTGTTGGTCGAACGATGCCGGTGATGCCGTTGAAACTTGAACTGCCGGCCAGGATGTTGACCGGGTTCCCGGTCTGGTATTGGACGATGGTTGAAAGCTGGTAACCCTCGACCAAGCGGTTGCGCTTGAAGGGCAGCATGTAGATCGCGGTTCCGGCATAGTGCTGGCGCACGTCGAAGTCCGAAAGCCCATAGTTCAAACTGGGGTTGTTGCTGTCTACCAAATTCAAGCCGCCCTGCGAGCCGAGCGAGTTGATGTCCAGTGACTTGCTCCACTCGTAGTTCATGTTGAACTCAAGACCGTTGCCCATGTTCTTGCTGAGCACAGCCCACATTGCGCTGTAGCTCGAGTGGCCAATGCTGTTTCTGTAGCCGATGTTCGAAGCAATCGCCGCACCTGGTTTGATGGGGCTGCTGGCCGAGAGCGTCGTGAACGGATGCACCTGCGTAGCGCTGGTCGCACCCACCACCTGGTTCGCGTTGGCTTCAATTTCCAAATGCTTTCCTACAGACCCGTAGTAGCCGACCGATCCCACCATGCCCCATGGCAGCGCCTGCTGCACGTTCAGGTTGTAGCTCTCGATGTAAGCATTCTTGTAATTCGGGTTGACTGCATAGAGCGAAATGCCCGAGGCCTTGGCCGAGGCATACAGTGACGACACCGGAATGGGAGTGCTGTTATAGGAGACCGCGGTGCTGAAGGGAGGATTCGATGCCAGCGCAGTCACGACACCCGAAACCGGCTGGTCGGTCAGATAGCCATAGCCAGCGCGCACCACTGTCCTGCCGGTGCCAAAAACATCGTCCGCAAATCCAAGCCGCGGTTCAACATTGTAGTTCTGCTTGTACGCGGAGTTTGCCGCCAGCCCGTTGGTTCCCACCTGCGTGAGCGTCACTGTAGAAGGGTTAAAGATCGTGAAGCGATTCGCTCCCTCCACCGGCGTTCCGTTCCACTCAAAGCGAAGGCCATACTCGAGCGTCAGCAAGGGAGTCACCTTGAAGTTGTCCTGCACAAACCCACTCGCCGCATCAGCATAGATGCGGCTTGAAACTATATTCGGCTGGATGCTGAACACCGTGGCTTGATCCGTTTGAAAAAGGCTGGTCGGCGTGGTCGAAGTCGTATACGTCAAGGTACCAATGTTCCCGGCAAACGAAGCCACAAGGTAGCGCCGGAACTCGCCGCCCCACTTGATGGTGTGCTTGCCTTTGATCACGGTAACCGTATCTGACAGAACACCGGTCGTATCATTGCGGCCTTGCGGGAAACCGGAGGGCCCACCGAAGACCAGGCCGATATCCGAGAGCGTGGTCTGCGGAATACCCACATTGCCCGTCAGCCCGTCGCCAAGCCCGACGCTGTTGGGGTTGATGGTGTTGGCCGGATTAAACGCGATGGAGATGCGGTTGAACCCCAGGCGCGCTTCATTCACGATGGCGGGGTTGAAGATATGCGTTTCGCTGACGGTGCCAATCTGGCGATGCGCATTGCGATGATCGCCCCATCCGGGAATCGTGTCTCCCTGCAAATTCGGCTCCGTACGCACATCCTTCTGGAAAGCATAGAAGCCATGCAGCGTATCGCTGAAACCAATTTGTTGGAGGCCATCGCCGGTGAACTGGTCAACTTGCACCGGCCCGGGCGTGAACGAAACATAATTGTTCCCACTATTCGGGAGCGGGATGAGCGCAGCCAGTGCAGCCGCCGCCGGTGCATTCGCTTTATTGGCGGCGATTGCTGTTTGATTGGCTTGCGAAATCACTGTGCTGTTTTGCAGAATGCCCTGATGCTGCCGCAGCCCTTCGTAGCTCCCGTAGAAGAACGTGTGATCTTTCCAAATCGGACCGCCTGCGGAGCCGCCAAAGTTGTCACGCTTCAATGGAGCCTTATTCCCCGTGTTGCCAACGAGCGGAAGTCCGGTTGCAGGGCTAAAGCTGCGGTTGAAATAGTTGCGGGCGTCCAGGGCCTCATTACGGAAGTAGTCGAACGCCTCGCCATGGAACCGATTCGTGCCTGAGCGTGTCGCTACCGTCACTATCGAGCCATCGCTGCGCCCATACTCCGCGCTGAAAGTGGAGTTGTTGATCTTGAACTCCGATGTTGTGCTGATCGATGGCTGGAAGGTGATCTGGTTCTGGCTTATATCGTTCAGATTGATGCCATTGATCTGGAAGTTCACCGAGTCTTCCCGATTGCCCGCGGTAATAAAGGAGTTCGCTCCCAGACCGCGGCTGGCCGCGGTTAGGCTTCCAGCCGTCGGAGCCACCACGCCACCCGGAGTGAGCACTGTAAGGTCGAGAAAGTGACGGCCGTTCAGCGGCAAGTCCTGCACCGACCTGTTGTCGATGACCTGCCCGACGGTAATTGTCTGGGATTCGATCTGCTGAGTCGCGGTCTCCACCTGCACCGTCTCGCCTGCTGAGGAGACGGCGAGATGCATGTTCACAGTGACCTGCCGCGCGACGTCCAGTGTGATCTTGGGCACGGTGTAGGTACTGAAGCCGGGCGCGGTGACCTGAATTTTATAGTCGCCGGGTTGCAGCGAAGGCACGGCGTACAGGCCGTCCGTGTCTGTGTTAATCACCCGGTCGGCGCCGGTGGCCAGGCTGTGCACCGTCACATGCGCGTTCACAACAACGGCGCCGCTGGGATCGGTGACCGTACCGGAAATTGCAGCGGTGGATTGCCCCCATGCTCCAAGGGCGAAGACGCTGCACAAGGCAGCGACGCAGAACATCTGAGTATGCTTCATTGTGACCTCCAAAGTGGCGGACCGTGCAGCCAAATTAACCATGTAGGGGAAAGCGTCCACACTCGCAGGGGCGCGAATACGAACAGGCTGAGAGGCAGAATACGATATATCAGATGTCAATTCAAGCTCTCTTTACATAAAAACCGCCCCTCTCCAGAGGTGTGTCTCGCCAAAATTCCA
>PKXI01000382.1:4365-4623 GCA_003133425.1 Acidobacteriaceae bacterium
CGACCGTGCCGAACATGACGCGGAGGAAAAGCGCCGCCAATACACCACCGACTACTTGTCCCAGGACGTAGCCCGGCACTCGGCTCCACGGAAAGTTCTGCCGAACCGCGAAGGCCAAGGTAACCGCCGGGTTTAAATGAGCTCCGCTCACTGCGCCCATGAAATAAATGATGGCCATTACCATAAGTCCGGGCGCAACCGCCCTCATACCCGGAGTTACGGCCCCGCCGCTTCTAGAAGCGACAACTTCACCGCCAG
>PKXI01000415.1 GCA_003133425.1 Acidobacteriaceae bacterium
GGGATCTGTCTCAGAGTAGCTAATCTTCAAGCCTATCCGTGCAACAACGCCCCTGGCACTGGACCGCAGACAATGGGATACTCGGCAGCCCTATGGGGCGTTCGCTGAGTGACTCTGCGATTTAGCATCAACCGAACGGTCCGAACCTCTCGAAACTTCCGAAGCCGCGGCAGTCTAACGGAAACGAACCCAATGGGATAGAGGGTTGGTCGCTGCGTGCTGAGCCGGCTAAAGTGACCGGCTCACAGATATGTTGGAAAGGTGCTGCCGAACATCGGAGCCTTGCTCTTGGATTGCTCCTCGCTTGCTTCATCTTGAATGACGTCCCAATGCTCCACAAGGATGCCGTCTTCTATGCGAAGAATGTCCGCCGCAATCCAGTTGACCGGCGATCCAAACCCGGAAAACCGGCCATGCACAATGACGAAATTCCCATCTGCAACAATGGTTCCTGCTTCATATCTCAAAGTTGAGGGTATCCCTTTGGTGAGGTTGAAAAGACCCTCGCGCCCAGGCTCAATGTGCGCGCTGTGCTGGATATAGTTGGGCGACCAATAGCGTTCCGCTGCTTCATAGTCGCGCTTGTTGAAGAGCGTTTCGAATGCTTCAAGGACGATTGTCTTGTTCTGTTCGGACGTAGTCTTCGGCATAACATTCTCCTTTTTATGTTTGCGCTTAGGCTCCCTTGTCGAGCCGGCGGATCGTGAACTATGTAGACTCCAGCAAGCTGGCTGGGCCCCGATGCTGGTCTCTCAGTTGCAGCCGTTTGCCAGCTGATTGGCTGCATCAATCGTGTTCGGTCCCAGTTTCAGATGGTCCTTGTCCATCCCGTAAGCGGGAAGCTGGATATAACGCAAAACTAACTTGTATGTGGGCTGTTTGAGAAATGCTGCGAGGCCTTGAGGGCCGTCCTGGGCTACGATGGCTTTGGCCATGACGTATGCGATGTTGTAGACCACCGCATGGCCGAAGAAGTCGACGGCGTACACCTCGTCGTATGGCACTGGCTCGGAGGCATTCAGCGCGATGAAGGACATCTCCAACAATGTCACGCTGTTTTGAATGTGTTTCAGGCCGTCGTTGACGTCGGTCAGCGTTCGCGTTGCCGCGGGCGAGTGTGACTTCGGCAGAAGAGAAAGATCGCCAACGTACATGGCGGAGCCTTCCTCATAGAGGCTGTCGAAGAGGTGGCCGGAGGCGATACAGGCCTGTTGCGCATGGCCTTGGGGGTTATGGATCTTCAGTTCACGGTCAGCAGCGAATGCCCCTTGCACTGCGTGATACAACTCATGCGTCGTCGTCACTTGTGCGACGACGATATCGTCTACGATGCCGATGTTGAGGAAGAAATCTGTTCCCCCGAAGGTGTAACCGCCGCCGTCCCCAGCGGCCACGACGTAACCCTCCAGATGAATATCGGTATTAGGTGGTACGAACAGGGCAATGCGCTGCTTGATGCTTTGTTGAAATGCCTTTGGGTTCGCATCGATGTCCTTAAGAAGTGCAAGGAGCTGGGGGATCTTAGGCTCCTCAATCTCAAGGAGAATGTCCTTTTCGTTCTCCTTCGTGATTGGCTCACCATGCGCTGTGGCATAGAGGGCGTTAGCGAAATCCTCAGTCGTCGAGGTGATCTTGAACTCGTGAAGCTTTTGGAGGACCGCCTGATTGCCGTGCATCTCTGCAATCTTCATTGCATCTTCGTGGCTTAGCGAACGGTTCTGCAGGGCAAGGAGGGTTGTCCGCGCGTCCTCGGTATGGATGGTGACCGTGGTCGAGTAAGCTTGCTGCGCAAGGGCTGCAACCAAGGTCAAGATCAACAGTAGTCGGATTGGTAGACGGAGCATAGGAGGTTCCTCGTAAGTCAATGGGTAGAGAGGTCCGCAGCAAGCATGAATGTGTTTAGGAGATCACATCGAGGGCATCGACTCGTGCGGGATAGAACGCCAAATGATCCTTGATTCTGGCGACTGCCTCATACGGTTCTTCGTATGTCCAGACGGCGAACTCCGATTTTGCGCCACCCATGGGAATGCTGTAGTAAGTGCAATCGCCCTTGTACGGGCAATAGGTATAGTGTGTAGTGCGAACGAGCAACGACATATCCACGTCCTCGCGAGGGATATAGTAGACCGGCGGATACCCCTTTTCTTCCAATCGAAGGGCGTGAGACGATTCCGCAACGACCCGGTCTTTCACACTGACACGTACCGTCGCGCCAGCATCAGTAATTGAGATCGGATGGTCCCGGCCCGGAGTTCTCACTTCTTTTGTCATGATTGATCCTCTTTCGATAGCTGCTCGTTTTTGCGCTCGGCTCAGAGCTTGGACCCACCATCAACCGGAATGCTGGCACCTGTGATCCACCGTGCGCCGTCGGACACCAGAAATGTGATCACATCCGCTACGTCGGACGGCTGTCCAATACGCTTGAGCGCCTGCATGGAGAGCGTAAACCCGCGGCCCGCTTCAGTCTTCGTGAAGTTGGACATGTCCGTTTCGATCACGCCTGGAGCAACGGCATTCACGCGGATTCCGCGCGGCCCAAGCGCCGCCGCCCAATGCTTCACGAGGGTTTCAATCGCTCCCTTTGTGGCCGCATAGGCGGGAAGGGATGGTGTGCCGGGCTGTCCTGGATTGCCTGGTGTAGCACGCGCAGCAAGAGACGAGACCATAACGATGTTCGATCCTTCGCCGAAGAGCGGCAATAGCTCCTTCACCAGAAAGAAGGGGCTGCGCACATTCGTGGCGAACAGATTGTCGAAATCCTCTATTGTGTGATCCTCGATCGAGGCAGCTTTCGAGATGCCGGCGTTTGACACAAAAATATCCAAGTGATCGCCGACAATCGCGCGAACCTGCTTCGCAAGCGTTGCGGCTCCCCCGGAAATCGACAGGTCCGCTTTCACTGCATCCGCGCGGCCACCCGCCGCGCAAACCTCGTCGACTACGGCGGCGGCCTCCACGGTAGCACGGCCGTAGTGAACGATTACTTGCGCGCCGACTCTGGCAAGAGCTTGAGCAGTAGCGCGACCAATGCCGCGTGACGCTCCTGTAACGAGAACCGTTTTATTTGTGAGATTGGTCAAGCTTCGATCTCCTTGAGTTGGTGGAAGGTGAATTGTCTGGCCAATGCGTTCCATTCGCAATGGCATTGATCAAAAAAGAATGCCGCCCGTCAATGTGGCAGGGACGTCGTCTACCGATTTGCGCCGGCCGTCAACTCGGCATAGACGGGATAATCGACGTACCCTGTTGGCCCGGATGCATACACTGTTGGCCAATCGATTTCGCTGAGCGGAGCGTCGAGGAAGAAGCGCTCCGGCAGATCGGGATTTGCAATATACGGCCGGCCAAACGCGATGGAGTCCGCCAATCCTTCCTCGATGAGACTGTTTCCACGCTCCTGAGTCATCTCGACGTTTGCGATGATGTGCCCGTTATAGAGGGGCCGGAAATGGCGGTACATGCCGTCTCCGGCCAGATGTTCCAGTGGACTTCCGGTGAAGTCCGTTGTGGCTCCCATCAGCAGCAGGTGCGCAAGGCCATAGCCGTTCAGTCTTCCCATGACATATTCCATGTCGGGAAGTGTGTCGGCGTTAGCGGCAAACGGCCCTGACAGATGCATCGGACCGATCTTGATGCCTACTCGGTCCGGCTCGACATGGCGAAGGACCGCCTCTGTGATTTCGAAGAGAAGGCGGCCACGGTTCTCGGTCGATCCTCCGTATTCATCGGTACGACGGTTGGTTGCGCTATTCAGAAATTGTGCGATGAGATACAGGTAGTTGGCCTGAATTTGTACTCCGTCGAATCCCGCGTTCATTGCATTCCTGGCTGCATTACCAAAATCAGCTACCGTCTGGCAGATGTCGGCTTTGGACATGGGCCGCGGCGCAACCGTTGGCTTTCTGCCTAGAGGGGTAACGCTCTCCTGCTCAGGATTTACATCGGAGGCGGACATCGGCAGCTCTTCACCGAAAAAATCCGGATGGGACATCGCGCCGGTGTGCCAGAGCTGCGCATACATGAGCCCGCCTTTCCTGTGAACGGCGTCGGTTACCACTCGCCATTCCCGAACTTGTTCTCTGCTCCAAATACCGGGTGTATCGGCCCAGCCGTAGGCATCGGGGCTGACCTCAGTGCATTCCCCGATAATGAGGCCGGCAGAAGCGCGCTGCGCATAGTATTCCGCGTGGAGTTCAGTAGGCGCATGTCCTGGATTGTTGGCGCGCATGCGAGTGAGCGGAGCCATCACGATCCTGTTGCGCAACTCCAGGTTGCCCATGCGGACCGGAGTGAAAAGGGGTTGCTGTTTTGTATTTGAAGTCATTAATCAATCTCCATATGAATGCGGGTCAGACCGAAACAACAGTTTTTCCGAACTGGTTGCCGGATTCGAGAAACCGATGGGCCTCGACAATTTCGTCAAGTGTGAATGTGCGGGCGATTGCCGGCACAAGCGCATGGCTTGAAATACCCTCGCTCACAAATTGCTTCACTGCCTCAAGCCGCTCATCGTTACGGACAACGGCAGGAAAAGCGAACCCGCGGATAGTGAGATCCCGCGCGAACACCTGAAATGGAGGCACCACCGTGGGTTCCGCACTCAAGGCTCCATAAAGAATCAATGTGCCTCCAGTTGCAGTTGCCTCAGCCAGTCTTGAAAAGCCGGCGCCACCGACAGCATCGAAGACAAGTTCAGCTCCCGTGCCGCCGGTCAGTTCCTTTACCCGCTGCACAACGTAAACTTCTTCGACGGCGAGAACTGCTGCGGCGCCGTGCGCGAGCAACTCGTCCGACTTTTGTGATGTACGAGTAAGGGCAATTGGCCGTGCTCCTACACGGATGGCAGTCTGGATGGCAGCGAGCCCGACACTGCTCGAAGACGCAGAGATCAACACCGTGTCTCCATTTTTCAAATTGCCAACAGAGATCAGACCTGCCCATGCTGTGCCAAACGCAGCCCACGTTGCCGCAGCCTGTTCGAATGTCTGGTTATAGGGAATCGCGACCAGGGAACGGGCCGGCGCGATAGCTGCCTCTGAATAGAGGGCGTACTGTGCCGCGCCGTATGCGGGAACAAGTGCTACCCGATCTCCGGGGCTCCAGTTCTCCACGCCCGGTCCCACTTCGTCGATCACGCCCGCAGCTTCCCAACCGATCGAGGTCGGAAGGGAGGGCTTGATCGGCGAGCGCCCAGATCGGAGCGTAACTTCAGTACGGTTGAGGCCAATGGCACGAATGTCCAAACGGACCTCACCCAAGCCCGGCTCACCTACCAATGTGTTCTCAATGTGCAACACGTCAGGTCCACCGAACTGATGGATGCGTACGCCTCTTGTCTTTCTCTCCGCCATATCGTCACTCCCTCGTTCACGCGCACACCGTCTTGCTACTCAGCGGGTTGGCCCTGGCAGCAGACACTTGCCCTATGCCGCGGTCTCAGAAAGGCAGAGAGGCATTGAATTCAGTCACGAAGGCACCTTCGTGAGGTCCGGGATTGGATCGAAGCTGCGCTGCATTGCCTACGAGAATTTCATCCGAGCCCGCTCCAAACTGCTTCATGGACTCCTCAATAAATGCATCGAGTGGCATTGCCGCTTCTGCCTCTCGGCTGTTCATCAGATCAGTTCTCACCCAGGGCGGAGCCAGTTCTAGAACTCTTACCGAGGAGTTCCGCAGCTTGAATCGCTGAGACAGAACGTAGGAGTGAAGCGCCGCCTTTGTGGCGGAATAGACGGAGGTGGCGGCCATTGGCACAAACGCAAGAACGGAAGTGTTGTAGACGATCGTTGCCGAGGGCTGAGCCTTCAGATGGTCGATCAGAGCGGATGTCAGTCGAAGCGGTCCGATTAGATTTGTGGTTACCGTGGCAACGAGCTGTGCATCGTCCTGGGTGTCGGCAGCCGTATCTGCCAGCATAATGCCGGCATTGTTGATGAGGACATTCAATGTTGGGTGCGCCGCTGTGAGTTGCTTGGCAGCCGCTTGGATGCTTCCCAGATTCTCCAGATCTAGTTCAATCGACGCCATTCCCGGATTCGCTTTTGTTGCTTCGTCCAATGCGCTCTTCCGACGTCCGGAGATGATGACCTGATTGCCGAGTTTGTGGAATGCCTCTGCGAGGCCCCGGCCGATTCCGGAGCCCCCGCCTGTGATAAAGATTGTGTTGGCGGTCATTTTCATAGTCGCAATCCTTTTGAAACGTGTACGGGACCCGTTTCGGCGAAAGTATTGTTGGTGTTGCCGGAGCGCAGCTTACGTATTGAGAAAACGATTCGCCTCGAAGACGAAATCCTCGTGGTTCTGATACCAGGAGCCGTGGTTCGAGTCCGGATAGAGAATNNCTGACGACCAGGGTGGGCTGGTGGATGTTTTTGAGATAGGCGAAACGCTCGCCGGGCTGCGATCCCCAGTCACCCACGGCCGCAATCTGGGCAGGCGCCACGTTTTCATTGATGGGAGCGTCGCGGTTTTCGGTGCGTGACAGGTAGCGCTTGAGAAAGGCTCGTCCGGCAGTCTGGCTGTCCTCGGAATCAGTGAAAAAGACCTTGAGCCAGAGATTCTCCGGCGGATTATAGGCGGCACCGAAAATGGCCGCCGTCTCCGGGGTAATGTGGCCTTGACCATTGCCTGCGTCATGGTTGCGCGGGGCGGTTCCAATCAGGATGAGCTTGCGAACCAACTCCGGTCGGTCCACCACAATCTGCTGCGCAACCATGCCGCCGATGGAAAACCCGAGCAGGTCGATCTGCTTGAGGCCGAGAGCATCGATGAATGCCTCTGCATTCTTCGCCATGCCTGCAAACGTCGACTGCACCGCACCGGTAGAACTTGCTATGCCGGCATTGTTGAAGAGAATGACCTCTCGCTCCGGCGTCAGACCATCCAAAACGGCGGGGTCCCAATTATCAAGATTGCCTGCGAAGTGTTGGTTGAAGACGAGCGGAATGCCGCCCGGTTTGCCCCAACGTCGGTAGGCGAAACGGATCCCGTTTGCCTCGACAAACTGAGTGGGGACGGTGATTGCTGTGTAGGTCTTCATGTCGTGCTCCTTCTGATTGGGTAGGGGCGACGGGGTCGTGCCGTCTGCCGAGAGTGGATGCGCAAGCGCTGAATGCTCAAGCAAAAGCGCTGCGGCCGTGAGGCTGGCGCCCTTGAGAAAAGTGCGGCGATACGGATGATGATTCATTGGACTCCTTCGACCAATGCGACTCGGAAGTCAGCGCCTGTGAAGCGGTGCTCACGAACTACGCGGTAGGATGGACTGTTGTACCAGGCCATTGCTGCTTTGTTTGTTGGGAATTCGAGGACGACGATGCCCTCGCTGGGGGCCCCTTCCAGGTCCTGGTGGCGACCGTACAGAACCAGGGGTTTGACCTCGTGCCCGGCGAGAGTCGCGGGGACTTGGCTGGAATAGATGGACAGCTCTTTGCTGTCGAGGGTCCTTTCGCGCGAGAAGATCAAGTAGCTGGCCATATTTCCTTCCGTGTCCCTGTTCTTGCAGCCAAAGTGACTGGGTTGCCGACATTCCTTGGTTGCGGCGGCGCGTCGTGTTTCAGGTTGCTGGGGAGACCGCAAGCCGACTCAGGCGTTGGTTCCACCGTCCACGGTCAGATTCGCTCCGGTAATGTATGCGGCCTCAGGACTGGCTACGAACGCAACCAATGCGGCGACTTCGTCCACGGTGCCATAGCGGTTGAGCGATGTCATAGCCTTCTGCGGCACTGCCCAATCGCCCGAGGCGGGATTCAAATCCGTGTCGATCGGACCAGGCTGCACATTGTTGACCGTGATCCCACGGCCACCGACTTCTCGGGACAAACCCTGGGTGAACATCTTGACGGCTCCCTTGGTAGCCGAGTAGGCGGCGAGCCCAGGAGTCATCATGCGTTCGCCGACGCAGGAGCCGATATTGATGATCCGGCCGCCGTTGTTCATGTGCTTCAGCGCCGCTTGCGTTGTAACGAATACGGCGCGAACGTTGAGGTTGAGGACGTGATCGAACTCCTCGATCGTCGCCTCCTCAAACGGCTTGGGAATCGCCGTGCCGGCGTTGTTGACCAGGATGTCGAGCGAGCCGAACGCCGCCACGATATTCGCGACCGCACCTTTGATTGCTTCGGCATCGGCCGAATCAGCCTGGATGGCGATGGCCTTTCCGCCACTCTCTTCGATTGTCTTCACCACTGCAGCAGCCGACTTCGCATCTTTTGCGTAGGTGATGGCGACGCTCGCTCCATCTGAGGCCAAGCGCTTTGCGATGGCGGCTCCTATACCGCGCGAAGCACCGGTAACGATTGCGAATTTGCCTTCAAGTTTCTTTGACATTTCTCTTCTCCTTGTGGTTCGCCGAGGCTCCACTTGCCTCGTGGCGTTGTTTCAATCGGGGCCAAGAGTCCTGTGCGCTATTTCGTCGCCAACACTGCTTGTCCAACGTGGTATGCCAAGTGGTTCGTACGCGTGATCAGAATGGAAAAGCGATTGCGCAAGGGCTCCTTTGCGAAGTCTTCTTCAGAGACTGCTGTATGCCGCGCGACCCAATCATTCAATGTCAGGTCGTGGAGACCTGCATCCAGCCGCTGGTTCACTTGGGCCCACCACTCACGCATCACATCGATTGGCGGCAACGTCGAAGCTCCGTCCGGTGAACTCAGGAAGACTGCATCCAACTCCGGGTGTACCCGTTCCGCAATCCCGAGCAACTGGAGCATCCTGTCGTGAGTCGATGCCAAATGACCCCAGAGATAAACAAGCCGATTCCGGCCGGGCGCGACTTGCTTTTCGAGTGCCGACTCATCAAGACCGCCGAAGAGCTTGTTGGCCCTCTCAAGATTGCTCTTCCATGTCGCAATGGCTACGGCAATTAAAGTTTCCTCGCTCAACATGTTCTTGTTCCCCTTCTCCAATTCGATACGAGATGTATCGTATTGATGGCATTCTTTCGATACACGATGTACCATTCAGGATTCAGGAGTTTCCTCTTTTTCTTTAGGAGCGCCATGGAATCGGTGAGAAAGCAAACAGGAGCGGAGACCTCGAACGTAGGCCGGCCCAGAAGCCCGCGCATTCACCAGGCAATCTTGAAGGCCGCTGTCGACCTTGTGCTGGAAAGCGGCTTCAGGGCTATCAGCATGGACGATATCGCCGCCAAAGCCAACGTCGGGCGCATGACGATCTACCGGAGGTGGTGCAACAAGGCCGCGATCATCATGGACGCGTTTGTGGCCCGCGTGGACCCAGGTACGCTCTTCCTGCCTGCCCGGAGTTACACGGAGAGCATACGGCTGCAGATGCGCTCGATGGCGAAGGTCTTCCGGGGCAAGGACGGGGCTCTTATCCGAGCGTTGCTCGCCGAGGCTCAATTTGACCCCAGGCTCGCCGTTGAACTGCGTGACAGATGGACAATGCCGAGACGAAAAATGGCGATTTCTTATTTTCAGCAAGGAATCAGGGATGGATTGTTGCGCACTGACGCGGACCCTGGCGCAATCATAGACATCCTTTACGCCCCCATCTACTACCGCCTCCAGATGGGCACGGGCCCCTTGTCGGATGCTTATGTCGACGAGATTTTCGACCACGCAATGAAGGGACTCAGGAAGGTCTGAGTGATTCGGCCGGATTGCTTCGACTGATTTATGCGTTGCCATTGCTGTCATCCCCCGGCTCTCTCCCCTTCATCTCCATGAGCGCCATCCTCAGTTGTTGATTCTTGATCAACAACTGACAAATCCACTCCCGTAGGCTTCGAAACCGGACTTGCCATTCTTCCGGTAGACCTTCCATCGTCCATTCCGGCGGAGCGACAACCGAAACTGGAGAGCCAACCGAAACGATTGTCCCCGGCCGCTGGACTGCGGCGATGGATGCTGCGTGCGGCGATGGTCCTCCACCCGGCGGGCCAGTCATATTGGTCTCCCATGTGAATTGACCCCATGTCAACAACGGACTTTCGTGAAACGTGCGGCGTAGTTCCGGGTTCTGTGGCGCATTCTTCACTTCATGAGCCGGCATGGCGCACCGGTTCATACAGTCTTCTTCGATTGAAGTTGACGCCCGTCTCCCCGCCGAACTTACCTTTGCGGATGCGCCTCTTTATCGATCCAATCCCTGATGTAAGGCGAACAGCGGACGATGCGCATTCCTTCGGTTTCGCACACAGCGAGAAAGCGAACCGCCTTGACGTCCACCAGACTGAGTTGCTCCAGGTCTAATGCAATCTTCGGCCTGCCTTTTTCAATTTGTGCCTTCAATTCATCCAATTGCTCCTCTTGCATCCGACCAATCAGCCTGATTGTTGTGCCGTTATCTTCTGAATGGCTCTCGATTTTCAGCGTCATGTTGTTAGGGCCTATGCCAATGAGGAAGGCACGAAGAATGCCATTTCTAACTCATTGATTAAACGAGGCTTGCACGAGGACGAGTGGGCCGAACATTCGGCGTTCGCTGAAACTTCGGCTTGGAGTCGTCGAGTTTCGGCGTGCCGACGCGAATCGCGTCGTTCGGCCGTACCTAGTCTGAGCGAACGCAGGGCTGGCGCCGCTTGAAACACTCAGGGATGTAGATTGGGAGGGAGCTGGCGATCAAGAGGTCTTGTAGCGATACCGATTAATTCCTAATTTTCGTATCTTCGATTCGAGCGTCTGCCGGGGAACTCCGAGCTTGGAAGCCGCGCCGCCGGGACCGCCGATTACGCCCTCGGAGTCCCGCAGCGCTTTCTCAATCATTTCCTTTTCTCGCTCAACTAGATTGGCGACCAGCGGGTCAGATTTTGAGGCTGACTTTGGAATCGCTCGTGTAAGCCAGGCTTCGTCCACCGAAAAAGTCTCGCCTTCGCATAGGATGACCGCGCGCTCAACCACGTTCTGCAACTCCCGTACATTGCCTGGCCATTCGTACGCGCGGAGAAGGTCCATGGTCTGCTTGTCTACATGCCGAATTTTCTTTCCCGCCTTCTGCGCGTAACGATCGATCAGATATCCGACCAATAGCGAGATATCCCCAATACGTTCGCGCAAAGGCGGCACTCGAATCGGAAAGACATTAAGGCGGTAGAAAAGATCCTGACGGAACGCGCCATCGGCTATTGCCGCATCGAGGTCTCTGTTTGTCGCCGCTATCACTCGTACGTCCACCGCAATGGTTTGGCTCCCGCCAACTCGTTCAAATTCACGTTCTTGTAAAACGCGCAGTAGCGCGATCTGTGTCTCTGGCGGAAGCTCGCCTACTTCGTCGAGGAAAATGGTACCTCCGTCGGCCAATTCAAAGCGGCCCACGCGGCGTTGAAGCGCTCCCGTGAACGATCCTTTTTCATGCCCGAACAGTTCGGATGCGATGAGTGACTGGGGAATTGCTGCGCAGTTCACTTGAATAAAGGCTTTCTTTGAGCGGCGGGAGCGGTTATGAATCGCGCGGGCTAGCAGTTCCTTTCCAGTTCCGGTTTCGCCCAGGATCAGCACGGTGGAATCGGTGGGAGCCACTTTCGAAACTTGCCCCAAGACTCGGCGCAATGCATCAGAGGAGCCCACGATTTCCTCAAACATCGAAGTCCGTTCGATCTCTTCCCTCAGATAGGTCTGCTCACGAGCCAATTGGTCGCGCGAAGCAACAATCGCATCATGTTCGAGAGCGTTGGCAACTGCAATAGACAGTTGGCCGGCCAATGCCTTCAGGAAGTCGGCTTGTTGCGTTTTGAATTTGACTCCGGCGTATCTTGTGAGCTGAATGACAGCAATTGCCTCGCCCTTGTGGACCAACGGCAAGAAATATCCGCTTGGAACGCCTTCTGTCAGGAGCAGCTGATAGAAGCGCTTGCCTTCCGGTGTGTCGTAAATCTCAGGGGCTGGCTTGTTCCCTTGAGATCCGTCCATGTACACCAGCTCCCGTGTTCGAAAGGCCTTTCCCGAGGCGGATCCATACAATGGAACTGCCATTCCTACCTTGATCGCGCCGCGGCCTTCGCGATAGTTCACCATGCGTTGCCGAAGTTGACCGTGCGCTGGATCGGGTAGCGAGAGGCCAATCAGATCGCAACCGGTGACTTCCCTCAGCGTTGCTGCTAACGACTCAAAGAGACTTTTGAGATCGAGGTTAGCGATGAGTGCCTGCTCAATCTCCAGCAGTAAGCGCAAGCGGTCGCGTTCCGCTTCCAACAAAGACTCCGTGCGCTTCAGGTCCTCAATGTCGGTTCCCGCAACATACCAGCGGAGAAGACGGCCCTGCTCATCGCGGAAAGGGTTATAACGAATCAGGAACCAACGATATTGCCCGTCCTTCCTCAGTGCTCGTTGTTCGAATTCAAAGGGAAGGCCGCATTCAAGGGCGTCCTTTCGCTCTTGCCGCAACCGCACTAGGTCATCGGGGTGGAACATTCGTTCGCGAAAGTTAGGTAAAAGCAGGTCTTCGGCAGCCAAGCCGGTAAAGTCTAGCGTCGCTTGGTTGGCGTAAAGCACCATACCGCTCGGGTTCAGCACACCTAGGGTCTGCGCAATTGCGTCGGTAATTTGACGAAGCTCACGCTCCTCGTCTCGCAGCTTCTCTTCGGTTTGCTTCAGATCGTCGATGTCGGTGGCTATTCCGTACCACCTGACGATCTTGCCTGTCTCGTCATGCAGCGGCTCGCAACGAAAAAGAAACCAACGATACACTCCATCATGGCGGCGAAGACGCGCCTGATTATCACCGGGTTCACCCGCGGCCAGCAGAGCCCTCCATGTATCCATGGTCCTCGGCAAGTCTTCAGGATGAAACGCAGCTTGCCATCCCCATCCGCTCGACTCTTCAGAGGTCAGACCCGTATAGTCCTGCCAACGTTTGTTCGAAAACTCGTTTGTGCCGTCGGGTAGATTGCAGTAAACCTGCGCGGGAATCGTGTCGATAATCTTGCGAAGCCATGCCTCCGACGACCTCGCCTCTGCCAGGGTTTTCTCCAAGTCCTCTCGTGCTCGGCCTTGCCCGGACCTCTCGGCGATGTGTTCTTCTTCAGATTCGGGAGCGCGCATCGTTTTCTCCAGGGGTCACTTAGGTTTTTACTATTGTCGCCGTCTTCGCTTCTCGCTGCCAGTCAATTGTTTGGGCAATACTTCAGAGCGGCTAGCCGCGCCTTTGCATGAGTTGATCGAATTCCTTCAGCAGATACTCTTTGAGCGATGCGCCCGTTCCACTCAACTGTGGCATAAAACTGTTTCAACTCGAGCACAATTGAGAAGAAATGCTCCCAGAGCGCACGCTGAGGCTACCGCACACCGATTAGAGCTGTCTAGTTCGGGCGACGCTCGATTCGCGATATCAGCCGAGTCGCTCACCGAAAATGGAATGCGAGCCACATGGGCGAATAGTCGGCTTTCCGGACAAGTGGCGTCAAACTTGCGGGCATCGTTCCTGCGGCACACGTGTGGCACACCCACGCGGCGCTTAGGTTTTGTTTCGCTGGTGGTTAAGCGGAGGGATGACTGACGGGGGTTCAGTAGCAGCTTTTCCCAGAAGGCTCAGAGTTGAGCACGCAACCGGCACACTGGGGTACCGTGGAGATCAGGTTCTATAGGGATTGGTACGGCGCAGGGAGATAGCCCGTCGCCGAATCCTCTTCGGTCCTTCATACGAGGCGAAAGTCCGAAGCCACACGATCGCGCAAGGATGTTTCCATCCCCGCCTGAAGGGCGAATTCCAGCCAATTCTCCGAGGCCGCTCGTACCTCGGCCAGAATTTCCCGCGGCTTACGCACGCCGAATCGATCGGCGTCCGCGAGCAAATCGTTCCGAGTGATCCCTTGGAATTTTCCGTTTACGCTCATCAGGTGCTGGTAGGTCCATTCGCCCTTCGGATTGAAGGCGTGGGTCACATCGTACGCTGGAGCCAGCTCCCATGACCTGCCCTGTTTCAAACGAAACGCGAAGTTTTTGGTGTGATCGTCGCAATTGCGGGCCATTACGTTGAACGCCATACGCCGGAAGGCCTGGCTCACCGCCTCGTCACCTAGATTGAGCCTCGCGATCGTCAGGAACAGTTGCGCGTAGGCGTGCGTGCCACGCTGCCTAAAGTCGAGATGGTTCATCGCGCAAAGCGTTTGTACATGGTGCTTACGGGTTTGCCCGCGAGTGACATCGCGATCAAAGCGCTTGGTCATAAAGTGCGCCCGACCGTTCTCCTCCAGCAGCCGGCAAGACGACATCGTGATGCCCGCCGCCTTTGCCATGAGTGAATAGGCATATTCAATGCGTCCATAACCTTCGCCGGTTCCCAACTCCTTGTCTTTGCCAACGCCATCGAATTTAAGGAGCCAATGCTCGAATCCCAGCGCGGTATCAAACTGTCCACTACGGACCTCATCGGTTTTGGGATTCCAGGCAATGACCGCTTTCGCGCGCGCGCCGCCGGCTGAAGTGCCTACCTTGATGATGTTGGCGAGCGCGGCTTTTGTTTCGTTATCGACTGAGAAATTACCCTGAACCAACCGCCGAGCCTCTTCGACGAGTGCCTTCATCGCAACCGGCGTTGCGCTTTCCTTGTGCGATCCCCGCATCGGCCGGAACTCTAATGCGCCCATACCACGCATGCCCATGTAGGCCAGCCGATCCAGAACGGTGATGGAGCTCTTCTCGATGCCCTTGGTTGCCATCCACGCATCGATCAGGGCATTACCGAAATCATCTGGCAGTGCGTCGGCCAATAGGGCTGGAAGCCCAAGGTACGTTTCTCTCGGAAGAACGGGGAATACGAACGTATTGCGGCGATCTGACAGAGGCATTGTCAGCGGCGCCACTTCGATGTCCTTTCGTCTCCATGCGGGATCATAGGCAAAGGCATAACAATCCAGCCTCGGATCCGGCGCCACAGCGCCAACCCGGCTTCCCCACATCCGGACTTCGATCACCTGCACTGGTTTCATGAAGCCTGCCTCTGGCGTCCGCGGGGATGACGAACGCGCCGGCGCGCCTCTGTGCTGCGTAGAAGCGCAATAGGATTGACTGATGGCTTGGGAGCGAGCATCTCGATGCCCTCAAGCGAGTCCAGTGCCTTCAGAACCCGCAGCAGAGATTCCACCGAAGAGCCCCTTCCGGCTTCCAGGTTTCTCAATGCCCTCTCCGAGATCCCAGCCTTTTCAGCGGTGGTACGCTGATCGAGATTCTTGGCAATGCGGAGGCTCTGCAGCTGCTCCCCGAGGATACCTTGCAACTCATCTGCGGACTTAAAGGACAATTCAGCCATACCGGTATAATATTACCTGTTAAGACAATAAGATAACTTAAAAGGTAAGATTATGCCACTTATGTGAAGACGTGTTTCAACGATCGATTGATCGGACCATCCTGACGGTTCACGGCGACACCGTCATTCTTCTCCAGGAGCACCCTCCCAAAGAGTGTTGTTTAAGCGGCATAATTCTACCGTTTATGGCCTAGGGATTGATTAAGAGGTAATATTATGCCGTTTACCTGCTACCGCTCCAGCGATGCGAAAGTGTTCGAACTAGGAGCCGGGTTACTACACTGTTCGCAATTGCCCCCTCAAACTGGAAAAACCATCGGCCCAGGATGCCCGTAAACGCATTTTCTCAATATGCCATGAGGGTTAGGTATGCCCCTTTGTTCCCGCGTCAGATCAATATCCGCTCCACGTCGTCGAGACTCATTTCGTCGCGCCGGCGGTCACAGAGCTTGGTGGTGCGGGTGCTTGCGTGGTTGACCATTGCCGCGGCCTTCTCGAGCGTTCCGCCGTTGTTGAGATACGCCGTGATGCCGGAAGCCGTGATTGCCTATCCTGGTCTTGGCGTCTGCCGGTCAGCAATTGACGTAACATAAAGGACGTTATGTTACCTCGTTGGAGTCCCGCCTCATGAGCCGCGCGCTGGCCGTTCCGAAGCCTTCTCTCCTGCCTCCGGCCGGCGCCGGGCTGACCGTGCCGGCGGTGATCGCCGCGGCCGGCGGCAAGGCAGCCGGCCGCTTCGTCGAGTTCTTCACCGCCAACATCCGCAACCCGAATACCCGCGCCGCCTACGGCCGTGCCGTCGCCGCCTTCTGCGCCTGGTGCGACGAGCGCGGCTACGAATTCCTGGGTATGACGCCGGTCTCCATCGCCGGCTACGTCGAGCAGATGCTGGCCGACGGCCTGGCGCGGCCGACGGTCAAGCAGCACCTGGCCGCCGTCCGGATGCTGTACGACTACATGGTGACGGGCGGCATCCTGCCCTTCAATCCCGCCGCCTCCGTGCGCGGG
The DNA here is from genome assembly GCA_003133425.1 of Acidobacteriaceae bacterium. Next base: position 16,219 of record PKXI01000415.1, read on the forward strand.
CCGAAACATGTCGTCAAGAAAGGCAAGACGCCGGTGCTGACGCCGGAAGAGGCGCGCCTGCTGCTCGACTCCCTCGATGTCACGAGTTGTTCCGGCCTGCGGGATCGCGCGCTGATCGGCGTCATGGTTTTCAGCTTCGCCCGCGTTTCGGCCGTCGTCGGCATGGACGTCGAGGATTACCGCCAGCAAGGGAAACGGTGGTGGCTGCGCCTGGCGGAAAAAGGCGGGAAGGCCCATGCCGTGCCGGCACATCACAAGGCCGAAGATTATCTCGACGCCTACCTGGCCGCGCTCGGCAATCCGGTTAAGGGGCCGCTGTTCCGCGCCATGACGAAAGAACGCGGCTTCGGCAAGGCCGCCTGAACCGCATCGATGCCTTCCGCATGGTCAAACGGCGCTCCGCGGCCGCAGGCCTCGGCGATACTCCAAACTGCCATACCTTCAGGGCGACCGGGATAACAGCCTATCTGCTGAACGGCGGCACAATCGAGGGCGCTCAGGCTATCGCCGCGCATGAAAGCCCGCGAACGACGAAGCTCTACGACCGCACTTCGGATGAAATCACCCTGGCTGAAATCGAGCGGATCGCAATCTGATTAAGCGATGCGATGGGCTCGGTCGGTTCTCCAGACTACACAAACCGCTATAGCGTTCGTGTGTAAGTGGCAATTTTCCAGGCTACGGCCGCCACGGGCTGATCAGGTGCTTCTTTCGGCATCCTGGTTCCAGCCGATTGAACCGGCGCGAAGAGCGAAAAGGGATACCTACCCCACATGGCACCTCGGGATAACGCGTCTACGGGCATCCTGGCGCGTCGTTTTTGCGGGCTTTTGAAGGCAATCCGAATGCCCAGGCCACCATCAGCGGGAACTCTTCTCGCCAGAATGCGCCACCGTGCGACCCAGTTCGCTCAATCATGACGACATCTGCACCTGCATCGCGCAGCGCGTCCGCCCACCTCCTTGCGTTCTCGAGGAAGAACGGCTCCTCTGTGCCAGCCACGAGGTATGTGCGCGGAAGCGGACTCCGCAAAAAACCCGGCGGCTTGTAACCGCCTCCAAGCGAGGCGCAGAAGGCCGCACCGTAGACGTTTGGATGCCGAAGCCCAAGAGCGATGGCCAGTTCTCCACCTGCCGAGACGCCGAACACTGCGGTACGTTCAGTGGGCAGCGCCACGCCAAACCGCGACTCCGTCCATCGGCGAACGTCCTCGACGAAGAACCTTTCGTGTGCCGCGAATCGCTCCGGCTCAAAGCCCGGTGAGTACTCATGGAGCCGCAGCGTCTCATCGGCCAGCCTGTGTACGCCGACGATCATTGTGGACGGTACGTCGGCCTTCTCGAGCAACCGGCCCCACTTCGAGATTCCCTGGCCGTCGCCGGCGAAGACGATTGCTTCCGGCGGAGCCGGTGGAACGTACACCGTGACCTGTCGTCCACCGTCGTACTCGAACGTCTCGGTGACAAACTCTCCCGAGACTGCGCCGGCGGGCTTGGCGGGCCCTCCGTCAGACTCACTTGGCCTGCGGTCGACGTCATTGCGTGCTTGCTTCTGCATGGCGTTGCCTTCATTTATAGAGCTATGGTTGCCCCCGTTACGAGGATTTCGGTTGTCGACGGGCGCATCAGACATCCGCTCTTCGAGCGAGGTAGAGCTTCAGCTGACGGTGCGGGCCGCCAGGTTGATGGTCACAACATCGTCGGGTGTTTTGGTCGTACCGCCGTCGGATTGCGGATGGAACTCGATGGTCATTGTGGATGCGTTCACAATCACGCGCAGATATCCGTAGTCCGTATCGTCGTAGCTTTCGAGCGTGAGTGTGCTGTCGATCTTGTAGGGTGTACGGATTGTCGATCGCATCGAGCTGAGAGGCGAATGACCGCCGCAGCCCGCGACCAAAAAGGGAATCTGAAAGGCGTTCACGAGGCGGGTGTAGCGCTGATAGTTATGCGCATGGCCGGAGAACACGGCATGTGGCCAGACGCCCGCGGCCGTGCAGGCACTATCGATATCCGCCAGCATCAACGGGCTGCCACCGTGATCGGTGCCTCCGGTAAACGGGGGATGGTGCACGGCGATGATGAGGGCGCCGGTGTAACTCTCGCTCTTGACGCGCTTGAGGGCGGTGGTGAGAAACGTGATCTGCCGCTGGTCGAGGGTGGAATAAGTGCCGCCCTGATCGGAGATGACTCCCGGATCTTCGAGCACGTTGCTATAGACGCCCAGCATGCGCACAAACGGGGCGTCGAAGGTGTAGTACACGCCGGGCTGAATCATCGTGGTCCGGCTGAGGCCGCCCGCATCCGGAGAAGGAGCAGGCGCGGAGGCGCAGAAGTTCCGCAGATAAGCTTGCAGCGTTGTTGCCGGGTCCGTGGGGTAGACGATTCCGTCATGGTTGCCGGGGATCCCCAGGATTGGCGCCGGATAATTTCGATACGGTTCAAAAAACTGGTCGTAGTAGTATTCGCCTTCGCCGAAGTAGTAGACGGCGTCGCCGAGGTGGTAGCAGAACGAAGGCACGTCCGCCGAATTGGCTTCAGTGAAGTCGGTAACCATTTTGTCGGCCACCAGCGATTGCGTTATTGGCCCAATGACGCTGCCCGTGTCTCCCAGGCAGTGAAAGACGATTTGCCCGGCGGTTTGGATGGTCTGCGTGATGGTTGCACTCTGGCTTCCATAAATCTGAGCCAATGTCAGAATCGGCTCCGTAGCCGCGGTCGCCGGTTGTGGCACGGGCTGCACGCCGGCAACATCCTTTTGGCTTGCGTCGGTTACCGGATCTTTGAACGTGGTGGGATCGGGGGACGGTTGAGGCTGCCCGAAAACTGGGTCTCCGCTGGCCCGCGGGGGCGAGGTTGGGTCGGCGGGATGCTTCTTGGTTGATTGGTGGGACGAAGGCTTATGGGGTTTGGCCATCGGTCAGGACCTCCTGCCGAGGAAGTATACCTACTATCGATGCGGACAAGGATGAACGCGGATTGAAAGCCGCGGGCCGCACACGTCACCAATTGGGGGTGAGCACAAAACGGCTCGCCGATACGCATCTTCGCTCGATGCCCCGCGGGGGTCTGAGAACCTCAGATCTGGGCGGTTTTCATTGTAAAGTATTTGTATTGAATACCTTGCGCTATATCTGCTAAAGGATATTATCACATATAAAAAGGCATTCTGAAAATAAATTCTTCTTTTTGCTCTTTCTCTCTTGCGTTCGTGCTCTCTCTCGTGCGATACTCTGCATTATGAAAATCAGCAGACAAACACTCGCCAACCACCCGATGGTTCAACGCCTTCTCGTCAATCCGAACTGGAAGCCGGCCGCTGAAGCCGCCATGGATTATTTCCTCGACGGAACAGAGTGCCCGATCGCCTCCTGGCGGAAGTCCTCCACATGGTCTCAGGTCAGGTTCGCCTTTGAAAAGCTGAACGCGGCCGCGAATCCCGCGCCGCCCTCAGCCTGAAGCAGCAGTCCAGCGCACTTCTAACCGGATTCTTTGAAAGGAGTCTCCACAATGAAAAAGCGCCGCATGATCTTCATCCCCGAGTTGAATCCAAAGTCCTTCGTGTTCTTCTTCGAGAGGGGGAACAGCGGAGCAAGCTGGAGCATCCGCGATTACTCAATAAGGAACCGCGTTAAGGAGTTTGGTCCCCGGGATTTTCGCTGGAACGCGGATGATATTTGTCTAAAAGCTGACCAATCGTTCGATGCCCCTACGCACCAGACCGGCGACCTGGCCTTCTGGCACCAGCACACCAGCGAATGCAACGCACGCTATCTCGGGTGTGTTGAGGTTGCTCCTCCGGCGGCTGCGGCGGTTGCGCTCGCGCCTGTGTCGTCGACCGTCCGGGTTGTAGTTGTCCCGCCGAGCAAAGAAATTCCTGTCCTCAATCTTGAGCAGCTACAGGACTTACCCAAAGGCCGCAAGGCCCAGGATATGGATCGTATTCTTCACTCTCCCAACAGCGAAGACTGGGTCACATGGAATTTCTTCCAAATCCTGCTCAAGCAATTTCCATCAGGGTGGTGGGGCCATATCGTCAGCGCTGCGCGGCGCCGGAATTCAGATCTGAATTTCCCGTTTGATGATCGATCCCTTCCCGCGTCGAAATTATGGATGTCGGTCCGCTCGCCATCATCCTACGAAACACGCAGCCGTGCAAGGATGCTGGCCTCCGACAATTCCGAATGGATATCCCGAGCGCAGCTCCCCGATCCGGTGGAAGGTTCCTCGGAGATTGATATTGCCGTCGAGCACGAAAGGTTCGTGGTGTTCATCGAAGCCAAGCTTGGATCCGATGTCTCGATGTTCACCAGTCACGATCCGCAAAGAAACCAGATCGCCAGGAATATCGACTGTCTCATTGAGAAAGCCGGAGACAGAATGCCAATTTTCTGGCTCCTCGTGAGAGACGAAGAGCCCGCTCGGGCGTACGTACAATTGATGAACTGCTACAAGAGCGATCCGAGTCTGCTGGCCCGCGACCTGCCGCACCGCGACGTCGAAACATTGAACCACATCGCACAGAACCTCACGATTGTGCTGTGGAGCGACTTCAAGGAGCTGGTCTGCAGTCTTGGACCCGACCCGGAAGAGAACACCGTGAAACAAGAGTTGGAGCGCAGGATCGTCGCCTGAAAAGACGACTGACCGGGAGTTTGTTCCCCGCAGGGGTACCTGCCAGTCAAAATCGCAATTACCAAGGAGCGTTGAAATGCACCTGATCGTCCCGTCTGATGAAGCAAGAAAGCAGTTACTCTCGATTCCGCATAGTACCTGCACGAAAGCGATCGATGAGCACTGGAAAGTTGATCGTGATGGGAATGTCCGCGCTCAAAGCGTCTTCTGGCTGTTCTGCTGGGCTAAGACCGGTATGAACAGCGAACTGGCACGGCATGCCTCGGTTCGTGTCCTCAACAACATCCTGCCAAGAAGCTTTGCCGATCTCGATGCCGTTATAGATCACGAATATGCACGTGAAGCCAGGTATTCGTCTCGCAATATCGAAGACGAACTTGAACTCCGGATCGGACAAATGCCGCCGGCAGGACCAGACACCGCAGGGCCAAGTGTTACCTGAAATCAAGGAAGGCTGAGTTCCAACATTCACTGGGACTGGGCGTATCCAAGGAAGTTGAAGAGCCTCACGCATGAGGGCGGGTTTCTCTCCGGTTCCCCGCTTTATCGTTGACCACCCAGGGCTCTCTTGAGGCTGGACCCCGCAAAGCACCAGGCGGGGCCCAGCCTTCTTTTTCTGCGCGGTCTTGGCGAGTGGTCGGCACGGCCTGCCGTGCGCTACAGCCCCCTTCCAAAAACCCTGCGGAATCTGCCCTCGCAAGTGCCTGATTCCACGGCGCCGAAATCGGCCGGTTTCACCCTTCCAGAAACAGGTGTTATTGGGAGGAGATGGGCGCTTGGGAGACCGGCGCACGTCCGTACGCTTTGGTGGTCAACAGTGGCAACGGAGCTGCTCGGTGACGGTGCCCGTTTCGGAGAGGTGGCCGATATCCTCGGAAACTCGCCGGAAATCGTTAGCAAGCATTGCACAAAGTGTCCCTACCCGGATGGCTATGCATTATGAGAGGGC
>PKXI01000009.1 GCA_003133425.1 Acidobacteriaceae bacterium
CTGAATTTGCGGAACCAGCTCTGAAGCTAGAGCAGAGCAACTGAGGGAGTTTAACAAGATTGCAGGGGGTATAGATAACACCATAGCGATTAGCAATCAGCACTTTGACGGCACAATGGGGAATCTGACCAACCTTCTTGCCAAGGAAGACAAGAACCTAATTCAGACAATGGGCGGAGATGGCTTCCCTTATTTTTTGCCGACCTATCCAACAACCGTATCCAAAGATGGGGTGATTTTCCCCGTTAAGGTAGCTTACATAAATTTCAAGAAGCTCCCGTTGGTCGATGTAAGTGTGGATATCATGCTTCGCGAAAGCAAAGGTGAAAAGACGGAGGACTGGGCGAGAAGGGTCGGTGGTGCCGCAGGTAGCCCGTTTCATCCGTGGCATGTCAATTTGGGCACAATACTCCCCGGAATCTCCGAGAGTCCGATTCAGCTACAAGCGGGTAATCGGTATTATTTCTACATCACAACGCGGCGTGGGGACTTTAATGAGAGGATAAATATCGACCACGACGACCACGCTCCCGAAGGATGGAAATTATCGCTATGCCTCTATCAAGCAAACTCCAACAAACTGCTGGAGGGTAAATGCGACGATTAGGTACCCCACAACGCAGATTCAGCTTGTCTGCGACGAACCAGACCCGCCTGAATGACACCGCCCGCGTGAGTCCAGAGAAGCAACCGCTCCCCTATTGCTTTGGAGTTCGCTGGCCGCGCTCCTCTTCTTTGCCTCTCGCGTGCGGCCATCGCCGCGCCCCCTTTCCACGAGGGTTGACCGGCAATTCCGAGCATTATTATCCGACCACAAAATGTCCTGCGTGACAGAATGCAAAATCGTACTCGGGCATGGACGGCAGCTTGTACGCGACGATGTGACAATACTATTGCTTAGTTGCAGTAATCTCAGTCGAACCATTAAGCAGATAGAGTGATGAGCCTTGCTGAGCAACTTCCATCAGATACGGTGCTGCCACAAACTCCTGCGCTTGTGACAAATAGCCGCCGCTACAGGGGTTGCTCTGACCTGCGGTAACTATCAATGTTGCAGTTCCAGCCCCACTGCTTTGAACGGTGTATGTTCCTGTGACGCTTATTGTGCAACTAGGCGTCACAGTTGGGGCACTAGATGTGAGAACATTCACAGTTCCAGACGTGATATTACCGTTACCGTTAGCCGTAATCGTGCCAATCATAAATTTCGCCGAGTTGACAAACGCATACGTGCCCGAAACGCTGGCATTAGAGTAGCCGGTCGCCGCTTGAATTGGCGTAACCGACGAACCGCCAAAACTTCCGCAACTGGTTAAAAGGGCGAGACTGATTGTTGCTGCAAGAACTGCTGCGAATTTCATCTTGAAAAGCTTTCCAGATATAAAACCCATGATTGTCTCCTTTTCTCCTTTACGTTGGAAGCGGGGGATTAGTCCGCTGCTGTCTGGCTATTTTCGTCACCTAACGTAAGTATGCGGGGGTGTAGGGGGCTCTGGCGCTTAGCGAACGCGCCCAAACTGCCTGAGAGCATACAGGTGGTCTCGCGTGCCTATCGTCGTAACGCAGATGTAATCGCCGAAGTTCTCCATCGGGCGAACGGCATTTGCGAACACTGTCACGCTCAGGCACCGTTCCAGCGTGAAAGCGACAGTTCCCCATATCTGGAAGTGCATCACCGGATATACCTCTTTCGGGATGAAGTACTAGTGACAATGGTGTTCTTTGGCCTCGATTCTGTTTACAGAAAAGTAGCGGGCCGATAGGGCGACGATTCCGCCAGAACTCTGAACACAGACTACGCCCGGCTCATTGAACGCATTACGCTAAGTTCGTTTACAATCTCACGATTCTTCGTCATCAGACTGCTTGTTCCGGGCACGCTTAGGTGCGCCAAAATAATAACCTGTGATGCTTCCCAATAATGTTCCAGTAAAGACAAGCGCCTTGTTGAATCCTTCCCCGTTCCCTGTATGTGATAAGTAAAACAGAAGGGCGAATGACAATCCGGCAAGAACGCCTCCTAAGACGGCTGGAACCGTGTTGTCAAATCTGGACTGCTCAGAGAGGCTCTTGTAGATGAATCCCTTACCCCAACAGGTTGAGCACGGAATTCCTTTCAGGTCAGCCTTAAAGTCAAAAGTGGCGTTTCGTTTGCTCCACCGAGCAACACATAGTTGGCACGCCATCCCGCCAGTTCCGTTCTCACAAGTACCCGTTTTGCTGCAATGGGCGCAGCTAATCGTTTCCGCCATGCGATGGATTCCTCCGAGTGCTTAAGTATAGTGCAGCGAGAACTATCCGCGACGATTTCCCCACCTTGTGGGCTCGGATGCGTAGGTGGCGGCAAATTGCTGTCCCCAATTGCACGGAGGCGAATTCGAAGTTTTCGAAAGGTGGTCTACTGGGTCTCATTTCCAGCCCTCGCTTTTCGCGGCTTTTTGCCCTCCAAATCGCGACCTCGGCAGTGGTCAATAGCGATTAGTCAATGAGCCGCTATAGGGCGACTTCCCCGTCTTCACGGTTGGGCATATAGTGAACGATAAGATGCCGCTTGACCCACGCGCAGTCCACATCTACACGGACGGTTCCTGCTACCGCAATCCCGGGGGTAGTTCTGGTTGTGCGGCAATAGTTCAGTATCCAGAGCATCTCAGGCGAGACGACGAGCAGATTGTTGATTTCGGGTGCTCCGAAAGCAGCAACAACCAAATGGAGTTACTTGCGTGCATCCGTGCCCTCCAATGGGTTCGTTCAAATTCGCCTTGGCTCGGCGTCTCTCGCGTGCAGATTGTGACAGATTCTCGATATGTGAAGGACAACATCGTTCGTGCGTCAGGTTGGCGAAAGAACGACTGGCGGAATCAATTTGGAGAGCCAATAGAGAATAGAGACCTTTGGAAAGAGTTTCTTTCCTCGTACCAGAGGGCTGGAACGACTGTTCATTTCGAGTGGACAGCCGGAAAGAAGACGCCCGTCTTGAAGACCATTGACCGAGCAGCGAAAGTTGCTGCCAAGCGCGGAGGACAAGACATCGACCGAGGATTCAGGCCGGGAATAGTTGCGAAGTCTCTCGTAAAGGGTACGGCGACACGCTTTCCTGCTAACGGCCAAATGGCTGTCATTCGACCTTACAAAAAGACGCTTTTAGGAAAGTCAGAGAACAAAGTGCGCTTTGACGTATTCTCTGAAGATTCGGGCACCTATACCGAAAGTTGTTACGCCTTCGCAGCCCCAGCACTTGCGGCTGAACTTCATCGCCAGCATGGGTATCGTGTTCGCTTCAATGACACTTCGAACTACCGTGAGTTTTCGGCAAGGGT
>PKXI01000008.1 GCA_003133425.1 Acidobacteriaceae bacterium
TTGATCTGTCTCCTCATTTTCGCCCTCCCAGGTGCCTTCACCTTGAGTAGCATTTTCAATGAGGCAACGACCCATAGCTCAGTATTAAAAATGGCGAGTCAATGCGACCGGAAAGATTAGTTGACGCCAGACAGTAAGCATCGTGTTGATGAGCGGAAATGGCGAACAGGCAATCGAGACCGTTGAGAAACTAGCAGCCACTCACGGTCTCTCCGTTGCTGGCCACCTCCACAAGCCATTCCGACCGACTGAACTGGAGAATCTGCTGCGACAGCATGCTCTGCGGCAGGACACGACAGCGGTCCAGCAGGACTCGGGAATCGACTTTGATGACGACGAGCTGAGACGCGCCGTCGAACGCGATGAATTTGTGCTTCACTATCAGCCGCAGATCGACGTTGCTACGAGTAACGTCGTCGGACTCGAAGCCCTTGTCCGCTGGATGCATCCGAAACGAGGCCTGACTTTTCCTGACAGTTTCCTTCCCGACATAAAGAATCTGGGTATTTTCGATGAATTTGCACGGCTGATTGTAGACCTTGAACTGTCTGAAGTTAGACGGTTCGCGGACAAGGACCACCGGATACCCCGTTTGGCCCTGAATGTAGTGATAGATTCCCTCCGCGACGTTGGGTTCCCAGACACTCTTGTGTCCCTGGCGAAGAAGCACGGCGTACCAGCCGCCAACGTTGTTGTCGAGATTGCAGGGACGGAAATCATGAACGAACAGCCGCCCACGCTCGATGTGCTGACCCGCCTTAGGATGAAGAATTTCCAGCTTTCCGTCCACGATTACGAAACCGGCTGCGTCGGGATTCAGCAACTCCGCAAGATTTTCGGCAACGGAACTGAAGATCGACAGGGCAATCGTTCAGAATATGCTCGTGAACGGCCGCGACCGTGTAAAGGCGCAGAAGATCATCATGATTGCCCATGAGCTGGACATGACGGTACTTGCCGAAGGCGTTGAGACCCAGGAGCAACTGGAGTCCCTGGGCCGGAAAGGTTGCGATTATGTGCAGGGCTTTCTGTTCAGCCTTCCGCAGCCGCCTTTGGGCATGGCGGCGTGTATCGGTAGTATCGTCTAAAAACCGCGGACTTGCTGTGATTTACGTCACATTACTCTGTGCAACTATCGGGGAGTTACATCCTTTGGACAATTGGACTTAACTAGACGGGCGTCCTTTGCTCGTTGAGGAGTGTTCATTAGTTTGCAGGCTCTTCCGGGCTGAGGCAAGTTCCAACCAATGAGATGCCTGCTGGATTAGAGGTTTGTTGATGAGACTGGCATCCATAAAACCCTGGCACCAACGATTTGCAGGGGCTCTCTTCTTGATCTTGGCGAGAACAACCTGTCACGGACAAGGAACTGCCTCTGATTCGCCGAACGCTATCTTTGGGTGCTCGATTGCGCAGGTCCGCTTAAGTGTCTCTCACGTTTCTCTCGCCTTCTTGAAGGCAATTGACACCTCGACTCTGGCCATGACCGGCTTGATAGCGATGTCGTCCATCGCTGTGGGGGTTACTTCCCTGAAGTTTGCGCGTGGCCACAGGGTGCTCAACACCGGCGCAACGACGGCGGCACGTCGGTCAGGCACCTTTATGCGTGCACTGAGGGCGACTGCGATCACAGGCTTCATCATGTGCGTTTTCGACGTATCCAAGATGACACTTTACCCCAATGGCCAAATTTGGGCTTCTCATACCATCACCATTCTCTTCGCAGCGTTGTTGGTCTCGATCGTTAGCCTCTATGTCTTGAAGAACGAAGAGCGAATTCGTCTTGAGATCGCGTCGACCGAGGCCCGCTACAAATTATTGTTCGAAAGAAGTCTGACAGGAGCATACAGAACGGCTCTTGACGGCCGAGTTCTGGATTGCAATGTCTCCTTTTGCCAGATGTTCGGATACTCAACGCGCAAGGAAGTGACCGGCGGTTCGGTCAATGTCGGCTACTTCAGCACCTCGGATCGAGTCCTATTCATCGAGCGGCTGCAAGCCGAGAAAAGCTTGACGAATTTCGAGCAACGCTTGAAACGAAAGGACGGGAGCCCGGTCTGGGTACTGAACAGTGCAACTCTGCTGACGCGCGAAGATGGGACAGGTCCGGTGATCAAAGGCACCATGACCGATATCAGCGAGCTCCGAAGAGCAGAACAGCAAAATCGCAGGTTGGCGGCCATTGTGAATTGTTCGGACGACGCGATCCTCTCGCTGACGCTGGGAGGTGTGATTGAATCCTGGAATCACAGCGCGGAGCGGATCTACGGATACACCGTCGAAGAAGCTATCGGAAGGTCGATCAATATTGTGGCCCCCGGGGACCGCTCGAATGAGTTTCGGCAAATCCTGGAAAGGGTTGGAAGCGGCCACGAGGTCGCCGATATGGAAGCGATTCGCGTGAGGAAAGACGGAAAGCAGATTACCATTTCTTTCTCCGTCTCACCAATCACAGACTCTACTGGTGTGGTGGTTGGAGCTTCGTCGATTGCGCGGGATATCACGGATCGAAAGCGTTCGGAAGAAGCGTTGCGGAAGTCTGAGGTGCAGTATCGGCTCCTCTTTGAAAGTAACCCATTCCCGATGTGGGTCTTCGATCGCAACACTCTTCGCTTTCTGGCAGTGAATCAGGCAGCAATCCGGCAATATGGCTTCTCAGAGCAGGAGTTTTTGGCAATGACTGTAGCCGACATCCGTCCCGAAGAAGATATTCCCGATCTGTTGCAGGACATCGCGACGCGAGATCACGGACTTCAGAAACCCGGAATTCGGAGACATCGCAAGAAGAATGGTGCAATCATCGACGTCGAGATTGTGAGCCATGATCTGGACTTCCAGGGAATCGATGCAATGCTGGTAGCCGCGTATGACGTCACTGAGCAAAAGCGGTCCAGGGAAATGCTGCAGGACAGCGAGAACAAATATCATGCTTTGTTCGCAGACTCGGCCGATGCGTACTGGCTGCTGGATGAGACGGGCTATCTGGACTGCAATTGGGCAGCGCTCGAGATGTTCGGATTCGCGAGCAAGGACGACTTCAAGCACCCGGCCGACATTTCGCCCCCGCATCAACCCGACGGGACACCATCGGAGATCGCGGCCAAACAAAGGATTGCTGCAGCACTTCTGAATGGCAAGGAACGCTTTGAGTGGTTGCACCAGCGCAAGAACGGGGAGGTCTTTCCGACCGAGGTGTGCCTTACGGCATTGACGTTGGGCGGAAGACGGATACTGCTGGCCACTGTGCGCGACATCACTGAACGCAAGCAGGCTGAGGAAGCCTTGTTGTTCAAAACGGCGCTGCTGGAGGCGCAATCTGAAACAACAATCGATGGCATCCTAGCCGTCGACGAGTCCGATCATATCATCCTCGCAAACAGGCAATTCGGCCTCCACTTTGGAATACCGGACGAACTGCTGAGTTCTGCGGACGATCTCATCGTTCGCAAGTACGTGACGGATATTGTCGAGAACAACGACGCCTTTCTCGAGAGGATCAAGTCTCTATACGCTCATCCGGACGATAGGAGCAGAGATGAAGTCAGGCTCAAAAATGGCAAGACGTTCGACCGGTACTCTGCGCCTCTCATTGACTCAAAGAGCCGCCGTCGAGGTAGAATCTGGTATTTTCGCGACATTACAGACCGCAAGGCCGCCGAGGAACGGATCCAGTTCCTGGCTTACTTCGATGCTTTAACAGAGTTGCCAAATCGGACCCTTCTCAAGGATCGACTGCTGAAAGCAGTCGCCGGCGCTCGCCGGAGAAACGAGCAAGTCGCGCTCCTGTTTCTTGATATCGACCACTTCAAACTCATCAACGATTCGCTAGGTCACACATTGGGCGACCGTCTTCTGAAAGATGTTGCTGCGCGGCTTAAGGGATGCGTCAGGGAACAGGATACCGTCGCCAGAGTGGGCGGCGACGAGTTCGTCGTCGTGCTCAGCGGCGTGAAGGGCGAAGCCGAAGCGGCAACTGCGGCTTCGCGAATTGTGAAAACCATTACCGGAAAGTTCGTGGTCCAGGGCCACTCGCTCAATACGAGTTGCAGCTTGGGCATCAGTATGTTCCCTCAGCACAGCGACGACTGCGATACCCTTATCAAATATGCCGATCAGGCGATGTACTCGGCCAAGGAGAATGGTCGGAACAATTTCCAGTTCTTCAAAGAAGATATGAACACTCAGGTTGTGAAGCGATTGACCCTGGAGAACGACTTGCGGCTGGCAATCGAGAGAGAGGAATTCTTCCTGGTGTATCAACCGCAGATGGAGATTTCCAGCGGAAGGATCATCGGACTGGAGGCGTTGATTCGCTGGCAGCACCCAAAGTTGGGCCTCGTACCGCCAGACAAGTTCATACCAATTACAGAAAAGACCGGCCTGATCCTGCCAATTGGCGAGTGGGTACTCAAGACGGCCTGCTCTCAAGCTCGGAAATGGCTAGACGATGGAATTTACACCGTGCCGGTCGCGGTCAACGTGTCTGCAGTCCAGTTTCGCCAGGAAGGCTTCTGCGAACTGATCAAGAAGGTTCTTCAGGAGACTTGCCTGCCGCCCCAATATCTCGAACTGGAGCTTACGGAAAGCCTGCTGCTGTCCAACGAGGATGTGATGTTCTCGGTTCTTCAGGAATTGAAGGAAATGGGGCTGAAGCTCGCAATTGATGACTTTGGGACCGGCTATTCGAGCCTCAGCTATTTGAAACAGTTTCCCGTTAACAAGCTCAAGATCGACCGCTCATTTATCCGGGATATCTCGACCAATTCCGACGACGCTGCAATCACGACCGCGATCATCAACATGGCCAAAAGCCTGAATTTGAAAGTCATCGCCGAAGGTGTCGAGACTGAAGCGCAAATGTCCTTCTTGCGGGAACATCGATGTGATGAGATCCAGGGATACTATTTCAGCAAGCCGATATCGGCCGGTGAAGTGGCTGACAAGGTGCTATGTGCTCCGGCTCAACAAATCAGCACGGTGAATAGCGTCTTTCAGCTTCCTGCAAGTTACCGGACTTCACCGTTTCGGGTACAGTGAAGCTGGCGATTCTGGTAAAGCCACTCGGATATGTAATCGATGTTTATACTCACCTGTAGCGTTCCGCACTCCCAATTCGCATCAGCATGACCTCGCCACCAAATCGCTTCTCCACTGAAGGTCTTTTCCAGGTTTAATAAAGCACGTTCCAGCGACGCCATGGAATTGATTGCAATAGCCTCTTCAGAAATTAAAGTACCGTCCGCGGAAAGTATAGAACCTAAGGTACATCAAACGGCGCATTCGGTGAAGCACCGAAAGTGCCATTGAAACCCCGCAATGGGCGCGGGGTTGAGAGTGGCTGTCCGTCAAGTGTCCGCTCTAATGCGTTTGCGGAGCGGATCACCGGCTGCTCGTCAGTTGCCACTTGTGAACTACCCAATTTGCCCCAGGCGCGTTGGTCGTGCCCGGCGGTCCCACTGTGTTGGTAGCGCCATTTCGCCCTACTGGACGGCAAAATTGAGTCCAGACAGAATCTCGAAGCCCATACATGGAGTAGAACAAGAACTGAATAACCGTACTATTTTCTGCTCGTTACAGGTTCTCTTCATGATTACTCCCCGAAAGTCGGCCAGTGTTTACAAATCCAGTCCACCTGGACGTAAAGGCGACTTAGCGTCCGTGTGGAGT
>PKXI01000404.1 GCA_003133425.1 Acidobacteriaceae bacterium
AGTGCCTGCAGTGCCGCACCGGTCAGGCTCACATCTGCCAGCATGTCCGCATCCTCGGCGTCGACGCCGACGGCGCCTTCGCCGGTTACGCCATCATTCCCGAAACCAACATCTGGAAGCTCTCGCCTTCCATCCCTCACGACTACGCCTCGTTGCTCGACCCGCTTGGCAACGCGGTTCACACCGTTCTCGCCGGTCCCATCGCAGCTACCACTGTCGCTGTCACCGGCTGCGGCGCCATCGGACTATTCTCCATCGCCGTCGCCAAAGCCTGCGGCGCGGCAAGGGTTTTCGCCATCGAAGTCAACGAGCACCGACGGAAAGTCGCGGCTGAAATGGGTGCGGACCAGACCTTCGACCCCGCCACCGAAAACGTCGAAAAGAAAATTCTTGAAGCCACCGGCGGCACAGGCGTCGATGTGCTGCTTGAAATGTCCGGCAATCCCGAAGCCATACGCCTGGGCTTCGCCATCCTGCGCACCGGCGGACGTGCCTCGCTGCTCGGCATTCCATCGCGCCCCTTCGAACTCGACTTCGCCAAGGACATCATCTTCAAAGGCGCAATCGTGCAGGGCATCAACGGCCGTAAGATGTTCGAAACCTGGTTTCAGATGGAAGCCCTGCTCGCCACCGGCAAACTGAACCTTGAACCCGCCATCACCCATCGCCTCAAGTTGAGCGAGTTCCACAAGGCGATGGAGCTGCTCCAATCCGGCGAAGCCATCAAAGTAGTCATGCGCCCGGAGTGAAGATCAGGGGTCAAGGTTCAGGGAACAGTTGCGACTGGGTGCCCCAGAGCCGGGGTCCCCGGCAACAGGTCTTCGTTGCTGGGGTGGAGAGCCTGCCCTGAGCGTAGTCGAAGGGTCTCGATTTTGACCTGGGGTGGCAGGGACCCCAACCCGCAAGCTGCACCCCACAGTCAGGAAAAACGTGGAAAAACACGGTGTTTTCGACGCAAAATGCGCGTTTTTGTGCCGTTTTAAGCCCTTTTTTGGCATAAATCGGGCAGTTCCAGGCAACCCACTGCCGCTTTTCGGAACCTACTCAGCAGCCAAACCACAAAATCCGGCACCGTGTAAGGTTAAGTGCTCGAAGAATCGCAACCCTATAGGCCAACCTTTGCGTAAAATCCTAACCCTATAAGCGAACCTTTAACGCTGACTACGCACCCTATAAGCAAACCTTTCGAGCGTCGAAAAACCTGCATTCCGCTCCTCTCACAGCAGCGGTGAAATTGGCCTCACACCTCCCAGTCGATCGTCACCCTCCGCAGCCCACGCACCGCGTTGCACAGATACACCGCATCCGCGCGCCGCAGATCCTCCGGATACAGCTCGCGTTCCTCAACACCAGTCAGCGTCTCCAACAGATGCCGCCGATAAACGCCCGCCAGCAGCCCACATTCCACAGGCGGCGTCAACCATCGGCCGCCTTTCTCAATAAAGACATTGCTGATTGCGCCCTCAGTAATCTCGCCCGCGCAATTCATGCACAGCACATCGTCAAACCCCCTATCCACGGCCTCTTTGAAGGCCTCCGCATACAAGGGTCTGTGCGTAGTCTTGTGGTAGAGCATGGGATCCTTCGCATCGGTTCTCTTAGGCGAGACGCACGCGCGCACAGTCTTCGCACCTCCGCTGTCGTTCTTTGCAAGCGGCTCATCCCCAATGTTCATGCGCCCGTCGCTGTCAACCAGCAACCTCACTCTGCGCCGTTCTGCGCATTCGAATGCACGCGCGTACTCCGCCAGCGCAGCTCTCACCGCATCGCGCTCACACTCGAATCCGAAGTACGCAGCCGAATCCATCAATCGGTCGAGATGCAGCTCCAGCAGCGGATAGCCGCCATCCCAAAGCATCGTCTCCACCAGCGAAAGCCGGTCAGAAAGCCGGCTCGCGGACCCCGTAAGAAACTCCGCTTTTAGCAAACACTCTCCGTACTCTTCCTTCGCATCCGAGTCAATCACGATGCCGCTGCCCACACCCATCTTCCCCTCGTTCCCGTCGAGCTCAAGTGTGCGAATCGCCACGTTGAACACCGTGCGCTGTTGCGAGAAGAACCCGATCGCACCTGTGTACACGCCTCGCGGCTGCTCTTCAAGCTCCTCCAGCAGCTGCATCGCACGCACCTTCGGCGCGCCGGTAATCGACCCGCAAGGGAACAGCGCCCTGAAGATATCGTGAAATCCAATCTCAGCCCGCACCTCTCCAGTCACAGTCGAAGTCATCTGCCACAGCGTCGGAAAGCGCTCAACGGCGAACACATTCTCCGCATGCACACTCCCGAACTTCGCCAGCCGACCCAGGTCGTTGCGCAGCAGGTCAACGATCATTACGTTTTCGCTGCGGTTCTTCGGGTCGTTGCGCAACCACTCCGCTCGCTCGTGGTCCTCGCGCGTCGTGCGCCCGCGCGCCGCGGTCCCCTTCATCGGCCTGGTAGTAATGCGCCGCTTGTCGCCATTCTCGTCCACGCGAAAAAACAGCTCCGGCGAGAACGACAGAATCCGCCGACCTGTCTGCCAGTGAATAAAAGCCCCATACTCCACCGGCTGCCGTTCGCGCAGTCGCGCATACAAGGCAGCCACGCTGCCTTGCACGCGCACGCTGTAGGGAACCGTGAAGTTGAGTTGATACACGTCACCGGCGCGAATCCACTCGTGAATCGCAGCGATGCGTTCGGCATATTGCGCTTCTGTCAGACCGAGCGCGGCTTCAATCGGCGAGTCTTTGAGCGGCTCGTCCTGGATGCCGCGAAAGCTCTCCAGCCCCGGCGGCTCGCCGTCTGGGAAAGTTCCAGTAGCATGATCGAATCGATAGGCGCGATCGTAGATGCCGATCCAGGCGAGAGGTTGGGCTAACGGTTGAGCAAGCGCCTTGTCGTCCAGGCGCGCCCGCATCCCGGCCTTGGGCTCAAAACAAATCCCGCACTCGTATGTGAAGAACCCCGCAGCGGTCATTCCCGACGCAACCGCGCGTTCAACCTCGCGGAAGAGCCCGGCAATGTCTGCAGCATTCTTTGCCACGCACACGCGCAGAGGCGCGGTAAAAATTCGCGTGCAGAATTCCTCGGCCGCAGCCGAATCGCCGATGTCTATGTTGTTTGCTCTGCCGCATTCCAGCAGCACCGTAGCCGGTGTGTGCTCCACCAGTGCGTACACTTCCGCGGGAAGGGAATGCCGGCGGTTCATGCAGTTTTTTTTGTGCCTCTGGCTGCTGGCTACTGCACCGTGAGAACCATGGTCGTGTTCTGCGTAATGGCCGTGACGCCATCGCTCGATTGCCCGGTCACGGTTATCGTGTAAGTGCCCGCCGGAGTGGGCAGATTGTTGGGCGGACCGTGGTTGAAGTAGTAGTAGCGCGGATTGCAGGCCGTGGTGCCCAGCATGGTAACCAGTGCCACCAGCGCCAACAGCGATAACCGGCTCAGCCATGCGCGCCGCCGCGCTCCCCAGGCCAATCCGCCCAAACCGAGCACACCTGGCAGCAGAATTGCCCATGCAACCGGGTCACTTCCCTTGCCGGAGTGGGAGGCCGGAGTAGCAAAGCCAACCGTTCCTGCCGACTGCGTCTGCAACACCATCGAGCTGTAGGGAGGACACGCAGATGCGGGCGAACCTGCCGGACAACTTGTGGGAGTATTCGCCAGAATCTCCACGCTCGCAGGGCTGAAAGCGCATGATGCCTGGTTGGGCAACCCCGAGCATGAGAGGGTTACGAACATTGGTGACGTCAGCGAAGCAGGGTTTACGGGATTTATCGTCACGTTTACCGTTCCCGCAGCGCCGGCCGTGAGCACCAGGGGCAGCGCTGATGGCGCCACTGCTGCGAGCGTCAACTGAAAGCTGGGCGCAGTGCTGGTCTGTGCCTGCACAGAAGCCAGCAATGAAACTGAAGTCTGGTGCGTAGCATCGCCGCTATAAACAGCGCGCAGGTTGTGCATGCCGCCGGGCAAGGCTAATACGGCGGAGGCTTGGCCTGTTGCGTTCAGCGCTACCTGGGCCAATTGCCGACTGCCCTCGTTGATGGCTACGGCGCCTGTTGCCGGCTGCCCATCTGCCGCGGCCACGCTCACCGCGACGGCGGCCTTGGTTTGTCCGTCCTGGTCGCTGGTGGATACGGTCAGCGAGGTTTGCGTAGATACGGCGTTCGACGCACTTTGCGCACCGGCCACCGCCATTGGCAGTGCCAGCAGCGCCAAACCCAGTCCTGCAACCAATTCAAGCCGCAGACTGCGGCGGTTCATGCCTCTCACGTGCACCTGCTCCAAATCCCCAGAAGAATCGCGCATCGCTAAATCGCGTATCGCCCGTTTGTCCGCCGCGGCGGACTTAGAAGACTATTGTATCTGGCTCGGGCGCAGTGCGGCTAACCGGCGCACCGCGGTCTGCCCTGAAAAACCCTGCTCCTCAGTGCAGACCTGGCACGGTCCCCGGCATAGGTTGGACGCAGGGCGCCCGGAATGGCGAGTTCACCCGGCCGCGACGCGCTATGCTTCTTGTTTGAGGTGCATCGCCATGACTCAGGCCAACCCTCGCCCCCAGCTCGCGCACCTGACCGCAGCTCTAGACGAACTCCGCGCCAAAGGTACCTATTTCAAGCTCCGTATCCTCGACGACCAGCAGGCCTCGGTGTGCCACTACGATGGCCGCGAGGTGATTAACCTGGCCAGCAACAACTACCTGGGCTTGGCCAATGACCCCCGCCTGATTGAGGCCGCCATCGCCGCCACGCGCGCTTTTGGCGTCGGCTCCGGAGCGGTGCGGACGATCGCCGGAACCATGCGCATCCACATGGATCTGGAGGAAAAGATCGCTCGCTTCAAGAACGTAGAGGCATGCGTGGTCTTCCAGAGCGGTTTTGCCGCCAACGCCGGCACCGTCAGCGCCATCCTCGGCAAAGAGGACTTTATCCTCTCCGACGAGCTGAACCACGCCAGCATTATTGACGGCGCCCGCCTCTCACGCGCAACCATCAAGGTATTTCGACACAAAGACATGGCTCATTGCGAGCAGTTGCTTCAACAACTCGCCCCTGAGCCCGGCAAAAAGCTCGTAATCACCGACGGCGTCTTCTCAATGGACGGCGATATCGGCCCCGTGGACAAGCTTGCCGTGCTGGCAGAAAAGTATGGCGCCATCATGATGGTCGACGACGCCCATGCTTCAGGCGTTCTGGGCCGTAATGGCCGCGGGTCAGTTGACCACTTTGGCATGCACGGCCTGGTAGATGTGCAGGTCGGTACGCTCTCCAAGGCCATCGGCGCGCTGGGCGGCTACGTTTGCGGCAGCCGCGACCTGATCGATTACCTTTACCACCGTGCGCGGCCGTTTCTGTTCTCCACCTCGCACCCGCCCTCGGTTGCGGCCACATGTATCGCCGCCTTCGACATTTTGGAGAAGGAGCCCGAGCGAATCCTGCGCCTGTGGTCCAACACCCGCTACTTCCAGGGCGAGTTGAGGCGACTGGGTTTCAACATCGGAGGCGTCACCACTCCGGCCACTGAGACACCCATCACGCCGATCATTGTGGGCGAAGGCCGCGCTGCGATGGAATTTTCGCGTGCACTCTTCAATGAGGGAGTAATGGCCACCGGCATCGCCTTCCCCACCGTTCCAGAGGGCAAGGCAAGAATCCGCGCCATTCTCACCAGTGAACATACGCGCGCCCAGCTCGACCAGGCACTCGATATCTTTGATCGTGTGGCCAGGCGGCTGGGGATTCTACAATAGGGCACGATGATCGCTCATCTGCGCGGCAAGCTCATTTTCAAGCAGCCCGGCCAAGCTATTGTTGAGGCGGCCGGGGTCGGCTACGACGTTGCTATCTCTGTGCCTACCTTTACGGCGTTGCCCTCGGTCGGCGCGGAAGCCGCGCTGCACATCCACACCCAGGTCAGCGAGGATCAGATCGCCCTTTTCGGCTTTCTCGAACGCGAAGAGAAGCGTCTCTTTGAGCGGTTGATCACGGTGAGCGGAGTTGGCCCCAAGCTGGCAATCAAAATGTTGAGCGGCCTCAACCCCGAGCGCACAGTGCAGGCAATCCGCGGCCAGGACCACGCGCAACTGACGCGCATTCCCGGCGTGGGCAAGAAGCTGGCCGAGCGCCTGGTTGTCGAACTAAAAGACAAGCTGGACGACTTTGCGGTTGCGCCGGTGCAATCGTCCGTGCGCGGACCTGCCGCTGAAGATGTACTTTCTGCGCTGGCCAACCTGGGCTACCAGCGACCCGCAGCGGAGAAGGCAATCGAACAGGCCATCGCCAAGGAGAAAGATCTCGAGGCCGATTTCGATAGGCTTTTCCGTGGCGCGCTGAAGGTGATTCGATAGACTGTCCTTGTTATGCCTCGCGCCGAAAAACCCGTACCCGCCGTAGCTGTCCCGTACTTCCGCCCCGAAGCCCTCACCTTTCTACGTAACCTGGCCCGCAACAACGACCGCGAATGGTTCGCGCCGCGCAAGCCCATCTTCGAAGCGGAGCTGAAGGAACCAATGCTGGCCGTCATCCGCAAAGTGACGGACGCGATGATGGACTTTGCGCCAGCATTCGTGCGGCCTGCAGAGAAGTGCCTCTTCCGCATCTACCGCGATACACGCTTCAGCGCCAACAAGCTGCCGTACAAAACGCACGTGGCCGCATGGTGGTCGCACCAGGGGCTGGAAAAGACATCGGGCGCCGGCTACTACTTCCACGTCAGCGCGAAGGAAGTGATCATCGCCGCCGGGGCTTACATGCCGGAGANNGCAAGCTGCTGCAGAAGCCTGCCGTCCGCAAAACATTTTCTGAGTTTGAAGGGAATGCGTTGACGCGCCCACCCAAGGGATTTCCGTCCGACCATCCAGGCATGGACCTGATCCGCTGCCGCCAGTGGGGACTGGCGGCCACGCTGCCCGCTGCTGCGGCTCTCAAGCCAAACCTTGCCGCAACACTGATTCGCTATTTCAAGATCGCCGCGCCCGTAGTGGATGCGCTGAATACCCCCATCGCGGCAGCGCAGGCGCCGCGAAAAAAGGTGCTCTTCGGCCTGAAATAACAGCTCCGGCAACGGTATGTGCGTTGAGCGTCTCAAGGCCGTCATTATTGGTGTTGACGAGTCGGATGGGATAAAAAACCAAGAAAATAGGCCAAAAATAGGCAAAATCGGAAGAAAAACCCAAGAAACCTGTGGAAAACAAGCTTTCCCCATTGACTTTGCCCACCTCGAAGCCGCATTGTAACCATCGGCAGGGTTCTTCGAAGCCGCATGAATACAGGGGTTTCGTGCACGCGCAGCCTCATTCGCACCTTCTCCATGCGGTACGCATATCGCGGCGGAAGCCCGGCAACAAAGGCAGCCCCGAGGGCTCGCCAAGAAGGAGAAAAATTACATGGCAACTGGAATGACCAAGACCGCTCTTACACGGCATCTGGCCGAGAAGCTCGAAATCACCAACAAGCAATCCGCTGCCTTCCTGGACCTGCTGGCCGAGACCGCCATCAAGGAAACCAAGAAGAACGGCGTTTTCGTCATCCCCGGCATCGGCCGGCTCGTCAAGGCGGAGCGCAAGGCGCGCATCGGCCGCAACCCCCAGACCGGCGCAGCCATCAAGATCAAGGCCAAGACCGTAGTCAAGTTCCGCGTGGCCAAGGCCGCCAAGGACGTGATCGCCCCACCGAAGAAGTAGATTAGTTGTGTGCGAGTCAAAGGGAGGAGCCCTTGCGCTCCTCCCTTTTTCGATTTTTGCGGAGTTTACAAACAAGTTTTTCTGCACTCTGGCGGCTGGCCGGCTCATCTCATGAGCTATGGCATCAGAGTCCACGATCGTTCAACCGCCCTCACCTGCGCCCGCGCGCAGTTCTTCCGTTATTACCCTCCTGCGGCTTGAGGGCCTGGCGGTGGCCGCCGTTTCTGCAGCGCTCTATGCGCGTACCGGGGCCAGTTGGTGGCTCTTTGCTGCGCTGTGGCTTCTTCCCGATCTCTCCATGCTTGGGTATCTTGCGGGATCTTGCTGGGGTGCGCGCTGTTACAACGCAATCCATTCGTATGTTGCTCCGGCAGCGCTCGGCCTGTCTGCACTCTTGTTCCACACCCACGGCATGTTGTTGCCGGTCGCGCTCATCTGGGCCAACCACATCGGCGTTGATCGCCTGCTTGGATACGGGCTCAAGTACGCCGAAGGTTTCGGATGGACGCACCTGGGCAGACCCGGTGCACAGCGCACTTCGATTAAACCGGATCAGGGCTTGCGTGCTCCCGCGGCATAAGCGCCCGCACCACCAGGGATGCGCCAAAGCTGATCAGAATCCCCTTGAGCATGAGCACATTGTTATAGCTCCATGAGAGAAATGCCACGGTGATGAAAACGCCGATGGGGTTCAGTTCCGTGAGCAGTGCAATCATCCAGTGCGGCTTGTGGCCGGCAGGTGGCAATCCACGCCCGAGCCGCGGGAACAGTCGCGGCACGGCGCGCAGATATTCCCGGTAGGGCTCGCCGAGCTGGCCGGCGAGAAAAGCTTCTTCGCTAAGAATCAGGCGCAGCAGGAATAGCGTCAGCAGCGCCATGGCGAACAGCGCGCCCGTCGCCGGCATCACGAAGGACATGGCAGCCATCATGCACCAGCCCCCGATGTAAAGCGGATTACGCACGTTGCGATAGGGACCGTCAGCCATGACTGCACCGGCTTGCATCCGCGCGTGGTGCACTGTTCCGTAGCCCAGATACGCAGCGCCCCACACGCGCAGAATCGCGCCCAACGCAGCGATCAGCGCACCCAGGATAATCACCGCCGGGGTGGCAAAGCTGAAACGCAGCAGACCCAGCCGGCTCACTTCCAGTGCCAGCCATTCCAGCAGCGAATTGCGCGACCCCAAACTCCAAGCTTCGATCCATGGCGACCAGACACCCAACACGACAATGGCGACCATGATCACCATCCGCAGACGAAACTCAATTGCGCTTGCCTTCATGCACACATCCCTTTTGCCGGAGTGTAGCATTCAGCCATTGCAGGAGTATGCGCCTGCACCAGAGACGAGACGGACGTTTACTCGGTCCGAAGCGCCTGCATAGGATCTGTCTCCATTGCGGCGCGCGCGGGAATCAGCGTTGCCGCGAGAGCGACAACGACCAGCAGCAGCGTAACGGCAATGAAGCTGCCCGGATCGTGCGTACCAACATGGAAGAGCAGGCTCTTGAGCAGTTGCGCTGCAGCCAGCGCCGCGCCCAAACCAATAGCCCCGCCCAACACAATCAGCCGTACACCTTCACCCGCAATCAGGCGGAGAATGTCCATCCGCGTTGCGCCTAGGGCCATGCGCACTCCGATCTCCTGCGTGCGCTGCGCAGCCACAAATGCGATAACTCCGTAGAGTCCGATCACCGCCATCAGCAACCCGCAAAGGGCAAAGAATCCCAGCAGTGCTGTTTCGAAGCGCGGCCGGTCTGCCAGCCTGTTCACGGTTTGCGTAAGCGTTTCGATCTCCACCGGCGCAGTGGGATCGATCTGCGCAATCTGCGAGCGCACCCACGGAGCTACAACTGAAACTGGAAGAGCCGTCTCAATGAGAATAATGCAATGCCCATTCCAGCTCTCTGGGTGATGGTTACTTCTCAGCTCGTAGAATTCCGGTTCATCCTCGCCCGCCAGGCCTGCGTTTTTCACGTTTGCCGCAATGCCCACGACAGTAAAAACGGGCCCGGCAAGGACAAAGTAGGGGTTGTAATTCCCGAACTGTATATGTTGGCCGATCGCGTCTCCCCGAGGAAAGAGGCGCTCGGCAAGTTGCTTGCTCACGACCATGAAATCTCCACTTGCATTCCGATCTTCCTCGGCAAAGCTTCGTCCTTCAACGATCGGAATCTGAAGAGCACGAAAATAATCCGGCGTCACCAAACGCGAAATAACGGTGCCACCGGTTCCCGCCGGCGTGCGCGGCTTGCCGGCGACAAAAATATCTGCGTAACGCATTCCCCCGTGCCAACTGTTGGTGTCAGGAGGAACTGAGTCGCTCATTCCAACTGCGGTAACGCCGGGCAAACGTCGCAGTGACGCTTCAGCGCGATGATAAAAGTCCATGAACGCCTGACCGGTCTGGTAGCGCGCTGCATTCAGTGGAACCTGCACAGTGATCACATTGCGTGTCTGCATGCCGAGATTCTGTTGTTCAAGATTCCGGAAGCTCTTCACCAGCAGGATCCCACTCGAGAGCAGAACCACGCTAATAGCGATTTGCGCAGCCACCAGAACTCGCCGCAGCCGGACATGTGTACCGGAATTGGTTGAGCGCGCAACCAACGCCGTTGCACGAGGCCTCTCCAGCGCGGGCACGATACCGCATAGGCTCGCGCAGAACAGCGACAGAAGCACCGTGAAAAGAACAATGCGCAGGTCGAGCCGCGCCGTGGCGAGGAACGGAATGCCTGTGGGAGCAATGGCGATGAAGACGCGCAGCAGGCCTTCTGATAGCAGGCATCCGGCGGCAGCGCCCGCAACGGACAATACAAGCGCCTCTGTGAGCGTTTGGCGAATGAGCCGTCCGCGGCTTGCGCCCAGCGCGGAACGCACCGCAAGCTCACGAGCCCGGGCCGCGCCGCGCGCCGAGAACAGACTGGCCACGTTGGCGCAGGAGATCAGCAAGACGGCGAGTACTGCGCCCAGTAGCACCCATGCCGCCGTGTACGCGTCCTGCATCTGCCGGTCGCGAATCGAGCGGATCTGCAGGAGAAACTCCTTGCGAAACTCTGCTGGAATCCACTGCTGCGTGTGCCGGTAAAGCGGCGCCATCTCGGCCTTTGCCTCGGCAATGCTCACTCCGGGCTTCAGCCGCGCGAACGCCCACATTGGAAAACCGATCCCGGAATTGACCGTATGCTGTGCCGCAACATCCATCGCCGCCGGAAGAACAATATCCGTCGGCTGAAGACGCGGCATTTCAAAGTCTTTGGGAAGCACGCCCACGATGCGCACTGGATGATCGTCAAGGTCGATGGTCTTGTTCAGGACATTTGGATCGCGGTTGAAACGGCCCATCCATAGTCCATCCGAAATGAGCGCAACTTTGGGGCTGTTGGGCAGATCCTCTTCCGGGAGGAAATTGCGTCCGAGCTCAGGAGAGATGCCGAAGGTGGGCAGAAACGTTTGCGCCATTCGCGCGCATTGCAAGTGTACGGGGTTAGCTTCAGTGAGGTTGCATGCGCTCACACCTCGTTCGAAGGTCATGGACGAGAATGGCTTCTGGTTGTCGCGCCATTCATAAAAGAATCCGCCCAGTGTGAACTCCTGCTTCTCAAGCGATTGCACCAGTCCCACTGAGACGAGTCGGTCATCGTGTGCATAGGGCAGGCTGCGGAAGAGGATGCGGTCTACCACGCTGAAGACCGCGGTTGTGGCGCCGATGCCGAGCGCAAGCGTGGCGATCGCTGTGATCGTAAAGACCGGATTGCGGCGAAATCCGCGCAAGGCATAGCGCACATCACGCAGCAGATTCTCAAGCCATGGAAGCGTCCGCCTTTCGCGGTATGCTTGCCGCGTCAGCTCCGCACCACCCAATCGAAGCAACGCCTGCCGACGGGCCTCTTCGGGACTGAGGCCAGCACGGATCCCGTCCTCCGTGTGCATTGTTACGTGGCTCTCCAGCTCGGTCGCAAACTCGCCGTCCTGTCGCCATCCGAAAGCAAGACCGCGCAACCGCATCCACAATGCTCTGAGCCGGTGCATCACTTCCCCTTATGCTTCATGGGCCGGCGCCAAAAAGCGCGCCAGGATTTCGGTGGCCTGCTCCCACTCGGCTGCAGCCTTGCGCACGCGGCGCTGGCCGGCTTTGGTGAGCTCATAGAATTTCGCGCGGCGGTTGTTCTCAGAAACTCCCCAGCGCGAGCGAATGTAGCCTTCCTGCTCAAGCTTGAGCAGCGCCGGGTAGAGCGTGCCGTAGTTCAGCTGCAACAGGTCGCCGCTGGTCTGCTCGATCCGTCGCGCCAGCCCGTAGCCGTGCTGTGGACCCATGGCCTCAAGCGTCCTGAGTACCATCAGCATCATCGTTCCCTGCCACACATCGGTTTTTTCGGCCAAGCCGTTACTCCTATTGCGAACCAATAGGAACACTCTACATCTGGACCTATGGGAATGCAATAGGAATCTTAGTTGGGCGTTGCCCCGGCGTAGCTCAGGCTCCATCCGAGACAGGTATCCGAGCACTTTACTGTGGTACGCTGGCGCATAAGCCTACTGTCCACCCACCTATGCCTGGAGGATGTTTCGCAATGCAATTACGCGTTTTCTGTGTTGCTTTTCTCGCTGCCGCGTTGCCTTTGGCCGCACAATCTCCGGCTACTCCCTCCGATCTGTCCAATTCCGTGGACCGTCAGTTGCCCGCACTTACCGAAACCTACAAGCATCTGCACCGCAATCCTGAGCTCTCGCGGCACGAAGAGCAAACCTCGGCTTTTATCGCCGGCGAACTGCGCAAGCTTGGGTACACGGTAACGGACCACGTAGGTAAATATGAGGACGGCACGCAGGCATTTGGCGTGGTGGCCATACTTGAAAACGGCGCCGGGCCGCGGGTGCTGATCCGCACCGACATGGATGCACTGCCGGTGGAAGAGAAGACCGGCCTGGATTACGCCAGCACGGTGAAGAGCACCAACGCCCAAGGACAGCAAGTGGGCGTTATGCAAGCCTGCGGTCACGACCTGCATATGACGGTGTTCCTCGGCATGGCTCGGGAGATGGCGGCGCGCAAGAGTCAGTGGCATGGAACCCTGATGCTGATTGGTCAGCCCTCAGAAGAAATCATTGAGGGCGCGGCGGCCATGCTTGCCGATCATCTGTATGAGCGCTTCGGCAAACCTGACTTTGTGCTCGCCGAGCACGATACGAACGACGTGCCTGCGGGCTCCATCAGCATCAAAGGCGGACCGCTGCTGGCCAGCGCCAACACGCTGACGGTAACCATGCGCGGCATCGGCGGACATGGCTCCCAGCCTCAGTCCGGCAAGGACCCGATCCTGCTCGCCGCTGAGTTTGTGCTGGTGGCGCAAACCATCGTCAGCCGTCAGATCGACCCACAACAGCCTGCTGTGCTTACAGTGGGCACAATCCATGGTGGAACCAAAAACAACATCATTCCGGACGAAGTGACGATGGGCCTCACCCTGCGCGCCTACTCGCCTGCCGTTCGCGATGCGATCATTGCCGATGTACGCCGGACGGCCGAGGGGCTCGCAAGGGCCTACGGCGTTCCCGCAGACCGCATGCCGACGGTAACTCTGGGCGAGAGCACACCCGCCACCATTAACGACGCGGCTCTGGCGGAGCGTCTGCGCGCGGCAGCCTCGGCCGCTTTGGGCAAAGACCGCGTTCTTGAGGCGCGCGCCGTAATGGGAAGCGAAGATGTTGGCCTGTTCTCGCTCGAAGGAAAGATTCCTGCCGCGATGTACTGGCTCGGCGCGGCCGATCCGGCAAAGCTCGAGGAGAGCCGCAAAACGGGCGTGCCGCTGCCCAGCCTTCACTCGTCGCTTTTTGCGCCTGTGTATGCTTCGGCCATCCCCACTGGAGTGACCGCTATGACGGCGATGGCGCTCGACCTGCTGAAATAGCGGCCCCAAGCGGTCTTCGTTTACTTCGACGGATCCACAAGCGCCCCGTAGACGATAGAGCGGCTCAGGTATTCGACAATCGGATCCTTTCCGTGGATCCGCTGAATCATTCCAACAAAGACAATGTCGTTGGTCGG
Source organism: Acidobacteriaceae bacterium (assembly GCA_003133425.1). Next base: position 13,711 of record PKXI01000404.1, read on the forward strand.
ATCGACCCAGAACCATGTACCCGCAAGTCCATCCCAGAAGAACGTACCTTTGCCATCGGGCAGGTTCGCCTCCGGCGGATCGAAGACAACCGCGCCATCGTAGCCATAGCCGAAGCCTGGACGCAGGGTCTGGAGACCGATGCCATACGCACCGGTGAGTAGACTGAGCGGCACATGATTCGAGGTCATCAAGTGAACCGTGTCCGGCGCAAGAATACGCGTGCCGCTCAATGTGCCACCGTTACCCAGCATCTGCGCGAAGCGATAGTAGTCCTCCGCGGTCGACACCATGCCGCCGCCGCCAGAAGGCATGGTGGGTGGTGTGAGGTCGTCACTCATCCCGCCGGCGCCGATTTTGGTGAGAACCAGATTGCCCTCAGGCGCGGTTTCGTAGAGTGTGGCAAAGCGGTTTCGCTTTTCTGCCGGAACGTAAAAGCCCGCGTCTCTCATGCTCAGCGGCTGATAGATATGGTCGCGCATGAAGTCGGGCAGCGACTGGCCCGACAGCTTTTCGACAATATAGCCCTGAATATCCATCGACACGCTGTAGACCCAGGCCTTGCCCGGTTGATAGAGCAGCGGAATCTGGGACAGCTTATCGATCACCTCCTGCAGGTTGCGTGAAGACAGCACATGCTGGTCACGGTACATTGCATCGACAGGTGTGTTCCCAAAGATCCCGTACGTAAAGCCGGCCGTGTGCGTCATCAGCTCGCGCATGGTGGGTGCGTGGTCCGGATCGACCAGGATCATCTTTCCGTCTGCATCCACACCCTTGAAGACCTTCAGGTGAGCGAACTCCGGAATGTATTTCGAGATCGGGTCCGACGGAAGCCACTTGCCCTGCTCGTAAAGAATCATCATCGCTACGCCGTTGATGGGCTTGGTCATCGAGTAGTCGCGGAAGATGGTGTCCTTCGTCATCGGCGCGCCAGTGGCCATATCGCGTACGCCGTAGGTGCGGTAATCCACAATCTTGCCGTGTCTCGCAAGGATGGTGACGATGCCGGCAATCTGCTTCTGGTCCACCGCCTGCTGCATCAGCGCGTGAAGCCGCTCCAACCGTTCTTGCGAAAAGCCCACCGACTCGGGCTTCACGAGCGTCATGTCGAGCGCCTGGTGGGCCGCTTGTTGCGCGTGCGCCGGCTGCGAGGGCGCTTGTGCTTGATGCGAGGATGGTTGCTGCGCCACCGCGGTAAATGTGACAAGCGCAAGCGCGCAGCCTCTCAGAAGCACACGGCTGAAGTTTCCAAATCGATGCATGGTCATATGATCCTCTTGCTTATTTCGACGGGTCCACGAGCGCCTGGTAGACAACGTTGCGGCTCAGATATTCGACGTTCGGACTTCCACCATGCATCCGCTGAATCATTCCAACAAATACGATGTCGTTGGTGGGATCGACCCAGAACCAGGTACCCGCGGCGCCGTCCCAGAAGAACGTGCCTTTGCCATCGGGTAAATTAGCCTCAGGCGGATCGAAGATCACGGCACAGTTGTATCCGTAACCAAAACCCGGTCGCAGAATTTGCAGGCCGATGCTGTATTCGCCTGTGAGCAGCTCGGCCGGTACATGGTTCGAGGCCATCAGATGCACCGTGGCCGGCGCCAGAATTCGCGCGCCATTCAGCTCGCCACCATAGGCCAGCATCTGCGCAAAGCGGTAGTAGTCCTCCGCGGTTGAAGTCAGGCCGCCGCCGCCTGAAGGCATGGTGGGTGGCGTCAGAAAGTTGCCCATCCCGCTGCCGTTGGTCGTGTCCGGAATCAGCTTTCCTTCAGGTCCATTTTCATAGAGCGCCGCAAAGCGATCGTGCTTTGCCTCGGGCACGTAGAAGCCGGCATCTCTCATGCCCAGTGGCTTGAAGATCTGGTCGCGCATGAAGTCGGGCAGAGATTGGCCCGACAGTTTCTCCACGATGTAGCCCTCAATGTCCATCGACATGCTGTAGACCCAGCCCTTGCCGGGCTGATAGAGCAGCGGAATCTTTGCAAGCCTGTTGATCATCTCCTGAAGATTTTTGGATTGCCTCACATGAAGGTCGCCGTACATCGCATCCGCAGGCGTTTTTCCATTGCCATAGCTGAAGCCGGCCGTGTGCGTCATCAGCTCGCGCATCGTAGGTGCGTGGTCCGGATCGACAAGAATCATCTTGCCGTTTGCATCCACACCCTTGAAGACCTTCAGGTGCGCAAACTCCGGAATGTATTTCGAGATCGGGTCAGACGGCAGCCACTTGCCCTGCTCGTAGAGAATCATCATGGACACGCCGGTAACCGGCTTGGTCATTGAATAGTCACGGAAGATGGTGTCCTTGGTCATCGCCGCCCCGGTCGACCAGTCGCGCTGGCCGTAGGTGCGGTAGTCAACAACCTTGCCGTGACGCGCCAGGATCGTGACGATGCCTGCAAGATGCTTCTCGTCCACCGTCTGCTGCATCAGCGCGTGAAGCCGCTCCAGCCGTTCAGACGAAAAGCCAACCGACTCGGGCTTGACCAGCGTCATGTCGAGTGTGTGGCGGGCCGCAGGTTGCGGGCGTGTATTTTGCGCGGCCGGTTGCTGCGACACTACCTGAAATGTGCCCAGGGTAAGAACGCTGCACGCTACGAGCACACAGCTGGTGTTTCCGAATCGGAAGTGCTTCATGCGATCTCCTCATAGTGCAGCAAAGGCTGCCTGGTTTTGCTGGACCTTTATAGCGGGCACACTCCCGTGCGGCAAGCCTGCGCATGGGCCCGCAATCAATAGATCAATTTCAGCGATAACTGGATCTGGCGCGAGCTGCCGGCGGTTCTGCTGATTTCGCCAAAGCCGGAACCGGTGACGATGTTGGCCGGCAGGCCCATATTCACAATGTTGAAGAGATTGAAAAACTCGCTGCGGAACTGGAGATCGACGCGTTCAGCTCCGCTCTTGCGTCGGCCGAATGGCGTGTCCTTGATGAGCGCAAAGTCGAAGTTATAGTAAGCTGGTCCGCGGAAGGTGTTGCGTCCCAGCGTGCCGAAGCGGCCTTGGTTGCGTCCCGTGCCTCCGGAGACGTGGATGGGGATATAGAAAAAGGCAGCGTTATTTGCCCCCTGGCCGAAGTAGTCTTCACGCACTTTGCGCGAAGTGGAGAGATTCGGTTTCGCGATCTGGTCGGGGCGGTCCACGCCATTCGAGCCGGCGCCGGTCTGCTGCACTCCGGAAAAGATGGTGAACGGAGAGCCGGTGCTCATACTAGAGATGCTCAGCAGTTCCCAGCCATCGGTAACTTTCCTGCTGATCGGGCGGAGGAAATTTACGCTTTCCAAATGCATATCCTGGGCTACGCTGAGGCCGAAACCATGAGCAACGTCGAACGAGGATGGGCCTCTCTCGGGATGAGTGTCATATGGATTCTGCGGGAAGCCCTGTGCCACCGCGCCTGTGGACCCGGTGCCGCCGATAACCTGGCTGGTGTCGTCGATCGACTTGCCCCACGTGTAACTCGCCTGGATGCCGGGACCACCGTGTGGAATGGTGCCGGAGAGTGAAGTCTGCAACGCGTGATAGTTGGAGTGGGCAGTTGCCGTAATTTCGTTTTCGAATCCGAAGCCGCCGATAACATTGCCGGCACTGTCGAATTTTGTGCGCGGAGCGAATGCGGCGTCAGCGCCGGGATACGCATTGGGAAAGCTCGTCCGCGGAAGTTTCATGCCAACTGTGCCCACGTAACTCGCACTCGCAGTCAGGTTGCCGAATTTCCGCTCCAGGCCTGCCGTCCAGGTGTATAACGTCGCGTTGCCGAAGTTGCGATCGATACCTGCGAGAAACAGGTCGCTGACTACATGGCCCGGCGTGAGCGCCGCCACGTCCTGTTCGTAGCGATCCACATCCATCGGTGTGTTGGGTGCAACGGTGGTGGTGCGTCCGGTGGGAAACATATCGGCGCCCGCGAGTGTATAAGTGCGCGGCAACTGCGCCGGCGTGATTTGAAACCCGTAGCCGATGGGCGCATTCGAAGCAGACAAGAGTTTCGGCATCACCGCAAAGGGTGTTGAGCCGGTCAGAAAGTTATCCTGCCACAGATTTGGAGGAATCACAGTGATGCCGGCGCCGACATGAGCTTGTAGCTTTTCGGAAACCTGCCAGGCCGCTTGGACGCGCGGGCCCCACCCCGTCCAGTTGGTGCGGTAGCCGGGCTGCGGGTTCACCACGTATTCATGCGTACCGTTGGCGTTCAGGAATCCCGCGGTTCGCCTCGCGCGCTCGCTGATCGGCCTGTAAAGTTCCCAGCGAATCCCGTAGTCAAGCGTGAGGCGGCTGTTCACCTTCCAGGTGTCCTGCACGTAGGCGTCGACATTGTTGCGGCTGATGGCCGCCGGGCCAATGTGCTCTCCACTTGAGAAGTAGGGCGGCGCAATGGACACGGAATAGGAAAACGGACTGCCGGCCAAAAAGCTTGAAAGCGTGTCGGGAAGAAGATCGCCGGGATGGATGTCGTGTTTTCCGCTCGCCGACCTGATGTTTTTGTTTGAATAAGCCGCGCCGCCGCCAAAGCTGTATTCGCCGTTGGGACTGACGCCGAAGTAAGTGCTGTCGCGATTCAGACGTATCTCGCCGCCCGCTTTGAAGGTATGCCTCGCGGTGCTGAAGACGACATTTTCGCGAAGCTGGAAGAGATTTCCGTAAGCCTGCATCACCGTTCCGGCCGCGGAGTTGAAGGCTTCAAACAGGCCGTCGTTAAACTTGACTGCGGGATCGGTGTAGTTGGTCGTGGGAAACCCCGGCGTGGTGCGCTGAATGCTGAGAGACGACTCGAGTGTGAGCCGCGGCGAAAATTCGTGCGTGTCGGTACCCACAACGTTGCGCTCCCGGTCGATGTACTCAACACCGAACGAAGGATCGATCGCTGTCTGGTCGGGATTCGTCGTGGGGCCCATCAGATTGTCAAAGACGACGCGTGCAAAGAACTTGTCTTTGGAAGAGAACCTGTGATCGATGCGAAAAGAAAACTGGTTGGCATCTGTCGCCACTTTCGATGCCGTCGCATAGGTGTGCTGCTGGAAGGGGCCAGAGAGATCATTCGGCAGCGGATAACGCTTCAGCAACGCCGCAATCCCGGGATCGACAGGAACTGTCAACGTGTCGACGGAGCCGTCGGGATAGGTCAATGTATCCTGCCCTAAACGCTCGGATACACTGGGCAGCGGCATCACCTGCGTGGTTCCCAACACCTGGCGGAAGCCCTGGTACTGCGCGAAGTAGAACGTTCTGCTGCGGCCGTCGTATACGTGAGGAATAAAAACCGGCCCGCCGTTGGTGAACCCGAACTCGTTGCGGCGGAAGGGAGGAATCCTGCCCGGGTAGGCCAGCGTGGCGTGGTCAAAATAATTACGCGCGTCGAACGCGGAGTTGCGCACGAATTCGAAGAACGATCCGTGAAAGCCGATGGCGCCGGAACGCGTAATGATGTTTGTGAACCCCGCTGCTCCGCGCCCGATCTCGGCCGGCATCCAGCCGGAGCTGGACTGAATCCCCTCGACGGCATCTACATTAAAGTTTGAGAATGTCGCGCCACCCATCTCCGGATCGCTGATGTCGGCGCCATCCATGGCAAACACTGCTTCCACGCCGCGCTGTCCATTGATGGCGAACTGCGCCGTAAAGTTGGTGGCGCCATTCGCATCGGTCATGGTGCCGGCGGCCAGCAACAGCAGGGTGCTGAAGTCGCGCTTGTTCAGCGGCAGCTCGCTCACCGCCTGGCTCGACAGTTCCTCGCCGCCCGTCGCGGACTGGCTCTGAATTACGGCAACGGAGAGCTCACCACGGTTGGAGAGAGTAAGCGCGACCGAAGGCGCGGCCGCTTCTATATCGATGGGTTGTGCGTAATTGACCCTGCGGCCTTTTGCCTGAACACTGAGACGGTATTGGCCGACAGGCAGAGGCGTTAGCTTAAAAGCGCCATCTGTGCCCGTCACTGCTTCGGCCGCGGTGCCTTTGCCGACCAGCCGGACCTTCGCTTCTGGAATCGGCGCGCTGGCTGCGTCGCGCAACACGCCCTGCCAAACGCTTTGCGCCGGCTGCTGCGCGTGGGCCATCGCTGTAAACAACAGCAAAGCCGCAAGCGCCAGGAAGGAGAACGTTTTCCCTTCACGCCTTGTTTTTGACCCGCGTACGCCTTGCCGCAAACTGATATTCAAGAGAATTAGACCTTTAAAAACGAATGTGCGCGGCGCCGCCCGAGGCTTCCATGGCGTAGAATATGCGTTCACCGCGTCGCACAGGATTATAGTCTGGCCTGCTCTCAAATCAGACGTTTGCCGGTCGCACTGAATCCCTTTCGAGCGCCCCAGGACGCCAAGCTTCTACACTGTTTGAAGCACATGGCCGATCCAGCCACTTCTATCGACACCATCGCCGCCATCTCCACGCCTTCCGGTCGGGGTGGCATCGGCATCGTGCGCCTTAGCGGACCACAGGCTGCCTCCATTGCGGTGCAATTGGTTAGCCTCCGTCAGCCGCTCGAACACCAGCGCGCGCGCCTGGCCGATGTGCTTGATTCTCCGGGCAAAGAAGATGAGAAACCCGAGGCCGAGCGACCCGAAGATACGAGACCCGAAGAAGCGCGTATCGACGAGGCGCTGGTCACCTTTTTCGCCGCTCCCAACTCCTATACCGCCGAGGACGTCGTCGAGATAGCCGCGCACGGATCTCCAGTTGTGCTGGAGCTCTTGCTGCGCCGTGCACTCGATCTGGGCGCGCGGCTGGCCGAGCCGGGGGAGTTCACTCAGCGCGCATTTCTGGCCGGCCGCATCGATCTCACCCAGGCCGAAGCCGTGCGCGATCTCATTGAGGCGCAGACGCTGACCCAGGCGCGCCTGGCCGCCAGTCAGTTGGGGGGCGCACTCAGCCACCGTGTCGCGCCTGTAAAGCAGTCGCTGGTTGAGCTCATCGCTCTGCTCGAAGCCGGTATCGATTTTGCGGAAGACGATGTGGACGTTGCGCCGGAAGCGGAAATCGCCCTGCGCATCGACGCACTCACGCCACCCCTGGCCGCGCTGGAGGCCTCCTTTGCCCGCGGCCGCATCGTGCACGACGGGCTCTCGTTGGCCATAGTGGGCCGCCCCAACGTGGGCAAAAGCTCGCTCTTCAATCGTCTGGTTGAGCGCGACCGCGCCATTGTGACTGCCATTCCAGGCACCACTCGGGACACTGTTACTGAACGAATCTCGCTGGACGGCATTCCGCTGGAACTGGTGGACACAGCCGGCTTGCGCGAAAGTTTGGAAGAGGTCGAGCAGTTGGGCATACGCCGCAGCCGCGAAGCGCTCGCCGATGCCGCGCTCGTGCTCGTGGTTCTTGATGCCACACAGCCGCTCAACGACGAGGAAGATCGTTTGCTCGAGGCCGTTCAGGGCCGTCCCGCATTGGTGGCCATCAACAAGAGCGATCTTGCGAGCGTGACCATTGCCGCATGCGAAATAGCCGGCATTCCTGCTCAGCCGACCTCTGCGCTCACCGGCGAAGGAATCTCCGCTCTGCGCGAGCGGATCCTGGCACTGGCCACCGGCGGAGCCGCCTCGGAGCCCGGCATGTTAACCAGCCTCCGCCACCACCAGGCCATCACGACCGCGCTGTCCGCACTCGCAGACGCATCGCAGGCGAATGTGAATTCCATCCCCCACGAGATGATTCTGCTCGACCTCTATCGTGCTCTATGGGCTCTGGACTCCCTGACCGGACAGACGACTTCCGATGACATTCTCAGTCTGATCTTCTCGACTTTTTGCATCGGAAAGTAGTCAGCCGATCCGGGATGTCCAGCACGGCATTGCTACTTTATCTATGCTGGAACTCTATTTATATAGAAACAGCCGGTACGAGCGAAGCAGCAATTACAGTCTCACTTGCTGCACTCGTTGAGCGCACCGATTGCAACCATCCCGCGGAAAGCCAGGATCGCGGAACAGAGAATTCCGACCAGCCGCAATCCAAACATACTTTGATATCCGGGGAAGGCGTCACGGGAGGATGGCTTAATGTACGGGGACCGTTGCGATAGAGACGAATTTCTGCGGGAATAATGGAAACTGAGCTGGACTGGCACTTGGGGCAGGTCATGTGTACACCTCTAAATCAGAAGACACAAGAACAACCAGGCGCAACCAATCCGAAAAGGCAATCTGCAGTGTTGTCACTATAGTAAACGGAACAATGTCACTTTATCAACCAGACGCTCAATTTGGTGCCCGCGCTCGGTGAAAGGTATCCCTCTGAGTCCATCGGCCCACTGGTGCGGTACAAATTTGCCTAGACGTACTCGATGAGAACCCGCTTCATATGCTTGCTCTCCAGCAACTCCGCTATTCGCTTGACGATATTGCGACGGAGGTCAAGCTCGACAGGTATGTTGGGATCCTGATGCGCCTCATTGATTCTGGTACCGACGGCGAACTTTACAATGTCGCTGTCAAGCAGCATTGCCGCTAACCGCACGGCCGGATTCGACTTCATCTCTTCGGGCGCAAAGCCCTCTTCGAGAAGGCGAACCACTTCACCAAGCGTCAGTGTGCCTTCCGTTACCAGGTCAAAGCCTTCCATTCTGGCCGAGGGAGGGATCCTGGGATGGAGTTGCTGCCGCATGTCAATCTGAATGGTGCGATTCAATAAACGCGAAATAATGTTGGCCGTCGTTCCGCCGCAGATGACTTTGCGCCCCGGAGTTCGTTCAGCCATCTTTGCGAGATCCTGGTCGTGAGCCCGATTGAAAGGAGCTCCAGTAATGACCAGCAGTTGACGGGGACTCCGGAAGTAAACCACGCCGCAGGTGATATCGTCTTTCGCGCTGAGACCGTCAACTTCTACGGCTTTTGCAACCAGAATGCGCGACAGCTCGCGCGCCGAGATATAGGGATACCGGTCAATCTTTTCGCGAATGAATTTGTCGACGTTTTCCAGTCCCCAACCGAGGGGGGTGCGGAACTCGCCCATGCCCGCCTGTGTAATGCCATCGGAGAAGAAGATGATGCGATCCTCGCGCTGGACATCGAAACTTGAGAAGCTGATGACGCGGTCCTGCCAGCGCTCGGGACGCACCTCAGTCTTGGAAACAATCAACTCACCCTTGGGTCGGATCAACAGGAAAGAGGGATTGCCGTGCTCAATGATTCGTGTCTCGCCTGTGCTTGCCATGTCCACAACTGTGAACGTCGAATAGCTGATTTTACGGACGCTGCAGATGGGCAGAGTGTCCATGATNNGTCATGCTCGCCAGCACGCTGGCTTTCACGCCACTTCCAAGACCGTCGGAAAGAACAGAAACAATGCGCCCTTCCTGCTTTACTTTCTCCGATAAAAACACGTCCCCGGAGATCAATTGGCCATGCTTGGCCCGCTGGCAGGAATCCACCTCGATAAAACTCTCGGCGCCGGTCACTGCTTTCCCCCGATGTTGTTGTCGCCCACTTCCTTCGGGCTGAACGAGCGAACGATGGAATTGAGAATGATCTCCGAGTCAGCGGCATTCTCGCCGAGTAGGTAGGCAATCTGCTGCACCGTCTTCAGGTTCTTCTGGATCACTTCGCGGGCGCGATCAATGATCTGCTCTTTCTGGAAGATAGGTTCGGTGATATCTCGAAACATCCCGCACATTACAGAATGTGGCTCAATCGTGAAGATGCTTGTGGTCAGGATGCTCCGCTGATAGCGGATGTCGTGGCCCACGATATCCTCGCTGGAGTCGAGCACACGGCGGAACAAGTAAGAGAAAGGCATCACGGCACTCAGAGGACTGCCTTCAAAATTTCTGGATTGCTCGTCATCGGCCGCGAAGAGGCGCACAAAATTGGAATTACACTCGATTATCTTGAGATCATCGTCGACGATTACGACGGCGGAGGGCATCTTTTGAAGAAGCGCATTGGCTTTCTTCTGCGCCAGCTTGCGCGTATAAGTGGCGCACATCATTCGCTCAGCGTTACGGGGAATCAGGGCGCGTGCGAAATCGCGGCAGGAGTCATATCCGCAGCCCCCGCAGTTGAGTTCGTCCTCAACAGAGTACTTCCCCACCGTGCGCAGTGCGTCCCGCAGTTGCAGATCGCTGTACTCATTGCGAGCCGCCGGAGAAGCTTCATGGCTCTGGGCGATTGCGAGCGACGGCTCGCGCGGGAATACCGAGGCGGGCTTTGCGTATTTAACTATGTCGTAGCGCCGCCGTGCCACCGAAGTGTTGCGCGCCGCCTTCGGGCCGTTGATGCAGGACCCCGCACACGCGCTCATCTCAAAAAAGATGTTATGCTCAGGCGCCCATTTGGAGATGTCTTTCAGAGCCTGCCCAATGTTCGCCATTCCGGAGAGCGACATGAACTTCAAATTGTCGACCTCGTGGTTACCGGTTAGGCCCGCAGCCATTCCGCCCTCAATCGGGAACAGAGCTCCCTCTTCCGCCTCCTCCGGTTCAAAGCGATCATCCGGGCTGTCGACAACTTCCGCTAGGTGAATGTTCTTTTCAGTGAGCCAAAAACTCAAATCTTCAAACGTTAGAGCTACATCAAGAAGCTCAGGGTGTTCTTCGGCTTCCTTCTTCTCCGCGATGCAAGGACCGATAGAAACGATTGCGATGTCGTCGCCATAATATGCACGCAGCATCTTGCAATGCGCGAGCACGGGAGACAGCACACCGCAAACATTTGGCAGGCATTCCGGATGATATTTACGGATGAAATCGACGACAGAGGGGCATGCAGAGGAGATCCATATCTTGTTCGGCTCGTTGCGCATCAACGAGAAAATGCTGGCTGAGACCTGCTGAGCGCCGAGGGCTGTTTCCGATACGGCAAAGAACCCAAGCTTTTTGAGAGCATGAATCAGCTGCGCTGGCCGCACGCCGGGATACTCCGCCACAAACGACGGGGCAAACGAGGCAATCACTGCGCGCCGACAGTTAATCAGGGCTTTTGCGCTGGGCAAATCGTCGCACACCTGCTTCGCGTTGCTGGTACAAGCCAATGTGCAATTGCCACACATGATGCAGAGTTCAGGAACAACCTGGGCGCAATTGTCCTGTACTCGAATGGCCTTCACGGGGCATTCGCGGATACATTTGTTGCAATCCTGGCACTCGTGTTTCCGGGTTTTGATGAAGCTAAGTCGTTCCATGTTCGCCCCGAGATGGTCTGCCTAGTTGCTGCAGAAGTTCGCGCAACCTTGCCGCTGTGACGCCGTGGTAGGCTGTTCCGCCGATGCTCAGATTGGGGCCTTGCATGCACTCGTCCTTGCAAAGCTGACCCGTCATGCGGACGGAGGCTTTTAGTCCGTGGCTCTGCACATGCGTATTGATGATGGCCAGATTCTCTGAGTTCCCTCGCGCGAAACAGGAACTCCCGAGGCAGACCACAATTTCTACGGCGCCGTCATCCTGGGTCATCATTCACCTCTTTATGTTTGCAACTGCACCAATTGCGATTGCCCATCAGACATGATGTTCACGGGAGCCTCTGTATCTCCTCTGCCACCCGGCCCTCGTCCCGCGAAACGACCAAGCGAGTGAATCTGCCCGCGCAGGCATTGATTGCAATCAACAGCGCTCTCGTCGATGCACGCCTTTGCGGGATAAATCTCATACAATCGGCGGTATTTCGACGGCGTCAGGTTTGGCATCACGACATTCGCGCCCGCCTTGAGGCCCAGCTTGCGGCCGTCGATTTTATTAATCGTGGCAAGCGCTGTCGTGCTGGGAATGTTTGTGTCCGGACAAACAATGCGCGTGAGGGCAATCATCTTGTACACCATCTCTTCGCTGCTCGGAACCTGCTCAGACGGTGCAACTGCCGGACGGAGTGCGCCAGAACCCAGTGGCGTGGCGGCGTGCGCAATATAAGGGCCGATGCCGATCATGTCGAGACTGAGCGCCCGAAAAGTAAGAATGTCGTTCGCCAGGCTCTCGAACGATTGGCCGGGAATGCCAACCATGACGCCACCGCCGGCCTCGTAGCCCAGGTGCTTCAGTAGGCGCAGGAGCGTCAAGCGGTCAGGTCGGCCGGCAAAGCGCTCGGGATGGATGACGCGAAACAGATTCTCATCGGAAGTTTCGAATCGGAGCAGATAGCGATCTGCGCCTGCTGAGCGCCATCGCTGCAGTTCGTCTTCCTGTCGCTCACCCAGGCTAAGCGTCACGGCAAGCCGTGTTTCCCGCTTGATCCACCAAACGATCTCTTCAATCCACTCGGCAGTGAGTAGATCGTCCTCGCCTGCCTGCATGACGACCGTGCCGTATCCGAGCCTCTCGGCCTGAAGGGCACAGTTGAGAATTTCCTCTCTTGTCATGCGATAGCGAGGCAGTTCGTAATTGGCAAGCCGCAGTCCGCAATACATGCACTGCCGCACGCAGTGACTCGATATTTCAATCAGGCCGCGCAGGTGCACAGCGTCACCGACATGCTCCCTTCGCACTGAGTCGGCCCGTTCGTACAACTCCCGAAGGCGAGATGGCCGGTTCTCGCAGAGCCATTCGAGGAGATCGGTTTTGGTCAGTTCGGTCACTGTTGGTTCATTAGATTCATGCTGCCTTCATTGCGGTGAGACGAGTCGCTCACCGGGTGCAATTCCAGATGCTCTTGCCGCGCTTCCTTATACGCCGCCAGCGCTTCGGGGAAAGGTTCCAATGCGCGTTCAAGAATGCCCAATGCATAGGCAATCACCAAACCGTAGTTTGTAATGGGTACTCCCTGACGATGGCACTCGCGAATTCGATTGAGCATCTCCTGCCGATTCCACATGCACGCCCCGCAATGAATCACAAGCTTGTAGGGCGATAGGTCTGCAGGAAAGTCGCGTCCTTTTACGGTGGTGAACTGCAGCTCTCCACCAACATATTGCTGCAACCACCGCGGAATCTTCACTCGGCCGATATCTTCTTCAACTGGGTGGTGAGTGCAGGATTCCGCCACCAGTACCTTGTCGCCGGGTTGCAGTTGCTCTACTGCAACGGCCGCCCTGGTCTGCGCAACGAGATCGCCCTTCAGCCGCGACAGGAGAATCGAGAACGCGGTGAGTGGAATGGAATCCGGAGTGATGCGCGCAACCTGCTCGAATACCTGCGCGTCGGTGACAACCATCCTGGGTGGAGTCTTCAGATTGTCCAGCGCCCTCTGTAGTCCGGCGTCTTTTACCACAACGCAGGAAGCCTCGCCGTCAAGAAGATCGCGAATCGACTGCGCCTGCAATTGCTTGATGCGGCCTTTGGGTGCTTCTTTGTCGAAGGGCATCACTAGCACCGCGGTTTCATTTGGGCCAACCAGGTCACGCAAAAGCACCTGCGGTTCGGCAGATTCCGCCGGCGCAACCTCCCAAAGTTTTTCGCGGAGCATATCCACACCCTCGCCCGTGGTCGCGACGAGTTTCGCATAAGGAAGCCCCTCCTGCTCGAAGCGGATCATGAGTTCAACTTCCGGGCGGCACACGTCCACTTTGTTCAAGGCCACCACTACGGGAATTCCATATGAGCGGAGTTCAGCCAGCAGCTTTTCTTCGAACTCGCCCCACACACCGGCCTCTGTAACGAGCACGCCGATATCGGAGCGCGCGATCGCCTGGCGAGTCTTCGCGATGCGCTGCGCACCAAGTGCTCCCACGTCATCCACTCCGGCGGTATCGACAAAAAGTACCGGCCCAATCGGCAGAAGTTCCATTGGCTTCTCAACTGGATCGGTTGTCGTTCCTGCGACCTCCGATACAATCGAAACCTTCTGCTGGGTAATGGCGTTCAGCAGGCTCGATTTGCCAACATTGCGCCGTCCGAAGAATCCGATGTGCAGCCGAAACCCTTTCGAAGTTGCCCGTATCATGCTGATTTCTCCCTTTTCTTCCTAGACAAAAATGTCACGTTCGCCGCCGCGCACTTGATTCAGCATCGGCAACGCACAAGCGGTTTGTTTTCCATCCATGTGTTGCAGTTCAATTCTGATGAGCTCCTCGCCGGCGGATTTCGCTTGAGGGCTGGCGTAGTCGCACAGATACTCCTGAAACGTTGAAAGCGCATTGGGATGGCAGTGGTACTTGATCTCGCCTGGCTTGGCGAGATCCATGAAGTCATGGCCGGTGCGTCCGGTGCGATAGCAGGCAGTGCAGAAGGAAGGCAGGAATCCGAGCGAGACGACGTCGCTGACAACTTCTTCAACGGTGCGGTGATCGCCCAGTTGAAACTGGCTTCCGTTTGGGTCGCCTTCGCCATCTTTATAGCCGCCCGGATCGGTGCGGCTGCCGGCTGAAATCTGAGAGATGCCGAGTTCCAGCGTTGCACGGCGCACGTTCGCGGTTTCGCGCGTGGACATGATCATTCCGGTGTAGGGCACCGCGAGGCGCATGATCGCGATCATCTTCAGAAAGTCGCCGTCGCTCACTGCGTGCGGAGGGCGGGAAGCGATCTCAGAACCGACAGCGGGTTCGATACGCGGGAAGCTGATGGTGTGCGGTCCCACGCCGAACTTCTGCTCCAGATGATGAATGTGCTGCATCATCGCCAGTATTTCGAAGCGCCAGTCGTAGAGTCCGAACAACACGCCGATGCCTACATCGTCAATGCCCGCTTCCATGGCCCTGTCAAACGCCGTAGTGCGCCAGTCATAGTTGCGCTTGGAGCCTTTCAGGTGGACCGCTGCATAGGTGCGGCGATGATAAGTCTCCTGGAAAAGTTGGAAGGTCCCAATCTCAGCTTCTTTGAGCTGCCGAAAGCGTTCCGTCGTTTGCGGGGCAAGATTCACGTTCACGCGCCGGATTTCGCCGGGCCCGATACGCGTGCCGTAGATGGTCGCGATGGAGTCGAGAATGTATTGAAAGCCCTCTTCCGGCAACGCTTCTCCTGAGACCATCAGAATCCGCTTGTGCCCCTGGCGGATCAGGATGCGGGTCTCCTCCGCAATCTTTTCCTGCGTGAGCGTGCGGCGCTTGAGAGCCGTGTTGGTCGCGCGGAAGGCGCAATAAGTGCACTCGTTCGAGCAGCGGTTGGAGATGTAAAGCGGCGCAAAGAGCACCAGGCGCGAACCGTAAATGTCTTCCTTGATTTGCTTCGCCGTCGAGAAAATCTCAGCAAGCAACTCCGGTTGGTCGACAAACGAAAGACACGCGACTTCAGCCATTGAAAGCCCGCGCATCTCTCGCGCTTTGGCCAGCAGTTCGTGGACTCGCGCCGGCTCCGGACGTAGACGCGGCACCAGTATGCCTTCTATTTCCTGCTCGTTGATGAAATCTGCCCGCTCCTGCGTAATCACGCTATTCTCCTGTCTTGGCAATCAGTCGGCGCCGATGTGTTGTGAATCCACGCCAACGGCCTGGTTTGGGTGGTCGCTCTCAATTCGGCTGTTCAATACTTCAATGGCTTTTGCGGCGGTGCAGTGGTGAACATGCTCGCCGCCAATCATTACGGTGGGGCCGCTTTCGCATTTCTCGAAACAGAATCCGGCCCGCACATCGAGGCGCCCTTCCAGTCCGTTCTGTTCCGCATGGCGCAGAACTCCGTTCAGCACATCCTGTGAGCCCTTAAGGAAACAGTTGGTTCCCAGGCACACGCTCACTTTGAGCTTGTCGTCGCCCTGCGACCGCATCAGCGAAAGAGATTCATCCGCGATCCGGCGACGGCTTTGGTAAGTGGTGTGCAGAAGATGATGCGCCTTTTCTCCTCCAATATCTCCAAGGAACTTGGCATAGCAATCAGTGATGAACACATTGTCCTGCGACTTGTGCAGTTGCAGCATCTTGTCCGCGTTATACAAACCTTTCGTCCGCAGCGCTCGCGAGTCGCGCGAAGTGCTCACTGGCTGCCCGGCGCCACCAATACACCCGCCGGGGCACGCCATCACTTCAATCAAGTCGTAGTGGCTCTTGCCCGCCCTCACCTGTTCAGCAACAACACGGGCGTTCCGCAATCCATGAACGACAGCCAGTTTGAGTTCTGAGCCGTTGACCGTGATGGTCGCCTCGCGGAGTCCCGAATCGCCGCGCACCTGCTGGAATTCGACCTGGTCCAGTTTCGTTCCTGTGACTTTTTCAGCTGCATAGCGCAGCACGGCTTCCATTACTCCACCTGAGTTTCCAAAGATCACACCGGCGCCTGTATAGAATCCAAACGGCATGTCGAACGATTCAGGCTGCAACGTGTCGAACATGATGCCGGCGGACTGGATCATCTGGGCCAGTTCCTGTGTGGTCAGCACATAATCGACGTCGGGGTCGCCATCCACGCCCATCTCCGGGCGCTGCGCTTCAAACTTCTTGGCCGTGCACGGCATGATGGCGACGACTTTCAGGTTCCTGCGCTCGATCGTGAGTTGATCGGGAAGCATGGCCTTCACGAGCGAGCCGAACATCGCCTGCGGCGAGCGGCACGTAGAAAGATTCGGGAGCAATTCCGGAAAATACTGCTCCGCATACTTCACCCAGCCGGGGCAGCAAGAGGTGAACATCGGCAGCGTTCCGCCTTGCGCCTTCCGCTCCAGGAACTCCGTCCCTTCTTCGATGACCGTAAGATCGGCAGCGAACGATGTGTCGTAGATCTGATCGAAGCCGAGGTGCTTGAGGGCTGCCGCAATTGGTCCGGTAGTAATCTCTCCAGGTTTCATGCCGAAGCACTCGCCCAGACCAACGCGCACGGCCGGCGCAATCTGCACGATCACCTTCTTCGCGGGATCCGCAAGCAAATTCCAAACCTCATCGACCTCCGACTTGATCGTCAGCGCACCCGTGGGACATACGCTGGCGCATTGTCCACAGTTGACGCATTCAACGTCACCAAGCTGTTTACCGAAGGCCGGCTGCACGCTGACCTCATGCCCGCGATGCGTAAAATCGATTGCCCCAATGCCCTGAATCTCCGTGCACATGCGCACGCAATCGCCGCAGAGCACGCACTTGTTCGGATCGCGAACCAGCGACGGCGAAGATTCGTCGAGCGCAACTTGTTTGTGCACTGACTTGAAGCGCACCTTCTTGATCCCCAGCCTCTGAGCCAGGCTCTGCAGTTGGCAGTTGGCGCTGCGCGGACATGTCGGACAGCTTTGATCGTGATTTGCCAGCAGCAACTCCACCGCGATGCGGCGGATTTCGCGGATCTCGGGAGTAGTAGTCTGAACCTTCAACCCCGGTTCGGGTACTGTGGAGCAAGCGCCCATGATTCCGCGGCCCTCCACTTGTACCAGGCACAGGCGGCATGCGCCGTATACACTGAGTTCGGAGTGATAGCAGAATGTGGGCAAGTCAATGTTGGCCTTGCGGACAAGTTCGAGCAGGTTTCGCTCGCCTTCAATCGCTATCGTTCTTCCATCGATGGTCAAAGTTGGCTGGGTGACCTGGTTCATCTGGCTATATCCCTTCAACCGCGTGTATCTTGCAGGCTGTTGCGCACGCACCGCACTTGATGCACAGTTCCGGATCGATGTGGTGCGGCTTCTTCTTTTCTCCGGTAATGGCTTGAGTTGGGCAGGCCTTGATGCACAAACCGCATCCCTTGCACTTCACCTGGTTGATCTCCGGCCGCAGCAGCGCCTTGCACCGGCCCGTACGGCAGCGTTTCTCGAAGATGTGCTCTTCATATTCCTTGCGGAAGTAGCGCAATGTCGAGAGCACCGGGTTTGGCGCCGTCTTTCCCAGGCCGCACAATGAACCGGCCTGCACCGCGTGTCCAAGCTTCTCCAGCAGGTCAATCGTGCCTGCATCGGCGCGTCCTTCAATCACGTCGTCAAGCAGCGCAAGCAGTTGTTTTGTTCCTTCCCTGCATAGCACGCACTTGCCACACGATTCGCGCTGCGTGAACTCCATAAAGAAGCGCGCAATGCTCACCATGCACGTGCCTTGGTTCATTGCTACCAGGCCGCCCGAGCCCACCATTGCACCGACAGATCGCAGCGACTCGTAGGCGAGTGGAAGATCGAGATGTTCCTCAGTCAGACATCCGCCGGAGGGACCGCCGATCTGCACGGCTTTGAAGCCGGTCTTCCATATCTTTCCGGCATCGTCCGTGACTCCGCCGCCGATGTTCAGAACTATCTCGCGCAGCGTGGTGCCGAATGGAACTTCAACCAGGCCCGTGTTAGCCACGTGCCCGGTAAGAGCAAATGTCTTGGTGCCCGGTGAGTCCTTTGTTCCGATGCTGCGGAAGACCTCAGGGCCTACGTTGAGAATGCGGGAAACGTGTGCCAGCGTCTCAACGTTATTGATAATCGTCGGCTTGCCCCACAACCCGCTTTGTGCGGGGAATGGCGGCTTTGGTCTTGGCATGCCGCGCTGGCCCTCGATGGATGCGATCATGGCCGTCTCTTCGCCGCAGACGAACGCACCGGCGCCTTCCATCACTTCACATTTCACGGGCAGGCCTGTGCCAAAGACGTTCTTTCCAAGGATGCCCTCGCGCTCGGCATCCGCAACTGCGCGACGCATGCGCTCCACTGCCAGCGGATACTCGGCTCGCACGTAAACCAGGGTCTCGGTGGCGCCGATCGCCCGGGCCGCAATCATCAGGCCTTCAATCACGCTATGCGGATTGCCCTCCATCACGGAGCGGTTCATGAACGCGCCGGGATCGCCCTCGTCGCCGTTGCAGAGGACGTATTTCTTCGTAGAGTTCTGTACTCTCGCCGCGTCCCACTTGCGCCCGGTTGGAAAGCCGCCGCCGCCGCGGCCGCGCAATCCGGAGTCCGTGATCGTCTTGCATATTTCTTCCGGCGACATTTCGACAAAGGCTTTTCTCGCCGCCTGGTAGCCGCCGTGGAGAATGTACTCGTGAATGTCCTCGGGATCGAGGAATCCACATTCGTGCAACACCAGGCGATTCTGGCGCGAGTAGAAGGGATTGTCCTCAAGCCCGCGACAACTTTTGCGCGTCGACGGATCTTTGTAAAGAAGCCGCTCGACAACATTCCCCCCGGCGAGAGTCTGCTGCACAATCTCCGCAACGTCTTCGCTGCGCACCTTTGTGTAGAGAATGCCATCCGGCAACACCGAAACAAGCGGTCCCATCTGGCAAAAGCCCTGGCAGCCGCTCTTGGACAGCCGCACCTCATCACCGGCGGCTTCGGGCCGAAGCTCGAGAATCACACGCAGCCCGGAGTTCGTAATTTCACGTTTGAACTGCTCGAAGACCTTCATGGCCCCATTGGCCATGCATCCGGTTCCCGCGCAAATAACCACGCGGCGCACCTGGGCAAGCGTGGCGCTTCCGTTCACATTTCCAGACACAAACGGGATCAGTTCCGCATTAGTCATGGCAATCCTCGGCTGAGGGTTGCTCAGCGGCAACGACGGTGGCGTTCTCGAGCAGCGTCTCCATTGCCTTGATGTCATCCACCAGGCGCACGGCGCGCTCAGGAGTGATCTGCCCGTACACTTGCTCGTCGATCACAACCACCGGGGCCAGTCCGCAAGCGCCCAGACAGGCAACCGTTTCCACGGTGAACATCATGTCGGGTGTGGTCTTGTTCTTTTCGCTCGTGCCTAGCTTCTTGTGCAGTGCGTCCAGCACTGGAAGGGACTGCTTGACGTGGCAGGCTGTTCCGTCGCAGATCCGGATGACGTGTTTTCCTTTCGGCTCCAGCGCAAAGTGCGCGTAGAACGTGGCCACTCCAAATATGCGTGCCGGAGGAACATCCAGCGAGGTAGCCACGTAGGTTAGCACTTCTTCCGGCAGATACTGATATTCGTGTTGAATCGCCTGCAGGATCGGAATCAACCCTGAAGGGCGGCGTCCGAAGCGGTTGAGAATACTGCATACCTTCTCGAACTTTTCCGCGCGATCAACCTTCTCCGCGCGATCAACGGCAATGGGCATCGACGCCATCTAGACGGCCTCCTTTTCTTGAATGGGCACATGGAATCGCCTGGCCAGCTTCCAGGAAAGCGAAGCCAGTGTCGAGTAAAGATCTTCGTTGTGCACGATGATGTATTCCGGAACCCTCAGCTTTACGGGAGCAAAATTCCAGATTGCCTGGATGCCCCCCTTCACCATTTCATCCGCCACGGCTTGTGCCACTTCCGCGGGGGTGGTAATGATTCCCAGATGAATACTCATCCGTTGGGCCAGATCGCCAAGCTGATCCAGTGACAGTACCGCCTTTCCGTGGATCCATTGGCCGATCTTTGCCGGGTCGGTGTCGAAAGCAGCCACGATCCGCAGACCGAATTTAGAGAATCGCTCGTGGCCAAGCAGTGCAGTGCCCAGATTCCCCGCCCCCACAAGAAACGCCTCGTTGATGTTGTTCCAGCCCAGAAAAGTCTCGATGGCCTGGATCAGTTCCGGGACTGAATAGCCCGTCTTCGGCTTGCCGATGATCCCCGTGTATTGCAGATCCTTTCGGACTTGAACCGGGATAAAGCCCAGATCCCGGCCGATCACGCTGCAGGAGGTCCGGGTAATCCCCTTGGCTTCAAGGTCCACCAGGTGGTGGTGGTACTGGGGCAGCCGGGCCAGACTTGGTTGCGGAATCGAAGGCGCTTCTGGCCGTTTGACTGGCAACAGATTCGATAAATTTATATCGATAACCATAGATCGAGTGTAGGGCAGGGCATTTTTGAATTCCGTGACAGCGGTCACGAAGCTCGTAGGTCGGCGACATCTTCGTAGGAGAGGCGATGCCCAGAGATGGCTTGGTGGCTTTTGAATCAAATATTTATTAGGGGTATTTACTTGACG
>PKXI01000378.1 GCA_003133425.1 Acidobacteriaceae bacterium
GTATCCCTTCGGGCAAGCCCATACTTTCGCGGGCGTAGATTGCGTGGTTGACTGGATTCATGCACAAGACATCATCCCAGTCAGAGCATCATCGTCGTCGCCGGCGCAGCCGCGCAGAGGTGGCAGAACTTCTGGCAGCGTTTGAACAGAGCGGGCTGAACCGGACGGAGTACTGCCGGCAGCATGGGCTATCGCTAGCCACGCTGAAGAGATATTCGAAGGGCATAGTGGATGGGAGCAGTGGCTTGTCCGTTCAGACTAAGTGCCCGGCGCCAGCAGTGTCGCTTATCCCCGTAGAAGTGGTGGACCGGCCGGTCGCGCACGAGGCATCGCAGACGGCTTTGTATGTCGAGCTATCCGGCGGTCGCCGGATCGGTGTGTGCGCAGGATTCGATGCGGTGACGCTGCGACGTTTGATGGTCGCGCTCGGTGAGGTGTAGCGGTGCTCGGTCTGGGCGCGGCCACGCGCGTTTTCGTGGCCACCGGCGCGACGGACATGAGGCTCGGCTTCGATGGCCTCTATGCTCTTGTCGTTGGGCAGCTCAAGCAGGATCCGCAAAGCGGTCATCTGTTTCTCTTTGCCAACAAACGAAGGGACCGCATGAAGATCCTTTTCTTCGATTGCAATAGCCTTTGGGTCTGCGCGCGGCGTATGGAGCAGGGGCGATTGCACTGGCCCAGCTCCGAGGAAGGCCGCGTGCAGCTGAGCCGCGAGGAATTCGCTCTGTTAATAGGGGGCATCGATCTGAGCGCGACGACGAAGCGGAAATGGTATCGAAGACCTTTGGCGGAAGAAGCAGACGTATCGCGAAAAGTCGCATGAATACAGGCGATTCGATAACTTATCCACAGAAAGATATGCAATGATAGTCGCAGATGAATCCCGCTTCCAGTTCATTTGTGCCTGCGGTGCTCGATCCGGTTGTCGCAGCCGTGCTGGAGCAGTTACAGCAGAAGGTGGAAGCCAAGGATCGCATCATCGCGGAAAAGAATCAGGCGCTTTCTGCGGCTGAATCAATCATCCATCAGCTGAAGGAAGAGCTTCGCGCCGAACGCGTGGCGCGCTACGGCAAGCGTAGCGAGAAGCTATCCGATCTGCAGCTTCAGTTGCTCGATCTGGAACCCGCGGTATCGAGCGACGAGATCGAGACGGAGATCGCCAGCGGCCCGCTGGCCGATTCATCCGAAAGCGTGCAAGAGAGCAACAAGCCTACGGAGAAGCAGCGGCGCGCGCGCCGGAATCATCCTGGCCGCAACGAGTTGCCCGCGCATCTGGAACGCGTCGAGGAAATCATTCCTTGCGCGCCTGAGCAATGCAGCTGCGGCAAGTGCGGCGGCGAGACCAGGGTGATTGGATACGAGACGACCGAAGTGCTCGGCAAGAAGCCGGCTGAGTACTTCGTGCGCGTCATCAAGCGCGAGAAGCGCGCCTGCGGCTGCTGCGAAGAACACGGCGTGGCGACGGCCGCAGTGCCTGAGCGCATTGCGCACAAGTCGATCTTCTCCGACGAAGTCATCATCGAATTCCTCGTTGGCAAGTATTGCGACAGTGTTCCGATCTATCGCCAGCGCGCGATCCTCTGGCGCGATCTCGGCATCGACGTGGCGCTGACCACGATGAACGATTCTGTGCTGCGCGTGGGCGAGCTTCTGATTCCCGTTGTCGATGTCATGAAGCGCGATCTGCTCACCGGCGGCTACGTCCAGGCCGACGAAACCTACTGCGGCGTGCAGACGCCTGAGAAAAAGGGCGAGAACCACAAAGCTTATTTCTGGCAATACAGTTCGCCGGGTAAGGGTGTGGTCTTCGACTTCGAGATGACGCGGTCGGGCGAGGTCCCCAAAGCGGTCTCCAAGGAATTCTCCGGCATACTCCACACCGACGGGTATGCCGGGTACAACGAAAATGTCGGCGCCAAAGGCATGGTTCATGCTTGCTGTATGTCGCATGCGAGGAGAAAATACATCGACGCGCTGAAGGTGCGCGAGAAGGCTAAGGCTACCGACGCGGAGTTGGAGCGCGTTGTCGTGCTCATGGATGGCCTGTTTGCCATCGATCGCGAGGCACGCGAGCAAAACCTCTCGCTCGACGACCGCCATGCGTTGCGCCAGGAGCGCGCCCCTGCGCTGCTCGACGAGCTGCACTCCTTGCTTTTGAAGATGAAGGATCGCGTGCTGCCCAAGTCCGCCGCGGGCAAGGCCGTCTCCTACACGCTCACGCGCTGGGAGAAGCTGACGCGCTTTATGCAGTATCCGGTCATCGAGCTATCGACGAACTGGGCCGAGAATTCGATGCGGCCAATTGCAATCGGCAGGAGGAATTGGCTGCAGATCGGCAGCAAGGAAGCCGGGCCCAAAATCGCCGCCATCTTCTCGATCGTCGAAAGCTGCCGCAATCTCGGTGTGCCCATCCGCCAGTACCTGGCCGATATGCTGCCTGGCCTCGCCGGTCGCTCCATCCAGTCCCTGGCCGAACTCACACCTACGGCCTACGCCGCCAAACTGGCAAAGTAGCCTATCCTCCGCCCCCTGGGCCCATCAACCATGGCGTTGGCCGAACGGATACCGATGAGCCGCGGTATTGGCAAAGTCATTGGTGTCGAGAAGATAGAGCTTCGCTCTTCCCACGGACACCTCCCAACAGCGAAGCCATATCCTTGAGCCGGGAAGTTGAATTTGCAAACGCAACCATTCGCCATTTGGCTGGCGCAGCGGCCGGATGGGCAACTGCCCCGGATCGTTGATTGGATAGAGTGCTTGCTGCTGGCCTTCCGCATCGAAGTCCTGGCGGAAATATCCCTGCCCGTAAAGCAAGCCGACTCCGACCACCGGAACACCCAGATCGCTGGCCGCCTTCATCTGGTCGCCGGCTACGTTGCCAAGCCCGCCTGAATAGATGGGCAAGGCTTCACTCAGCATGAACTCCATGCTGAAGTAGGCGACCGTCGTCAGCGCCGTTCCTGAATGTTTGTGCTGGAACCATGCGTCGGCCTGATAGGAATCCCGATTCTGTCGAAGCAAACTGTCGAGCTTCCGGCGGAACTCCGGCGCGCCTAATGCGGCCTTGATTTTTTCACGAGAGACCGTGCGCAGGATCACCCATGGGTTTTGAGTGGTTGCCCAGAGGTCCTTATCGAGCGCTTCCCACAACTCGTCCGCAACATGGTTCCAGGACCAGTGGAGATTGAGCGCCAACTCAACCAGCGCATCAACTCCATCAATCTTGAACCAATCGGATGGCGCCTTCTGATCGTTCAATATCCCCCCAAGTGCCGGAGTTCAGGAAGCGGAGGCCGCTATCGCAAACCTCGTGCGATAGCGGGCTCTGCCTCGATTTCAATTGACCGCCGCTTAACTGTCGGTGAACATGGCCTTCTGCGGATGCCCCTTGGCAAGCGGAGCCGGGGTTGTGGCATCGCTAAAGTCCTTCGTCCACTGCCAGTTCCTGATCTCCGGCATATCCTCCAGGTGTTCACGGATATAGTCGTGGTGGCGTTGCAACTCCTGGTTGAAGAAGTTGATCGCATTCTGCGCTTGCAGACGGAGGCGCGGAATATGCTTCAATGCATCCAGCGCAAGGTGGAAGCGGCTCATTTCGTTGAGAACCACCATGTCGAATGGCGTGGTGGTTGTTCCCTGATCCATATAACCGTGCACATGGAAGCGGCCTTCATTGGAGCGCCCGTGAACAAGGGTATGAATGAGCCAGCGATTGTTGTGGAAGGCGAAGATCACGGGCGCCGTTTCGGTGAAAATCGCGTTGAAGGACATTTCGTCCATCCCGTGAGGATGTTTGTCTGGATACATAAGAGTCATCAGGTCCACAACATTGACAACGCGCACCTTGATGTCCGGGACATGTTTCTGTAGTAGCCACGAGGCCGCGCAGGTCTCGATAGTTGGTACATCGCCGGCGCAGGCCAGCACTATATCCGGTTCCCCGCCTCCATCGTTGGTTGCAAACTTCCACGTGGATGCGCCGCGCGAGCAATGTTCGAGAGCCTCATCCATGTTCAGCCATTGGAGCTGCGGCTGTTTGCCGCAGGTGACGACGTTCACGTAATTGCGGCTGCGCAGGCAATGGTCGAAGACGCTGAGGAGGCAGTTGGAGTCCGGTGGATAGTACACGCGGATCACTTCACTCCTGCGCGCCAGCGCATTGTCCACGTACCCGGTTGCCTGGTGACTGAAACCATTGTGGTCGTTGCGCCAGGTATGACTTGTGAGCAGGACATTGAGAGACGCGAGCGGCCTGCGCCAGGGATACTCGCGGCATTGCTCGAGCCACTTGGCATGTTGGGTAGTCATCGAGTCGACGACCTGCGCGAAGGCTTCATAGGAGGACCACATGCCATGGCGTCCTGTAAGCAGGTAGCCTTCAAGCCATCCCTGGCAGAGGTGCTCGCTCAGTACTTCCATGACGCGGCCGTCCGGCCCCAATTCGTCGTCGATCGAGACGATCTCTGCCATCGAGCATCGTTTCGTCGCCTCAAAGATGGAGTTGAGGCGATTGGAATTCGATTCATCTGGGCAGAACATGCGGAAGTTTGTCAGATTCATTCTGAAGATGTCTCGGAAGAAATCGCCCAACTTGCGCGGAGCCTCGGCCAGAACCTGACCGGGGCCTGGAATTTCAAGGGCATAATCCGTGAAGTCGGGCAGCGCGAGGGTGATCAACTCGCGGCCACCATTGACATGTGGGTTGCCTCCCATGCGCCGGTTACCTATGGGCGAGAGAGCCGCGAGTTCGTCGATGAACTTGCCGTTTTCGTCGAATAGTTCTTCGGCCTTGTAGCTCTTCATCCAGGCTTCAAGGATCTTGAGATGCTCGGGATTCTCACGGACTGTTGCCAGCGGGACCTGATGTGCGCGGAAAGTGCCTTCGATGGGGATGCCATCCACTTCCTTCGGGCAGGTCCATCCCTTGGGCGTGCGAAAGATGATCATTGGCCAGACGGGTTGCACCTTGAAACCGTTCTTGCGCGCCTCCTGTTGAATTCCACGAATCTCGGTATAACAATCCTCAAGCGTCTGAGCGAGGAGTTGATGGACGACTTCGGGATCGTCGCCCTCAACAAAATAGGGCTTGTAGCCTCGACCCACATAGAGGGCCTTTAAGTCTGCGTCGCTGGTGCGTCCCTGTGCGGTTGGTCCGGAGATTTTGTATCCATTGAGATGAAGGATCGGCAGGACCGCGCCGTCTCGGGCCGGATTGACGAAGTTGACCGACTTCCAGCTTCCTTCCAGTGGACAGGTCTCGGACTCACCATCTCCGACAACGCAGGCCACAATCAGATCTGGATTGTCGAAGGCCGCGCCGAATGCATGGACCAGAGAGTAGCCAAGCTCTCCGCCTTCGTGCATGGAATTTGGGACGTGCGGCCCGCAATGGCTGGGCACGCCGCCCGGCGTGGAGAACTTGCGGAACATGAGCCGCAGGCCGTCTTCATCGCGTGTGATCTCCGGGTGAACCTCGGTGTATGTGCCTTCAAGATAGGAGCAGGCATTGAGCGAAGGGCCTCCGTGTCCCGGACCAGAGATATAGATGATGTCCGCATCATGCTCTTTGATGAGCCGATTCAGATGGATGTAGATAAAGTTCTGTCCAGGCGAGGTTCCCCAGTGACCGAGCAACCTGGGCTTGATCTGTTCTGCCTTGAGCGGCTCGCGGAGCAAGGGATTGTCAAAGAGGTAGATCTGGCCGATGCAAAGGTAGTTTGCAGCGCGCCAGTAGCGATTCATCTTGTCCAGCATCTCGGGCGAGAGCGGTCCCTTGGGCTTTGGTGCTCTCTCTTCGTTCTTGCCGTTGGCCGCAACCGCGGTCGACAGGCTCACGTCGAAGATGAATCCGGAAGAATTGCCAAACTGATCGAAGTTCTTGCTGAAAGGTTGAGGCGTGTCGTCCTTCTCAACTTTGACGGGGAGTTCGGTGGTGCCCATCGTAGCGTATCCTTTCTCGTTCTCCGCAACTGCTCACATCCTGGCAGCGGCTTTCAGATTTCATCTTGTTCAGCTTTGACCGCATTACGGTCCCTCATCACTCAGCTAGCATTTTTGAGGATTGATTTAAATTCGGCCCGATGCTTCTGGGCTGTTGCGGGATAAGATGCAGAAAATTCACCCCAGGGCCTGGCGGGGCAAAGAGTCGCACCAGTGGTTGAAACTCTCCGAATCAGTATCGACTCGGATTGATCAGGAATCTGAGCAGTTGTGATCAAGACAGGTTGGAGGAAGAGCCTTGATGAAGCTATTCAAGAGAGCTCACGTGGTATCAGCCGGGAAGCGCGAGTGGAAGTGTCGCGAGCCACTATCGCCCCGCATAAGCGTGGCCGGTGGACAGCGGTCAGGGCCTCGTAACCGGATATGACATCAAAGAGTTCCTCGTCAATCGACTCCTGGCGAATGCGATGCAACTTTAGGTTCAAGTCTTCCAGGATTCCGTCAATGTTCTTCTCTGCCCGCTGCATCGCGGCAAGGCGGCTGGCATTTTCGCTGGCAAGCGACCCGGCGCACGCTTGAAACAGCAGGACAAACAGGTATTCGCGTATGAAAGCGCGCAACGGCGACTTGGCTCCCTGGATGACTTCCGGGGGCAGCGTGGTTGGCCACGGAGCAGCGGCAAGCTGTTTCTGCCAGGCGAGATCTAAAGGCAGCAGGCGCTTGCCGACGGGCTCGTAGAGCATGCCGAGCACAAGCCTGTTCGCAGCGCAATCGGACGATTACCGAGAAAGGATTCTGTCCGCGGATGTGCCAATCCTGGTCATTGAGGCTGGTGCCCCGGTAGGATGGCAGTCCTTTGTCGGTCCCAGGATCGCCGTCATTGGGATAGACACCTTCGGCTCGTCGGCGCCCGGACCATTGGTAATGGAGCACTACGGCTTCACCGCTGAGAACGTCTGCAGGCAGGCTCACGTGTACTTGACAAGAACAAGGAGGAAGCACCATGCGCGTTGGAATCGCCTCAGACCATGGAGGGTTCGTTCTGAAAGAGCAGATCGTCAATTTGCTCCGCGGTGCTGCCTATGAGGTCGTCGACTTCGGTGCTCTTCAAGCTTGCCGCCGGTCAACGCTTCAATCGCGACGTGTCTCTCCTAATTTGCAGGTTGGCGAATACGAAGCACGGAGGGATGTGACTTGAGTCATGCGGACTTGTCCGACTCGCCGATTTCCATTCGTGGTCAGAGCGACACCAAACGAGGTGTCGCTCCGATGCCTCGAATTTGAAGGACCGCCAGGGCTCAATAGGAAACAGTCAAGAGATTTGAAACGCCGCCAACGCCGGGCGCGGAGAAGGCGGCGTGCTCGGCGTCGTCGTGTTCTCTCCATGAATGCACACGTCCGCGCAAGGTCACCAGGGAACCAGAGGTTTCGACAGTAATATCCTTCGCTTCAATCTGGGCATCGCGCTTGAGTGCGTCCTCAATCTTGATCTTGATGTCCGTGGTATTCACGGTCGGCTTGAGTTCAATTTTGTTCAACACCGCTTTCACACCGCGCAGAGACCGAACAGCTCTTGCAGCTTCTTCCTTCTGGTATTGCCACTCGGCTGTCCCTTGAAGTGTGATCCAGCCGTTTGAGACCTTCACCTTGATATTGTCAGGCACCTGGGAGTTCCAGTTCAGGTGATTGGCCGCAGCAGACGCAATGTCCTCGTCTGTGCGCTCGCTTTCGAACGGGAGATCGACAATGATCTCACTTGCGACGGAAGTGACGTCGACAACCCGGAGGGCTGCACGTTCGGCTGCCCACTTCTCATACAAACTACCGACATGCCCATCAAGCTCAACAACTCCGTTGTTGACCGAGACGCCAATCTTTGTTGCGCAAACGCTTGGTTCCCAGCGCAATTCCTGCTCCACATTGTTCTTGATCGTTTCTGTTGTTTTCACTCGGACACCTTTCTTCTGGTTGGCTATCAATTATGCATCGTGATCCTAACGCAGGATCGTGCGTAAATCATTGCAGGGTCGGAATCATTGCAGGGTCGGGCTTCTGGAACTGTGCAGGATTGCTCTGCGCAATGTGTGCTTGATGGATGCTGACGATTGTCTCTGCGGCTACAAGCCGAAACTCCATGTAAACCCATCTTTGAAGCTCGATTGGAGCATTCCTTGCTCAACGTCCGAATGCGATGAGCAAACTGGAAGAGCATTTCTCATTGACAGATGAAATCCTCTTAGGATGAATGATCACATTCGTAACGACCATGAAGACTGCTGAAGGCCTTCTTCTGTGGACACGATGGGTGATCGTTGAAAGTCTGCGCTGAATGCGGACGGCCTTACCGTGCGCTCATCATGATTCCGCGATCTGGGACGCCTGACTATCTGTTCAATTCGATACAGTCATTCCTGCATTACAGATTGACAATCGCCTTGGGTACTTGTAGCGCTCACGTATAGAGTCGCTTAGCGCAAACGCGGCAAGATTGACTGGACAAAGAGAAAGTGTGAAGCGATCCCTGTGAAACGATGTAATGAGAGCGCGGCAACATATCTTGTAGGCGGCGGCATCGCTTCTCTTGCCGCTGCAGTTTTCCTCATTCGAGACGGAGATGTGCAAGGTCAGACGATTACGATCCTGGAGGAGTCTTCCCGGCTCGGCGGAAGCCTTGACGCGGCTGGAAACGCGACTGACGGCTACGTGATGCGCGGCGGTCGCATGATTGAAAGCAAATATCTGTGCACCTACGACCTGTTTTCATCGATTCCGACTCTCGATGGGGCCAAAACGGTGACGCATGAGATATTCGACTGGAACAAGACGATGGAGACCGCCTCCAAATCCCGCCTGTTTCGGGATGGTCACAGGATCGATCGTCCTAGTTTTGGTTTGAGCGAGAAGGACATTCTTAACCTCGAGCGCCTGGCGATCGAACCGGAAGAGTTTCTTGGACGGACCACGATCTCCGACCAGTTCGCCCCGGGGTTCTTTGAAACGGACTTCTGGCACATGTGGTGTACCACCTTCGCTTTTCAGCCCTGGCATAGCGCAGTCGAGTTCAAACGCTATCTGGTGCGCTTTACTCACATGGTTTCCGGTTTCAATACGCTTACCGGCATAATGCGTACCGTATACAACCAGTACGATTCGATGGTCCTTCCGCTTCACAAATGGCTCGAAGAGCGCGGTGTTAAGTTCAAGCTCAAAACAACTGTGACTGACCTCGCATTCGCGCATGGCAAAGACGGTCTTAAGGTCGAGAAGATCATTGTCGAACAGGATGGTTGTGTCAGGGAGATCGCCGTTACAGAGCAGGACAAAGTCATCGTAACTCTTGGGTCCATGACCGAGGGTTCGAGTCTCGGCGCAATGGACTCGGCCGCCGCACTGCTCGGGAAAGCAGATGGCGGCTCCTGGGCACTTTGGGAGAAGATCGCGGCCAACCACACCGAGTTTGGGCATCCTTCGAACTTTGCCGACCATATCGAGAAATCAAAGTGGATGTCCTTTACGACTACACTTCACGACCCCATGTTCTTCGAACTGATCCGGGATCTGACGGGCAACGTACCCGGAGAAGGCGGGCTCATTACCTTCCCGGAGTCCAGTTGGCTGGCATCGATCGTGTTGCCCCACCAGCCGCATTTCATTGGGCAACCAGAGGGGGTACAGGTCTTCTGGGGCTATGGGCTATTCGTCGATATACCGGGCAACTTCGTGAAGAAGCCCATGGCGGCATGTACTGGGCGAGAAATCATGACGGAGATCATCGGCCATTTGCGCCTCCAGGAGCATGGCGGCAGAATTCTCGAAATCTGCACCTGCATTCCTTGCATGATGCCCTTCATTACCAGCCAGTTTCTTCCTCGAAGCAAGGGCGATCGTCCTCAGGTGGTCCCGGAAGGTTTGAAGAACCTGGCCTTCGTCGGGCAGTATTGTGAACTTCCAGACGATGTTGTATTCACAGTGGAATACTCAATTCGCTCTGCACAGAAGGCAGTCTACTCATTGCTAGGCCTGGAGCGTAAGGCGCCGCCCGTATACAAGGGACAATTCAATCCTCGCGTTCTGCTGGAGGCCTTTCTGGCCTTGCATGAAATTGGCGTCTAGGTCCGAAGACTGGTTGCCAAACGATCGGAAAGTCAATCCGGAACGGCCTTTGAAACGGGCATTACGGCCTCTCCATCCATTCGCCCAGGAATCCAGCGCTTCACATGAGACACCTGCTGGTGAATATCGACAACATGGCAATGCAAGCATGTAGAAAAGGAAGCACATGACACAACGACTGATGAAGGCTGTTCTGCTGCATGGGTATGGAGACGTCAACCAACTTTGCTACGAGGATGCACAAATGCCTGTGGCGGCAGCAGGCGAAGTGTTGGTGAAAACTATGGCCGTCAGCATCAATCCCATTGACTGGAAGTTGCGCAGAGGTGATCTGAGAGAGATGATGCCGCTCGAATTCCCGGCGATTCTTGGTCGCGACCTTTCGGGCGAGGTGGCTGCGCTTGGAGAAGGTGTAAGCAGCCTGAAGGTGGGCGAGCGCGTCTTCGGCTTGGTGAATCGCTCCTATGCTGAGTATGTGGTGTGCAAGCCTGTGGATCTGGCGCGCACTTCCGAAAATCTTGACGGTATCGACGCGGCGGCATTGCCTCTCGTATTGCTAACCGGCGCCCAGGTAATTGAACTCGGCGTTCGACCAAGGCCCGGTGAAATCATACTCATTACGGGCGCAATCGGTGGCGTCGGTCGAACTGCTGTCCACGTTGCCAAACAGCACGGAGCTCATGTGATTGCAGGCGTTCGTTCCAGTCAGAGGGCGGAGGCGGAAGGCCTGGGTGCGGATCGCGTGATTGCACTGGACGATTTGAAGGAGATTGCCGGCTTGCCGGAACTCGATGCCGTCGCCGATATGGTTGGGCACGAAACAATAGACCGGCTTCTGCCACACATCAGGAAGAACGGCGTGCTCGCCACCGTGCTCGGTGCACCCGCGTCCGCGGAAGGCCACAATCTACGCGTTGTTCCCATCTGGGCTCAGCCTGATTCCGTCAGATTGGAAGAGCTTGGCCGGGAGGTGGCGCGAGGATTATTTTCAATTCCGATCAGCAAGAGGTCCAAGCTATCGCAGATCCGCGAGGCGCAGCAACTGGCGGAGAAGGGTGGTATTGGCAAGATCGTGCTCACCCCTTGAGCGGCTCTATTTGCGAATCTGTTGACCTTGAAAGTCTTGAAGGTTACGGCGGACAGGCTCGAGGAGAAGTTGGGAAGGCTCAGCCTAGATTCGCGATATTGACCAAATCGTCTTCTACTCGTCCACCTTTTCGGTAAACGCGTATCCTGGCACCCTCGCCTGGTTGGCTGCACTCGCTGTTCTTTTCGAAGGTCAGGGCGATGGTGATATTCGGAGCGGCAAACATGGCAATTCTCCTGATCGTAACTGTGGTCAAGGTGTACGCGTTCACCTCGCTTTGGTGTGCGTACGCGGCTATCGCAAGTGTGATTATCCTAGTCTACTTCTGGAGAAGTGGTGACGACCGTCCATTCCTCTACGCAGTGGCACGATGAGAGCCGGTGGGCCAATATCAAAGCCGCGAACGGACCAGCGCAATAGGCGACGATTCCGCAATCTCACAGTCGTTGTTGCTGGTACATTTGATGAATTCTGAAGACGTGGCAACTGACGGAGAAGGGCGCCATCGGCCTGATACTGCTCATCCGTAGGACCATCGGTGCTGTTGGAACTGAAGGATGATGAACGTCTTGAAGTGTTCGAGCGGTGGCGAATACTAGCCAAAGATATTTGAAA
>PKXI01000114.1 GCA_003133425.1 Acidobacteriaceae bacterium
GTTTTAATTGTCGCCCGTCAGACAGACCTCATGACCTTCACCATTTGGAGGCGTCACAACAGGCGGGTTTGCAAGAGCACCAACTGATATGAACCTCGGTGTGGCTGTCCGTTGCACGTTCAATTCGTTTGGAAGGGGGCCCCCGGCGTTTTCGAGGGTAAAAAGCTGACCTACCAGAACAAATGGTCATTGGAGCCCCGTAGTTGGTCTGAAGCGCAGTCCAGAGCGAAGGACTTGGAGAAGCGCCTAAAGGACTTCGCTGAGGGCAAGGTACTGCCCAAAGGTACGACCGTCGAAGCGGCATTGCAGGAGTGGTACAAATTCCGAGACCAAGACGGATTGGGCAATACCAAGGCAAAACAGATGGGTGGCAAACTCGTGGAGTGGTGCGAGAGAAACAACATTCTGCTCCTGACCGTTTTCCGCAGTTTCATCAACGAGTGCCCCAGCAACAATTTCAATACCCTTTTCGTAAGATGGCGGAAGCGACCGCTCTCAAATCCCGGAAACCTCCCGTTCGAGGCGGATGCAGCACATGGGGCTTCCGACGATTTCTGTCATTCACATTCAGAGTATCTTCGGCAAGCTGGATGCCGGAGCCGGGAACGCGACGAGCAGAGATTCCGTCTTGAAGAGTTTGCGCGTTTTGGAGAGGCAAGCGTCCCCGGGCTTCAGGTTGCGTTGGAAGCATTTCACCGCACAGGCAACTGGAAGGAAACAGCGATGATATTCAGTCGGCCAAGGTGTGACGCCATCCAGCGGCGTGCTAGACAGCAAGGCAACGCATTAGCTGCAAAAGTGAGATTTATATCACTAAACACTTGTAATATCATAGATAGTGATATATAAATCACTCATGCAGGCTTTGGCGGAACTCGGCGAGGCGGTCGCGGCAAAGCGCAAGGCTCTCAAGTTGAGCCAGAGCGAGGTTGCCAGCCGCACTGGCCTCACGCGGGAGACTCTCCTGCGCTTTGAGCGAGGGCAGCTATCAGAGTTCGGCTCCCGCAAGCTGCTGGCTGTCCTCGCTGTTCTTGGACTGGAGATAAGCTTCACCGAAGTTGGGGCGGCTGGCACCCTCGATGAATTGCGGCGTGAGCGAGGTGGCGAATGAAGCTGAATGTCCACGTCCTCGATAAGCACGTCGGCGTGCTCGAACAGGTCGGCGACTTCCGCAGCGTCATGGCCTACACGCCGGATGCCGTGCCGGAGAACCTTGTTTCGCTGACGATGCCCGTCCGCACCGAGTCCTATCCGTGGGACGACGAACTCCATCCCATCTTCCGCATGAACTTACCCGAGGGTTACCTGCTGCAAGTTTTGCAGGAGGAGTTCGGACCGCACATCGGAGCCAGCCCGGTTGCGCTGCTCTCGGTCATTGGGCGCAACATGGTAGGACGGCTGAAGGTGGCTCCACCGGGCGCGGTGCTGGATGAACCGGCCAAGCCGGTCGAGGTCGCCGAACTCCTGAAGGGCGACAACTCCGAAGAGGCGTTCTCGCAGCTTGTGCGGGAGCACGCGAGGAGCGGCGTCTCGGGCGTCCTGCCGAAATTCCTCGATTCGGAGAAACAGAAAGGGACCGGGCTGGGTCGGCATCCAAAGGCGACCCTGCTGACCCACCGGCACATCGTCAAAGGCTCGTCCTCGCGGATTCCGTTCGCGACGGCCAACGAGCACGTGTGTATGCAGGTCGTGGCGAATGTGCTTCCCACTGCCAAGACGGAACTCTCTGAGGATGGCAACGTCCTCGTGGTGCATCGCTTCGACGTGGACGAGAGCGGCAAGCCCTTCCGTGCCTTGGAGGACTTCTGTTCGCTACTGGGGTTGCGCCCCGCTCAGAAGTACGAAACCACGTGGGAGAGAATCGCCAAGGCGGTACGGGCGCACGTGCCGGGACGAGACCATTATGAAACCTTCCAGAAGCTGACCGCGATGCTGCTGCTGACCTACGCTCTGCGGAATGCTGATTGCCACGCCAAGAACATCGCGCTGCTCTACACATCGCGGGACGATGCCAGTCTCGCTCCCGCATACGATTTCTTCACGACCTCGGTCTATGCCGGGTACCAGCACAACCCACCCGGCATCGGCCTGATGGGCAAGAAGACGTGGCTCCCCGGCAAGACCCTCGCCCGATTCATGACCGCCAACTTTGGCATCCCGGAGAAGGAGCAGCGGGTGCTGGTCGAACGCATCAGCGATGCCGTCGCCGATACCGCCCCGGCAGTACGCGAGAAGATGGACAGCTTGGCTGGCTTCAAGGATACGGGCAAGCGGATGCTGGCGGCATGGAGCGAGGGCGTGAACTCGCTGCGAGATTCCCGGATGTACGGCCTGAGTCCGTGGAAGTCGAATCCGGCCTTCGAGGGTGTCTCCGACCCGCCGAAGCTGGAGGCCCCGCGAACGGTCGTCGGGAGGTCGGAGCTACTGGCTGGCACCCGGAGGCGGAAGGCGAAGTGAAGCCCCGAGGCTGCATTGCGCCCGTCTGAGAGGAAATACTTGGCTATGCACACCACCGCTTCGAAATGCCGCTGTCCTAAAAACTGTCACAAGGAAATATGAAACAGGCGAAACCTGCGAAATAGGCGAAATCTTTTAGTGCATACTTTCAACAACTTAGAGCAAGATTGAGCAGCCAGAAATCCGCCAAATTTTCAAATTGTGCCCATTTTTGTGCCCACGCTCCATCAAAATGGATGCCCTGTCCATAGCAATCCTGCTCAGTTGATTTCCTCCTCAGCAAACGGATTCGAACCCCTTCCGATCTCCGGCTGAACGCCCATTTGCGCGAGTTCTCCTCCTGCTCCAATCTTCACTCGCGCGAAGCGCTTCGGCGTTCGCGCTTCACCGAGAGAGAGAGGAGACATCATGGCAGTTTTCAAGAGGGGTTGATGTCTTCGAGGTAATCGCTCACAGCATCTACGAGTGAAATGCCGACTGGCTTATGGCCTGGAATCTCGGCAATCAAAACACCGGCCTTCGCCGCCTCAGGTTCCATGAACTTGCGTCGCGCCAAATCCAGCACATCTGTCTTCTCGGGCACATTCGCGAAAGCGCGATTTCCCCTCCCGCCACTGGAGGTAGCAGGCCCCCTCAAGGCGGACCTCAACCACATCCTTAACGCGGACCTTGTCCTTCAGTTTTCCGTTGGATTCGACGACGGCAGGGTAGAAGTTCCAAGCGCCATCGACCCTGACTTTCTTGACGATGTTTACTCACTGGGAGAGACCGTGGCTGAAGAGACTTTGGCCGTGGTGGTGAGACTCCTGAAACGTAAAATCGACGTTTCCTGGACACCATTATGGACACCAAGGCAGTTAAAGCCAATATAATCAATGTCTGGCGGAGAGAGTGGGATTCGTTCTTTTTAAGTTATTTTAGAATCTGTAAGTTACAGAAAACAAAATGCCACGAATGCTGTAAATGCCATGATTCCCGTGGCTGCTTGCCCGCCATTTGCCTATACGACGTTCGAACGCCAAAGGAATGCCCAGCTTCTGGATCCCGGTCGGATGACCGTCCATCCGTCAGTCCATCCGTCAGTTACCTTCTCGTAAACGGCCAAGTACGCCCACACCTTTTCCTAAAGTAGCGCAATCGGTCACAGCCCCTTTTGCGATTACCTGCCTGCATAGCGTTGTTCGAACTTCCGGGATTGTTCGCATTCAGCACCCAGAGGTATGTCAGCATGGGGTATACGCCAAATCAACACTCCAGCTTGACACTATTCGTGTCTATCTAGGGTTCGTTCCTTATTTTCTTGACATATTTCACAAAACATCTAGAGTCTAACTAGACACTTTGTTTGGGAGGTCAAGATGACAGCGGCGAAAAGGCATGAAAAGAGGGTGGGCTACATCAGGGTCAGCACCCTTGACCAAAACACGGATCGCCAGCTAGAGGGCGTGAAGCTGGACAAGGTGTTCACTGACAAGGCTTCCGGCAAGGACACGGCGCGGCCACAGTTGCAGGCTGCGCTCGAATACCTCCGGGAGGGCGACTTGCTCCTGGTTCACAGCATGGACAGACTCGCCAGAAGCGTAGATGACCTCCGAAGACTTGTTCTCGACCTCACCAAGAAGGGTGTCCACGTTCAGTTCGTCAAGGAGAACCTGACCTTCACAGGAGAGGACTCGGCGATGTCAAATCTCCTCTTGTCCTTGCTAGGGGCTGTGGCGGAGTTTGAACGCTCGATGATCCGCGAACGACAACGGGAAGGGATCGAGTTGGCGAAGAAAAAAGGTGTCTACAAGGGTCGGAAACCCTCCCTGGCGTCGGTGCAGGTCGCAGAGATTCGCAAGCGGGTTAAGGCCGGGGAGAAGAAGGCTGCATTAGCTGCTGAATACCGGATATCGCGGCAGACGTTGTATGCGGCTCTTGGTTGACGGCAAGAGAGGGGAAGTCCAGGATAAATGTCCGTTTGAATAACAGGTGCGCCAGCCTAAACTGTTCGAAGAATCCTTTCGCCATGAAACGGGTATGAGCGAACAGAAAGATTGAAGGCTCAATGAGACAACCGAAAAACATCATCCTCCTCGTTGATGGTACGAGGCAGGGCCCGGAAAAACCTTCGACGGTTCCAACAAACGTCGAGGGACTCGCGTACTTTCTAAATGCCGAGTCGTTGCGGAATCCTGACAAACGCCCAAGATCGCTTGCTGGCAAGCAGGGGGTACGATCTAACAATGCTGGCTCTGTCGTGGGCTATCTCAGCGGCGTTGGAGCAGACACGCAACATGTCCCAGATTTCATTCCTGCTGGCACTGGTGCCGGTACAGCTCTCGCCATTCGCCTCGCGTACAAATTTCTCATCTCAAATTACGAGCCAAACGACCGCATCTATCTGTTTGGTTTTTCTCGCGGAGCATTCGCTGTGCAATCGCTCGCTGGCTTCTTAGATTGCATCGGTGTTGGACTTAGAGCCGTTCCTCCCGACCAGCTGAATCGAGTTGTTGATGAAGCCTACTACGCGTACGAGTATCTGGAGGGGGATACCAAGGAGCTTCGCTCCAACATCAAGGAGTATCTGCACGAAGGTTTGGTCGGATCGAAGCTTGATCAGAGGGAACGCGAATTAAACTTCGAATCGCTCCCGATTTACCTAATCGGAATTTGGGACGCCGTCGCATCGCTCGGCCTTCCGTCGAAGGCAGCCGCCATCACACGAGTTTTCAATTCTTATCATCAGACAAAGCTGCCTCCCAATGTCTCGCATGCGTACCACGGGCTCTCGCTTCACGAGCTTCGATCAGATTTCGAACCGCACGTGTGGTTGAATAAGGATCGTGACGACCAAGCTCTTGAGCAACGGTGGTTTGCTGGAGATCATAGTGATGTCGGAGGCGGACATCCGACCCGAGAGCTTTCTGATATCACGCTCGCCTGGATGCTGAAAGGAGTGGAAGGCGCTGGGCTGACTGCTGTGAGGCCGCTGGCTCAAAGCATTGCCTTACGGCCTGTCGGCTCAACTATCCATCAGATTTGGCAAGACCGCCCGTATTGCCTCCTTCAACCCAAAGTTCGAGAGACACTCAGGCGTTTTAGCGAGTTGAGCGCAGCCACTGTCTTGGGCAGCAGTTTCGACGCTACGGTGGTCGAAAGACTCTCGTTGGGCAGTGATATCGATTACTCCGGCTTTCGCATCGGATTTGGCAAGACCTTTAGACTTCGCAGTAATCAGATTCAGATCGAAGCTCTCAAAGGGGTTGATCAACACACAGTTCGAGGGCTACTTCGCACTTCAGACCGGTTCAAGGGATTGAGCGCTGAAATGCAGAGTTCTTTGCTCGCTTCAACTGCGACCACAGATTGGCCCGAGGCGGACTCTCTCCTGAAAGCGCAAGTCGGCCAGCAAGCCGCCGACGAGATGCGCCGAGGGTCTTCTAAGGCGATTACGGTGCGGAGGCTGGTTCCCAAGGACAAGTGCAAGCGATAGGAGGAGGAAGTATGCACTTGGTGGACGAATTCAAAGTATTCGCTAGGTGGTTCACAAGGTCTCATTCACGGCCCTCACTTTTCGGAACTTCTTGCCCTTCAAATCGAGAACTCGGCAGTGGTCTACAACGATTAGTATGTGAACCAGGAAATCGCTGAAGCTCACCTTTCTCGTGGTTCCGCTGCTGCACGGCACTTTACTGGTGACCCGGCGGGGGGGGCGCAATGCGCGTTTAGCAGGATTGAAAACAAAGCCACGAAATTACA
>PKXI01000448.1 GCA_003133425.1 Acidobacteriaceae bacterium
ATTTTAGCCGGACACTACTGGCACATTTCCATGCCAAGCACGGCGAGGACGGCCAGCAGCTTGCGGGAGCCGAATTCCGTCACCTGTCCCCGCTCGAACCGTACGATGGTTTCCCGCGTAAGACCGCTATGGGTCGCGACATAGCTCTGGCTGAGCCCGAGAGCCTTGCGCCTCGCCGCGACCGCTTCACCGAGTTCCGACAGACTTTGCATGAGTGGTAATTACATCACTAAATGGCACGTGAAAAGTAATGTGTGATTTATCTATCACTTTCCTAGGGACTTGCACCAACCGAGATATTCGCCTCATGTTCGCCTATAATGTTTCCATGTTCCCGACGCCCTCAGGCCGCAAGACTTTCGTGGTGACCTGTAAGCAGTGCCGCCGCGACGTGCCGTCTGGCCGGGAGGAATTCCCCTTTCAGTCGGTCGCTGTCGAGTGCCCCCTCTGTGGCGAGTTGCGCCGGTACCTACCCTCCGAAGTCTTCCTTGCCTAAGATCATTCGCCACGTCGATCGACTGGGGGACACTTGGCGATGATGTCGGTCGGCGGTTGCCCGGAAGCCTGACCGTATTCCTATTTAGGACACTCCAGTAGACTCTGTTGTATGTTCCTTCCTTTAGCAGTTTGCTTGTTCATGTTGGCATCCCCCCAAGCACTTTCGGCAGGCACAAGCGTTCCGAGACAAGATGCCATAGCGGTGTCGGCGACTAAAAACACATCGATGAACTCGGAGACGAAAGACTCCGCAAGCCATCAGGCCTATTGGCAGAAGGTTGCTGATCCAGGGGTCTTGGCCGGCTGGATCGGCTCGATTGGAACCTTGGCAGCGTGTTTCGTTGGAGTGTTTACTCTACTTAAAATCAGCAAGCAGACCGCAGCCAACGTTGTTGCTGCCAATGCCGCCAAAGAGAGTGCTGACCTCGCGGCCAATGCAGAGCGAGCTTGGATTATCACTGAGGTGAGCGTTTCCTTCGAGCTACCCGATTTCGCGAACCAAGGTGGCCCAACTAGAAGTGTGATGATTGTTACCTTTCAGAATGCCGGCCGGTCGCCTGCTGAGATCCACCGAACTCAAATAGTAAGTCTTCTGATTCCTTCGGATTTGCCACTTCCAGATGCACCTTTTTACGGGGAGCCCGACGAACTGCCTGAGGTTGACGCGATCCAAGGAGAGATAATTCCGGCGGGAGATAAGCGCCTCGTGATGTCTCCGATTCGAGGAATTGCCCTCCTGAACGAAGAGCAGAAGATGAAAATCAAAAGCGGGACGATGAAGCTCTACTGCTACGGAAGAATCGAGTACGCCGTTCTCTCTGGCGTTCAGCGAGTTACCCAATTCGGATACGAGTACTACGTAAGACGAACTGCTGCCGATAATCGTCCCGAAGCCATGTACAGGGTAAAAGGCAAGGAGTACAACTACACGATCTAGGGCAAATAGCGCCAATAGGGTCGGTAGAAAGCCGCATTAACCATTGCTGTGAGGATCACTGAGGCATAAATTCGCGCCGAGCCCAGATCTCTAACTGTAGCTCTGTTCGAAGTGCCTTGCTCATCTCAACCGCTTGAAGAACTCCTCCAGAACGCTGACGACAATCGCATTCACGCTGACTCCCTCTTCCTCTGCCCACTCTTTGAGAGCCGTACGGGCTTCAGCCCCGATGTGGAGAAGTTGAGGGTTCGAGAGTGAGAGACCTTCTTCCGAATCCAGATGATGCTAGCTCTGCCTGAAGATCCTTCAATAATCAGCTGGACCGCTTCTCGCACGCCAGATCGGGGTATCAACCTCAAATAAATCTCGCCTGGTTATCGCGAAAAAACATCATCTCTTCCACTATTCGAATGGAGTTGTTTGAGGATTCACCAGATGCTGATCGTCATTTTGGGAACGATGAATCCGTCGCGGCTCGGCTTCCCTGCACCAAATCGCCCAGAGACCCTCGTAGCGGTCGCAGAGTACCAAGACGTACGGTTAGGTGGTTCAGGTGGTACGAACCCCCGCGCGGAGGTTTTGGACTAGGCTGTCGGTGGCTTTGCGGCCGCGCTCCAACTCCAGCGCGATCGTTTCGCCGTTATCTTACAGGCGGACCGAGCGCTCAAAATCCGGGATCGATCTTGTTTTCTCCAGTGAGAGTCCGGTGGTCACCGAAGCCGAAGCAGGCCGCGCCCTGGTTGTCGAAGTTGAATAGTTGCAGCGGGTCGCGGGTTAGCGAAGTTTTGGCGATCCCCTCTGTGCCAACATCAGTGAGACAAGTAGCCCCTCAACAATTACTGTAGGGCGGGGAAAGAAATCTCACTTTGATACTCACAAGCAAGACAAGCAGTTCTCCCGCTGCCAACGCAGCGGGCGCCTCGGCGCCCGGCCCCCACTCAGCAGTTCCCGATTCTGAGGTGATAGCCCGGCCGCGCCGGCGTTACTTCACCGGCGAGTATAAGCGCTCGATCCTCGACCAGGCCGATGCCGCCCGGGATGCCGGTACCGTGGGCGTTCTTCTGCGGCGCGAGGGGCTCTACTCCTCGCACCTAACCACCTGGAAGCGGCAACGGAAGCAAGGATTGATCGATGCCCTCACGCCCAAGAAGCGTGGCCCCAAAGTGGTTGTCAGCCCTCTGGTCAAGCAGAACCGCGAACAAGAAGCGGTCATTGCCCGCTTGACCAAGAAGCTGAAGAATGCCGAGCTGATCATCGAGGTCCAAAAAAAAGTGGCTGCGTTGTTGGGCAACCCGATTCCGAACATCCAGATCGACGAGGAGAACTGATGAGCGCCGCCATGGAGTTGGGTGACAGCGTCGGCAAAGCCGTTGCTTGCCGTGCCCTCGGTGTGCCGCGTGCATCGCTGTATAGGCGTATGCAGCCAGCCGTTCCACGTCGGGTCCGCCGGACGCCGGCGCGTGCACTGGATGCCGCTGAACGGCAGACCGTGCTCGATCATCTGCATTCGGAGCGCTTCTGCGACAAAGCCCCAGCCGAGGTCTTTGCCGCCTTGATCGACGAAGGCGTTTACCTCTGCTCGATCCGCACCATGCATCGCATGCTGGCGGAAAGCGGGGAGCTGAAGGAGCGCCGCAACCAACTTCGGCATCCGCACTACAAGAAGCCGGAGCTGCTGGCCACGGGCCCCAATCAAGTTTGGACCTGGGACATCACGAAGTTGCTTGGACCGGCCAAGTGGACCTACTTCCACCTCTACGTCATCCTGGACATCTT
>PKXI01000059.1 GCA_003133425.1 Acidobacteriaceae bacterium
CGGCCAATTTGCGTTTATGCCAACAATTGCACGTCGCCTGATCTGGTGCGGGTGAGAGGCGTGTTGTATTATTCTTCAGCCGGTTTCTTCTTACTTCAGCTTGAGCAAGCGTGTTCATATTTGCCTTCCGTCTGCGGTCCCGCTGACCAACGCGGGGATTCGTGCAGAGTAGGAAGGCGACAGAGTCTACGAATGGGGCACCGGATAGTTGAATCCATGGTAGGCCGCTCTGCACCGCGCCAGGCTGAAGCAGGAATCCTGATCGGGACGCATAATGTCACTGGTCGTTAAGAACATGACGATCGGCAGGGCCATTATCGCCAAGCGAGAATTACGTTCAGCTTCCTCCGCGTTAGCCCCGCGTCAGGAAAATCGGTAGGCCCAGCTTACGATCGTAAATCGGCCGGTAGCGCTCTGTGTTATACATGGTCGCGACTTCCACTTTGCGCGGCCCGAGTTTGGGGTCGGGGATCGGCACCATCGCGTAGCAGCCACTGCTGATCGCTGTCATCAGGCCGGTCTTTCCCTCTTTCACGGCGTCTATCGCCATTCCGGCAAAGGTGATGGCCACCATGCGGTCGATGAAATCCGGACTGCCGGACCGTAAATCGTATGTCAGGTCACTGACAACGGTCTCTTCGCCAGCGGCAGCCTTGATTTCGTTGCTCAGGTCCTCCGCTACGCTCATCTTCTTGCGGTGGCCAAAGGCATCGGCTGGGCCATATTCCTTTACCGTGTAGCCTTCCCACTCTGCACCCTCGGAGAGAATCACCAGCGAATAGTTGCTGGGATTGTTGTGCTTGTCGGCGACCAGAATTTCAATCAGGTGTTTCAAATTCACCTTGTACTCGGGGATGCAGCAGCGCAAGGATGTCACATACGCGGTGTAGAGAGCGGTGTAGCCAGCGTCGCGGCCGAACACCCGGAAGATGCCGATGCGCTCGTGCGAGCCGACCGTCGTCCGCTGCCGCTCGATGGCGTCCATGGCACGCGTGATGGCGGTTGAAAACCCTATGCAATACTCGGTATTGCGAACGTCGTTATCCATGGTCTTCGGCACCGCGATCACCTTCACGCCGTGCCGGTCAAGTTCGGCGGCATAGCTAAGGGTGTCATCGCCGCCGATCGCCACCAAGTAATCAAGTCCCAGTGTCTCGATATTCTTCAACACCGCCGGCGTCACGTCGAACAGCGTGATCGTTACGCCATTCTTGGTGGATTTCTTACTTGAAAACTGTTGCCCATCGAGCGCCGGCGGCAGCTCTTGCATCTTGGTGGGATTGGTGCGCGAGCTGTGCAGATAGGTGCCGCCCGTGCGATCGATAGTGCGGGTGTTCTCGCGGTTGAGCGGCTGGATGTACCGCGACCGGCTGGCTGGATCTTTCAGATCGACGTGCGTCAATCCTTCCCAGCCGCGGCGGATGCCAACGACTTCGTATCCGATTTCAGTTCCCCGGTAGACGACCGACTTAATGACCGAATTCAGGCCCGGGACGTCGCCGCCTCCCGTGAGAATGCCAATTCGCTTTGCGGACATGGAAAGTACCCCTTTCCTTGCAGGAACCACCTGTTCCCGCTCTGAGCATCCAAGATTAGGCTGCTCTTGAGCTGTATCGCAAGGCCCAACCTTCCTCTGCAGCCGAAGAGGCAAACAATTTTGAGAGTTCTGGCGAAGGCTCCAGGCAGAAGCGAAAGCCGGATGCAGCGCGCAGCCGGGACCGCTGCTACTCGCTGTGGCTACGCGACCATTCCCACAATGCACGATCGAGCGTGCGCAGCGGTGTGGGACCGGGGAGTTCGCTCTGCGGCTTGACGATGTTGCTGTCGGCCAGGCGCATGCAAAAGGCCAGATACTCCTCATAAAAATGCACGTCGTGCCGGGCGTACCCCACCGCTTCCAGAACATGGTAGTCCAGCACCGTGTACCGTTCAGGGTAGATCGCGGCTAGAATCGCCGATGCCACCGAGATATCGACGCCGTGTAGTTCGAGCAAAGCCTTCATGGCCGATTCAGTAGACGACTCGGGCGCGGCTGCGACGGCCAGGACGTGCCGGACCTGCTCGTTGCTGTTGCCGATCAAGTATTGCACCGCGCGCTCCGACTTCCAGCGCACGATCGCTTCCAAATTGGCCAGCGAATAGTCACCATTGCGAATCGCTTCTCCGGCTTCGAACGCTGCCTTTTCAAGCTCATGCTCTTTCTCGCCGGACTTCTGCCAATACTGCTCTGCCAACTGCTGGAGCTCCGACTCCGCAGGCTGAAGCTGAAAATAGGCAACCATTTCGACTTCCTTCCTTTCCTAAAAACGCAATCACAATAGGCCCAGCATGAAGTCTTTGTCAACAACACGGCGGAGGCTCACCGGCTTTGTTGATTCGAGGTCATACACGAACTAGAGCGTGCAGGCCGCCGTCTTACCGTTCGCCGTACCCACCTCGATCAGCCGCAACAATCCTATAATCTGCTCCGGTGGGTGCATGCTCCCTCAGGCCATTAAAGGCTCCTTTCATTCCGGTTTGTCTCTCTGCAACTGGGAGAAAGGTGCCGCGCACTCTACAAGGACGGCGGTCGATAGCCGGGGCTCTTGGAACTATCTCGTTGGTCTTGCAACTTGCGCCAATGGGCGTACAATCGCCGGACATCTGCTTTCGATTCG
Organism: Acidobacteriaceae bacterium; assembly: GCA_003133425.1. The sequence continues at coordinate 2,658 of PKXI01000059.1, forward strand.
GAGATTCCGGCTTAAATATTTCTGTACCCTTAGGAGATGATCCTAATGAGACGCATCTCAACCATCTGGATTGCTGCAATACTACTCGCGCCCGCGGCATCGATGTCACCGGGCCGGCTAGCTTGCCAGGCACCCTCGATCACGCTTCAGGAGCCGCCCACTCTCGGCGAATTCTTCCGAGTCGATCGGGCCACGGGCGCTCCAACTCCTCCGTCTGAAAGTTCCTCATCCGGGCCTGGATCGACTGAGAGTGTTGGCAGCGCTTACCGGGCCCCTTCACTAGTCGCGGCGCAGAACAGCCCCTCCACGGCACAGGACAAGGCGCGGTCCATAGCGGGTGTTGGTGCTAACTCGTGCGTAAGGATTAGCAACTTCACGTCTAACAAAACCGCCGGAGGGCTATTAAACGGGGAGATTACAGACCCATTTCATCACCCCTTCAAGACTAGCCAATACGTACGTTGGTGGGCTGGGTTAGATAGCACCGCTTGTAAGAACTTTCCCTTCGTGGTTCGGTTAACGGTACATCAATACCAGGATCAAGGTGCGACGATTGAGGTTCCGTTCCCGCCCGGTCAAGAAACGACCTTAGACTTTCTGATCGAAAGAAACGAAAGCATCACTGTAGATGGTGCAGTCGGAGTATCACCGAAAAGCCTGAAAGAGTCACACTTTACTGGGGTTCATGCGCAAATAATCGTAGCGCATGCGGATGTTAAAGCTTTACAAGAAGCGCAACTGACTGACCCACGGTTTTGCGAACACTATGCTGGTTTGAGGTATACCGGTAAAATGACTCGATACGGTCCAGAGCTAGTTCCAGATTCGTCGTTCACAAGTTGTATGAAGGCTCAATCGGCGGTCATGGCAGAGCGGTTCATGAATGAACACGCAGACGTTTCTTCGATCACCAAGCCCATTCTTTGTGCAGACCCTACTTGCGTACAGGACCACCTGGACAACACCGTACCCAACGCCACCAACGTTTCGAAATTTATCGAAGGTTCGAACGTCTACAAAGCTGTCCGCACCTTTGAGAACGTCAACGCAACCTGTGAGTAGTGCCGGGGAAACTGGACAGCTACCGGCATCATGAACCAAGCCATGCACATTTCGGGGTCGAGCCGTCCAGACTACGATGAAGCGGATAGGTATGATTTTACCTGTAAAACGGACACGGACTCAGTGATTCCAAAGGGACAAATAGTTGCGGGTAAACACTCCGCAAACGATTCTAACGTGACATGTAGCGCACAGAAAATACAATAGTACGAGACGGGGTATTTACTTCATTCAGGTAGTGGCCTGCCCGATCATTTGTACCAGCGAGATTGTTAGTTTAGCGCGGAGATACTCACTTCTGGATCCAAACTTGAAGATCGCTCAGGTGCGAATAGAGAGTTCTATCGGTCCGCCCGGCGCGGTCCGGGTGGTTGGTCGCCATCCGGATCCTCGGTCAGATGTTAATAAGTCGCCTTATCATGAACTTAGCCTGGGCGATCTGACAGCCCCATCGAAGCTAATAACCGTACGCTCTCACGCTTGCCTTTTAGACCACCAGCAAACCGGGAGTTACATCTGAGTTTTTGCTAAGAGGCTGTGTCAGAACCCACACCTTTTGACACGGCCGGATCGTTGAGATCCGGCCATGTGTTTTTTGGGGTTTAGCGAGGCCGTATTCGGAGCCCTTTTGTCACAGGCTTGTTCAGGCTGCCTGCGCCCGTCTCCCTCCAATAACACCTGTTTCTGGAAGGGTGAAACCGGCCGATTCCGGCGCCGTGGAATCAGGCGTTTACAGCGCAAGATTCCGGCAGGTTTTTGGAAGGGCTCTGGAGCGCACGGCGGGCGGTGCCGACGCCGATGCCCAGTTCCCGGGAGATGACCTTCCACGAGGCGCCGGCGGCTCGGAGAGTAGCCACCTGTGCAGCATCAACCGCGGCACGCGGACGCCCCAACCGTTTCCCTTTCGACTTTGCGAGCCGCAGTCCTGCACGCACCCGCTCTCATGTCGGCGCCCTCGAAGCCGCTCTCCTGCACCCAGCCTCACCGAGGTCGGCGAGTGCGTTGACAAGGTGACGCAGCGACCGGCCGAACAGGCTGCCCTGCTCAACGCTAACGGGGGAGGGACCAGCAGAAGTGCGCTTTGGCACGCTACTGGACGAGAGCATCTATCTCTGCTCGATACGCACCATGCATCGCATCCTGGCCCAGAACGGGGAGCTGAAGGAGCGTCGCAACCAACTTCGTCATCCGCAGTACACTAAGCCGGAGCTCCTGGCTACCGGGCCCAATCAAGTCTGGAGCTGGGATATCACGAAGCTGCTGGGTCCGGCCAAATGGACCTATTTCCACCTCTACGTCATCCTGGACATCTTCAGCCGCAACGTGGTGGGATGGAATCTTCGATGCACAGAGAATCGGCGATGATGTCAGCGGCAAGGTCTGGGAGAGAACGAGAAGGATGGGAGTGAACACGCTTGCCTTCCGGTTGGCCCAGCATCGCGCCTTCTTCGCAGCAGATGCAGATTGCGTGCCTTTCACCTCCAGGATTCCACGGGAGCGGACGCGTCAATGGCTTGATGTTGTCGCAAAGAGTGGTACTGTGCTGCTCATCTCACCTGAGCCAGGTGCCGTCGGACCGGAGATGAGAGCCGCAATCCAATCCGCATTTGCGATCGCGGCAAAGGGAGGCCAGAGTCTCGCGCCGATCGACTGGCTCGAAACGCACACCCCATACCGATGGCAAGCAGACGCTTCATCGCACCATTTGGATGAACGCTACGACTGGCTCCAGCCGGAGGGAGCGCTTCCGTTTGAGGTCTGAGGTTCCGGAGAGTCGAGTTGCGCGAGGCGCTCTACTGCGCGACGGAGGCACCTTTACTGGGATGCTGTTCGTTCGCGTTTCCACCAGATAAAGAGTAGTAGGGCACCTGAAAGCGCGCTGATCATCCAGCCCGCGGTCTGGTCTGGCGTGCGAGCGTATGCAATGTCGATCTTCGAAACACCGCTGTTAATCGGCAGGGCGATCAGGCCGTCTTTGCGGTGTGGCCGGGCGCCTACAGGGCCTCCGTTGACGGTGATTCTCCAGGCAGGATAGTCCCGAAGGCTGAGCACGACGAAGCCAGGAATGGGACTCGATACATTGAAGTGAAGCCTGTGCGCGAGGGCGATCGAATAGCGGGCACCCGTTTGCGGGGCCGGGTCTGTCGGATGGACGGCAATCCAAAGCATCGGGTTCGCGTGGTCAAGCGCCAAAGGGTCGGCACCGACGGGTGTGTACTCATCGGTTGGGTCGTAGCGCCCTTCGTGATAAAAGTCGTGCACGATGCCGGGCACAGCGAGTGTCGGGTAGCATGGCTGGCGGAAAAAATGGTCGCCGCCCAGCGTAAAGGTCAGCGTCAATGCCAGTGCCGTTGCCGCTGCGACAGCCGGATGCAATTTGGTTCGGCGTATCGCCAACGCCGATAACGCGGTCGTCGTTGCGCCGAGGATCGTGCAGAATCTCCATGGGAATTGTAGGTACTTGAGCTCTGGCACATCCTTCCATAGGAAGGCGCTGGGAGCGGTAAGCAAGAAGGCAACGACACACGTGAGCAGAGCGAGAGCGCCAAGGATTGCGCGATTGCGCGCGTCGTTTTCCGAGGGTACGCGCTCATTGTCGTGCCTGCCAACATGGAGTGAAATCGCGGCAAAAACTCCGCTCAGGACGAGGAGGGTGATTCCGCAGAGCGAGGCGTTGCGGAGAATGGCGTCGTGGGATGCATCGCCGATGTGGCCGAAAGCGAAGTTATCCTGATATCGTACGCCCCTCATGAACGGCATGTTGATCTGGACCCAATGCTGCTCAATGGCTGCAGGGAGAATATAAAAGGCTGCGAGTCCGATCCCGAGAAGGGTGCCCGCTGAGATCTTCGCAGCTTCCTCTAAGCAAGCCAGTGGGTCCTGGGTGCCGTGGTAAGAGGAGACAACACGAATTACGCCCAGCAGTGCAAAGCTGTAGCAGCCCATCACGGCTNNTATCCAAGCAGCGGCGAGCAGTTCGGCATAGGCTGCGCGTTCGTAGAAAGTGAAGAGCATGTAGGGGTGAACCATGTAGAAGCACGCCGCGATGAGAGCGTTGCTTGGAGTAGTCCATTCACGGGTGAGCCGGTGCATGGTAAAGCCGGATGCCGTCAAGGCCAGCCAAATGAACACCGTAGGAACGGCAATCCACGGTAGGAAAAGCCGAAGCGCAGCACCGATGATCCACGAAAGTGGCGGGTAGAAGATGAAGCGAGGCTCGCCGGAGTCCCACGCCGCAGTGAACTCCCAGTGAGGGAAGAGGACGCCTTGCTTCCACTGGGAACTGACCTCGAGCCAGTTGCGGAGGTGGAATCCAAAGTCGTGGCCGCACGAGGTGCCCCGAAGGATCAGAGGAAGTACTGCGAGCAACGCGGCCAGGGGGATGAGGACGAAGTGGCGACGGTCTCGCATGCACCCATAGTACCCGCCTATAATCTGTAAGTTTAGCCAAAAGCACTACTTTCTTCAGTCTGAGTGGACTCCATCGCGGTAGATTTCGGTTGTAGTGGTTGTACTGTCGTAGCATTTTGCCAAACACCGGGAGCAGGTGGCTCAACTTCAATGTGTTGATCTCGCGATAGGAATCGCTCCAATGCGCGTTTCCGGAGAGCCAGATCTTCGCTGCGTTGCGGAACAGAAGGGGCTTGGGTCTCTTCACGCCGCCGGCGGACTCCTCCATCTTCGTTCGAGGTTTGCGTTCGATGCTCAGCGCGAGTTCGCGGTTTCACGTATTTGCCGACTCGCGGACGCGCTGCCCCTTGAAGACAAATTCGTACGATTACCCTCCTGCGTTTATACACAGCCATAATCTTCGTCCTTTTGATCGTTCGGATATTCGGCGTATGTTGCC
>PKXI01000318.1 GCA_003133425.1 Acidobacteriaceae bacterium
GGCACGACTTCAGTCGTGCCGCGAGTAGCTCAAAATAAACGTGGGCTTTAGCCCCTGCGTTATGCCCTTGGGAATTCTCGCTCAAGATCAGGGCTTTTTTCCGCAGCCTGTTCAGCCCCGGAGGGATTCCTTTTCGAAAGCCTCAAATGAATCGAGGCCTGTCCCGTTTCAGGACGGCCCCACAGCCACCGTTCTAATTTGACCCTTCCCGAGATTCCCTCTCTTCCCACCTCACCTATTCCCCCTTGCGCGCGATGAAATAGAGGAAGGCGTTTCCGAGACTGCTCCAATCGGTCTGCCGGCACGGCTGCAGTAATCACCAATACGCCCGCCATGCAAGAGCTGGAGCAAGATACGGATTTGCTGAAACCGCGGGAAGACTGTGCGGACTGGAGGAATTGCGGTGATCCGGCAGGCGATATCGTGCGACATCTGCGCATCGGAAAAAAAGCAAACCAACCACTGGTTTGTGGCCTATGAACAAGGAGGAGAGCTGCGCCTGAGCGGATGGAGCTCGCGCAACCGGCTGCGCCCAGGCACCAAGCACCTGTGCGGACAAACCTGTCTTCATAAGCTGGTCGACGACTTCATGGCCAGAGCGATCGCTGTGCGTCCGCTATCAGCCGCGGCAGACGCTTCCGATGCACAGGAGCAGGCCCTGGGCACCGATGCCAGCCTGACTTCGGATTCCGCTTATGTTGAAGTGGAGTCTTCCGCGCGCCTGATAACACCCACCGCACCGCCCGTGCCCAAATCCCCCTTCAGAAACCAGGCCGAGCTGGTTGCAATTCCGGGAAGGCTTCATGCAGAGGAGTTGCTGCCGCCACTCGTCGAGCCACAGCGTTTTGCAACGCTCAACCGCCGCGCCGAAGCCTGGGAACGTGAGCGCGAACGCGAGCAGCGCGCCAGCGAACACCGTCCCGACATCGCAGTACGCCGCCGCTCAACCGCCTGACCCGCCGCCTATTCTTTCGCCGGTCCGCCTTGAAGCATCGCCAGCAGGCCGGCCTCGTCGATAACGGGAACCTTGAGTTCAATCGCCTTGTCGAGCTTCGATCCGGCCTCTTCCCCTGCTACCACGTAACTGGTCTTTTTGCTCACTGACCCTGCCGTCTTGCCGCCCGCGTCTTCGATCCGCTTTTTAGCTTCGTCCCGCGTGAGTGTTGGCAGCGTGCCGGTAAGCACAAACGTCAATCCCTCCAACTGCGTCGAGCGCTGCTTCTTCTCCGCCGTCATATCCACGCCAGCCTTCTTGAGGCTTTCAACCAGCGCCAGGTTTGCCGGCTGCGCAAAGAATTCCAGAATCGCCTGCGAAATGCGCGGACCAACCTCTTCCACCCGCTCCAGTTCTTCGGCCGTAGCTTTCTCAAGCGCTTCAATTGAGCCGAACTCCTCGGCCAGCAACTCCGCGGTGCGTTCGCCAACAAAGCGGATGCCCAGCCCCATCAGCACGCGCGCCAGCCCCGCTTTTTTTGATCCTTCAATTTCGCTCATCAGTGCCCGCGCAGACTTTTCCGCAAAGCGCTCCAGACCCGCCAACTGTTCTTCGCTCAGCGAGTAGAGATCGGCCACGCTGCGCACCATCCGGCGATCGAGCAACTGTTGCACCACCGCCTCGCCCAGCCCCTCGATGTTCATCACTTCGCGCCGCCCAAAGTGAAGCAGGCTTTCGCGCAACTTCGCCGGGCAATCGGCATTTACACAGCGGTAGTCCACCTCGCCCTCGGCGCGGACGACTTCGCTCTGGCACTCCGGACATTTTGAAGGAAAAACGAAACGAAGTTTCCCGCGCGGATGCTGCGCGTCTTCAATCACCTCAACCACCTTGGGAATCACGTCGCCGCCGCGCTCCACCTTGACCGTATCGCCCAACTTCAGTCCCAGCCGCTCGATAAAATCCGCGTTGTGCAACGTGGCGCGGCTCACCGTGGTGCCGCCGATAAACACCGGCGTCAGCTCGGCCACCGGTGTCAATTTTCCGGTGCGCCCCACCTGCACCGTTATTGCGGTCACCTGCGTCACTCCCGACTTGGCCGTGAACTTGTAAGCAATGGCCCAGCGCGGCGCGCGCCCTGTATAGCCAAGGCGCTGCTGTGTCGCGTGAGAATCCACTTTCAGAACCACGCCATCGATCTCGTACCCGAGCGTACCCCGTTTGGCCTCGGCGCCCTCAATAAACTTGAGCATCCCGTCGACCGAGTCGACACGCGCCCGATTCTGGTTCACGCGAAACCCGAGTGCAATCAACGCTTCGAGCGTAGCCGTTTGCCCGCCCGCAAAGTACTCGCCCTCCACCAGCAGGAAATATGCAAAGAAAACCAACTGTCTGCTCGCAACAACACTCGGCTCCAATGTGCGCAGCGTGCCGGCGGCAGAGTTGCGAGGATTGACGAACACTGGAAGCCCATCGCGCTCGCGCTCTTCGTTCATGCGCTGAAAGGCAGCTTCCGGCATCACCACCTCGCCGCGCACTTCGATTGCCTGCGGCAGACCCGCCTTCTTCAGCTTTTCTGCGGAGATGCTCAAAGGCACACTGCGAATCGTGCGGATGTTCGATGTAACGTCCTCGCCGGTCTGCCCATCGCCGCGCGTAACACCGCTGACCAGCCGCACCCCACCACCATCACCAGCTTCATAGCGCAGCGCCACGCTCAGACCGTCCAGCTTAAGCTCGGCAATGTATTCCACCGGCAGCGCGCCCGCCAGCTCCCGCACGCGCCGGTCCCAGTCCCCAAGCTCCTCGGCATTGTAGGCATTGTCCAGGCTAAGCATGGGCCGCGAGTGGCGCACTTTCTTGAAGCCCTCTGCAGGCTTGCCGCCCACGCGCTGCGTTGGCGAGTCTGGCGTCAGCAGCTCCGGATGCGCCGCCTCAATCCGTTTCAGCTCGTTCATCAGCGTGTCGTACTCGGCGTCGCTGATCGCTGGCGCGTCGAGAACGTAATACAGGTGCTCGTGATGGCGCAGATCCGCGCGCAATTGCTCGGCGCGTTTTGCCGGATTGGTCGAAGGTTTTTGAGGTTCGCCCATGGGCTGGATTATAGGAGGCGACGGGGCGGGTCAGCATGCCCGGATAGTATTGTTTCCAGAGCGATATGGAGCCAGTCACTCATTTTCTTACCGGAGCCTGCATCGGACGCGCCGGACTGAACCGCAAGACGGCCTACGCCACTGTTGCCGCAGTCCTCGCCGCGGAGGCCGCAGACATCGATATTCTATGGTCCTTCGCCGGCCCGGTAGAGAGCCTGAAGCACCACCGCGGCATCACGCACACATTTCTCGCCGCGCCCATCGTCGCAGGCGTAGTGGTGGGCGGAATCTGGCTATGGCACTTCTGGCGACAACGGCGTCGCGCCCGCCTCGCCAATGCCCTCGACCAAAACGCAAAAGCGCCCCCGGCGCCGGCTCCGGCGCCTCAGCAGCAGCAAGTGCGTTGGGCCTGGCTCTATCTAACAGCCCTGATCGCCGCCCTGAGCCACCTGCTCCTCGACTGGACCAACAACTACGGTTTGCGTCCATTTTTTCCCTTCAATCCGCGTTGGTACGCGGGCAGTTTCGTCTTTATCGTCGAACCCGTGCTGTTGGCCCTGTTCTTCCTGGCCCTGATCCTGCCCTGGCTTTTGGGCCTCGCCGATCGTGAAATCGGGGCCCGCCGCATGCCCTTTCGCGGCCGCGGCTGGGCCATCTTCGCGCTCACCGGGATGGTGCTTTTCTGGTGCTGGCGATGGGCAGAGCAGGCCCAGGCCCGCGCCTCGCTTGAAAACATTCAGGTCACCGCCTTTCCCGTAACCCGCCTGACTCTCGAGCCTTATCCGGTGAACCCCTATCGCTGGCACGCAATTCTCGAGACGGAGGACCTGTACCAGACTGCCGAAATCAACACCTGGACCGGCGCGATAACGAGCGATCCAAACCGCGACGTGATCTACAAACCCGCTGACACTCCCGCCGTCGAGGCTGCCAAGCAAACGCTCATCGGGAAGGTCTACCTCGATTGGGGACGCTGGGCAGTTGTGCGTGACCTGGGCCAGGAGCCCGTGCCCGGCGTCCCGCCCCCCAACCTGGGTCCAAACGGCCAGTGGACCACCGTCGAGTTCTCCGATCTGCGCTTTGCCTATTCCTTTCTTTCCTCACGCGGGGCCGGCGGCCGCCCCCCGCTCGGGGGATGGGTCTATATCGTGGACAACCGCGACGACGCAGGCGAAGGCATGGGCGAACGCGAGCAAAAATAGGCCATTTTGCCCCGGATAGAAATTTTTGTTCGCCCGGTGGAACGCTTCAGGTTGACCTTGGGCCCCGCGACCCCCAGAATGGATGAGTACCGTTTCTCCGCCGGAATGTTCTTCCCTGACTCCGGGAGACCATCCAGTAAACCCAAAGAATGAGGTCTTCATGTTCGCTTATCTGCTTTTGCTGGCTGCTGTTCTGACCCGTGTCCTGCCCCATGCCGGGTGGATGAACTTCACCGCGGTCGGCGGCGCGCTTCTCTTTTTTGGCGCCCGGCGCTCATGGCGGGAGATGTTGCTTCCGCTGGTCGTCCTCATGGCTGCCGATTATTACCTCACCGTTTTCTCCTACCACTACGCCTTCCGCTGGGAGGCCTACCTGCCCACCTGGGCCTGGTATGTGGCAGCAATGGCGCTCGGCCAGATTCTGCTCAGTGCAAAGACCACATTCGTCCGCGCCGCGGCAGCCACTCTGCTTGGCCCCACCTCGTTCTTCCTCATCTCGAACTACGCTGTGTGGGCAGGTGGCGGGTTGTATCCGCATACGCTCGCCGGGCTCCAGGCTTGCTACGTGGCGGCCATCCCCTTCTACCGTAACGACCTGGCCTCAACTGCTATTGTTCTCGGCGCAGCGATCGGCGTTCCCGCGCTGCTGCGGCGTCTGCATCCTGCACCTGCGCAGACTGCGCTGGCCGGGAAGTAGCTTCCAGATATTCGAGTCCGCCATACCTTGAACCGCGCCCGNNGTCCCTGGGCGCGGTTTTCTGTTAGCGCTCTTGGTCATGGCCGGGGGGAAATCATTTGACACCCACGCCCGCGCGAGAATCGAATAGCCCCGTAGCGTAAAGCGTCAGGATTCCGACCAGAACCTGCAGCCGTCAATACAGCCCGTTACAGCATTTTCGAGTTGANNCACTGACATCCATCGCAACTGTAAACACCCCGGCCGAAAGCGCTCTAGTCTTCCAGCAGCTTGCCCGCGCGCTTTTTCTTCATCCACCACCAGCCAAATCCAAGCACCGCCATTACTCCAACCACGGCGATCAGGAGCAGAGCGTGGTGTTCCACCAGGCCCACCGCGCCGGGGCCCAGTTTCAGCACCAGCACCGACAAAATCAGCCAGCGCACCATTCTCCCCGCAAAAACAGCGAGCATGAACGGCAACACCCGCATCTCGAAGACGCCTGCGGCGAATACAAACGCCTTCCAAGGTGCCGGCGGCGGCAGCATGGAAGGGATCATCACGGCCAGAAATTCCTGGCGCTCGAAACGGAGGCGCATTCGGTCGTAGCGTGCCCGATTGACGTGCTTGAGCAGAAATAGTTCCCCGCCGGCCCGGCCCAGGCCGTAGGGCAGCAGGCCGCCAATGGCCGATCCGATGGCCGCCATCATGCAATAGAGCCAGAAGTGCCCCTTATCGTTCCAGACGTAGACGGCCAGAATTGCATCCATGGGTACAGGAATCGTGGAGGAGTCCAGCAGCGCGATGGCACCAATACCCCAAAAGCCCAATTTAGCCAGGGCCGGCAGAGCTGCAAACTTCCACCAGCCCATAATTCGTAGAAAAAACTGCTTCAAACAAGTTCCCTTTCCGCCTGCTCATCCGTCCATTCACAAAGAACCATTGTACGAGCCGGGCCGTTCTGGGTGAATCCGGCCCCCGAGTGCGTCTTGTGCAAACATGTTCTGGATCACGGTTCCAACGGAATGAGAGAATAGATAGAAAGGACTCGACACGGAGCCGGTAAGGTAAATTTCCCTCCGGGAGTCTCCTCAGGTACGAATGCCCATCAGTGAAGCGCCAGCCGACGTGAACGAGCCCAACAAGCCGCCAGTGGTAGACCCTGCGGCGAGTGAGGAGCAGCGCAGCCTCGAGCAGGGTATCCCCGTCTCAACTGAGGAAACGCGCCCGCCCTCTGCTCCTGTCGTTCGCGGTTCCCGCTGGGTAGACTACGACACCCACGAACTGCTGGAGATGATCAGCGAGCTTGAGGACGAGCGGCGCTGGGCCCGGCTGCGCGAAGGGGTGTTGTGGGCGTTTCTGACGCACTTGGCAATCCTGGCGGCTATGTTCCTGTTGCCCAGGTATGTCTTCGTTCCGCCCGTGGTGGACAAAACCACGAAGCTCGACAAGGACGAGTTCACGTACATGGACACGCCGAAGTTTCGGCCGAAGATAGAGCCGAAGCCCGCGATCAAGCCGCCGACGATCGACAAACAGACGCTGGACGAGATGAAGAGGCAAGCTCCGCCAGCCCCGGCGCCGCCGCCTCAGCAGCCGCAGGTTCAACAACAGCAGCCTGCACCCGTTCCGCCCCAGCCTGCGCAACCTGTCCCACAGACCCAGCAATCGCAGGTTGAGGCGCCGCGCCCCGCAGCCGTACCCGCGCGCCCCAACTTTGCCATGAACTCATTGAATCCCGCCGACCAGCTTCGCGAGGCGATGAAGAACGCCGCGCACAGCCACGGTGCGGGCGAAACAGCTAACTCGGGCTCCAGCGGCCTGGCCAGGCACCCCGGCGCCGGCTCTGGTGGCGTTCAGGTTCTATCCGACACCCAGGGCGTTGACTTCGGCAACTGGCTGCAGCGCTGGCATTGGGAGACGGAGCACACCTGGGACCCCTTGATTCCCGATGAGGTCAATCCCCCCATCAACAAGTCCGGAATGGTTGCCATCCGCTTCAAGGTGCTGCCCAACGGACGCCTGATGGATGGCAGCCTGATCCTGGAAGGCCGCTCCGGCGACGTCGCTCTCGATCGAGCCGCCTGGGGCGCTCTCACCGGCTCCAACTATCCGCCGCTGCCCAGGGACTTCCACGGCCCCTACCTGGAACTGCGCGCCTACTTCCTCTACAACATGGAAGTACCGCGGTAGCGCCGTCTCATTCCACCTTCGGCCTTGCTCGCCTGCAAGATGATGAAAACAGTCTTAGATAATCGCCCGCTAACTTGCCGGGTGCCCCATCCTTTCCGCGCTTTTTGCGGAAAGGGTGGGGTACCAAAGAACTACATCGCGGAATGAATAGGCGCGGCAAGAAGTGTCAGGGCAC
>PKXI01000385.1 GCA_003133425.1 Acidobacteriaceae bacterium
CGAACATGATGCGCTGGCCGCCCACTGCGATCGCCTGGGTGGAGCGATCGCCACCGAGGCGGCTGCCTGCCTGGCCTGATGCCGGTGAAAGTGTGTTGGCGTTGGACGAAAGTTGTACCAGTGACAGGTAGTTTCTGCCGTTCAGCGGCAGCTCATTGACCGCCTGATTCTCAACCACGGTGCCGAGGGTGGCGTTTTCTGCTTGTAGAAGTGCACCAGAGGCTTCAACCTCGATCGATTGCGTTACCGCTCCGACTTGCAGGCTGAAATCCAGACGGACCGACTGTTGGACCTGCACTTGCACGTTATTACTCGCAGCTGTCTTGAAGCCCGAATGCGTGGCCGAAATGCTATAGACACCGACCGGAACTTCGGGAAATGTGTAGTCGCCTGACTCGGTTGTGACCGTTGAGCGTTCCGATCCGGTCCCCACATTCTTGAGAGAAATATTCGCGTCCGGAACCGCAGCATTGGTTGAATCGCTGACGTGTCCTGAGACCGTACCTGCGGTCTGCGCAGGCAACCTGGCAGCCGACGATATGGCAAGGAAAAACACAAAGATGTAGCAGGCAATGAACGCACTGCACCGACCAAGATTCTCGAAGGTCTTAAGAGACATCTGCGCAGGCTCGAGAGATGTCGCTGTGATGTGGAGATTGGAAAAGAGTCGAGAATTGTTGCGCCGATTTTCTGATGCACCACTGGCATGAATGTTCAACATGGTCGACTTTACCCTTCTCTGCTTAGAGCAGCCTTTCTTTGAATTGACAACGGACAACGCCCACGCTCTTAGATCTGGCCCGCTTATACACCTCGAAGGGTGCGAAGACGGGAGTTTTCCCAAGACCGTTATTGCGATGACATATCTCCTTTGAGAATCTCCTCTATCAGGGCCTTGGATACGGGCAGATGGTCCTCGTTCTCTTTCAGCCATGCTCTATAGTCCTGTTCGATTTCCGGTGACCACTTGGCATCGATCTGCCCAGCGGTATACTTCTTCTCTCTCAGGCGTTGGTGCCCAAAGGTGTCTTCGAGGCGAGTGCGTTCGGAGTCCTTGACGACGCGTTCCGCCAACTGCGGCGGTATAAACAGCACGCCGCCGTTTCGCCCCAAGATCACGTCTCCGGGCAAGACGAGGGCGTGTCCAATGCGGGTAGGGCCATTGATGCTCACCATGGTTGAGTTGAGCAGCCTGCCGCTGGCAAGAGTTCCGAAGTGGTGTGAAGGGTCGTAGTAGCGAACAAATGAGGTGAAGTTCGGCAACTCGTTCAGGCCATTGATATCGCGAACGGCACCATCATAAACAATGCCATTTCCTGATCTGGCATAGATTGCATTGCCGACGTTGTCGCCGATGGAAGGTCCATCTGTCTTGAGTCCGAAGTGGTCGGCTACGTAGACATCGCGAGGCTGCAACATGTCGACGGGCCAAGCGTTGGTACCACCCTTTCGGCGGTCCTTGACTCCCTGCTCCTCGATGACTTTTTCGACGTCGGGTCTGCCGGGCATCCACACAGCCGTCAGCGCCCGGCCCACTAGAATCTGATCGGGGTGGATCGAGTACCAACCATCTTCATACTGATGCACAAATCCCGCCGAACGGAGCGTCGCCCACGCTTCTTCGAGAGTCACATTCTTCATGCGGTCCAGAATGTCATCCGGCACTTTGGGCCGACCGTCCGGAAACCGTTCCCCTTGCCAGTCGGGCGTGTATTTGATGACATCGTCGCGCGTGAAGAATCCCTGCTGCGCCCTCAGGCAGGGAGTCAGTGCGAGGAAGGCTACCACGGCGAGTGCACCTGCAATGATTTTTCGCATGTTCTCTGCTCCAATGAATTGGTGATCTTCCTGAACTGCTTACTTCTCGGGTTCAAACCACGGTGTTCCAGGAATCTGTGCCTTCTTTGCAACTTCCTCGTCCATCTCCACGCCAAGGCCTGGCTTGTCTGGCGGAGTGACGAAACCATTCACGATGATCTCGCCTTCCTTGACCCACGACTTCCAAAGATCCTTGTGGTTAATCCAATGCCACTCACATGCCAGGAAGTTAGGGTAGGTGGTGCATGCGTGGGCAGTAGCCATCAGCCCGATCGGCGAAACCACGCAGTGCGGCGCTACGGGGATATAGTAGCTCTGCGCCAGGTTAGCAACCTTTTTGGCTTCGGCAAGCCCACCGACCTTCTGAAAGTCGGGCTGGATGATGTCGACCGCTTCCTTCTGGAGCAGTTCCCTATATCCCCAGCGCATGTATAAGTTTTCTCCGCAAGCTATCGGTGTAGAGGTCGAGTGCCGGATGTCCGCCATTGCATCAATGTCTTCGGCCGGAACCGGCTCCTCAAGCCACATCAGCCTGAACGGTTCCAGCGCTTTGGCGACTTTCTTTCCGGTGGGAGNNCCATGCGATCAATCTCGCCGTTGCTCGCCGTCCAGTTAACTTGATCGAAGCGCGCGGGATCGCTGGCATCGTCAAGGTCGATCTTCATCGCCGTGAAGCCTTGATCCTTGATCCATGCGAACTTCGGGTGCGCCTCCGGTCCGGTCGGGTCGTCGATATCCGAGTCGCAATAGATCCGAACTTTATCGCGGAACCTTCCGCCCATAAGCTGGTACACGGGTAATCCGAGGGCCTTGCCGGCAAGATCCCACAATGCAATTTCCACACCGGACAGAGCAGTGATGAACTGCCCGCCCTGCGCACCGGCGAAGATTCCCAAGGTGCGAATCCTCTCCCAAATCGCTTCAACATCGAGCGGATCTCGTCCGATGAGCATGCGCCGCCAGCCGCGAATCAGAGATGGGGTTCCGACTGCAGCATCTGTCGCTTCACCCTGCCCGTAGATGCCCTGATCCGTATAGATCCTCACGTGCGTCTGCGGTCCATGCACCATTACCTGCGCGGTGCGCACGTCGGTGATTTTGAGCTTTGGTCTCCGGTAGGGCGAACTGTTGGTCTCGACGGCCGCCGCCAAGGCGGGAAGTGAAAAACCAGAGAGTGATCCTAATGCCGAAAGAGCAGCACCCTTCAGCATTGACCTTCTCGAAAACTGAGCCATATCCCCCCTCGGAACCTTTCGTTTGGTTAACTTGACCGAGTTCCACAAGCGTGCGTTTACCCTTCAAACGCCTGCTTTGTACGCAGTAAATTGTCTTATTAGGAAACAACGGGATGCTAGTCCACAAGAAAGTCGACTGACTAGCGGCATTTTTCGAATTGTAATATCGAGAATTTCGATATATCGTGAACCTGCCGATTCAAACGATAGAAAGCCCGACTGATTCTGGAGGCACAATCGTGAGTACAACGATCGACCAGTGGGAAGTTCTGGAAGCAGTAGTCCAACTGGGTAGTTTTGCCGCTGCCGCATCGAAAATGAATCGTTCACAATCGACGATCAGTTACGCAGTTTCGCGTCTCCAGGATCAGTTCAGAATACCTCTTCTTGAAATGAAGGGCCGGAAGGCACAACTCACCGAAGCTGGGAAGGCATTGCTGGCGGATGTGGAGCCATTGCTCAGCGGGTTTCGGGCACTCGAACAAAGAGCAGCGTCCTTGGCAGCCGGAGGTGAGACCGAGATTAGTCTCTCGGTCGACAGTGTCTATCCGGACGACCGGCTCTTTGCCGCACTCGTGGAACTCACGAGCGCTTTTCCCCACACACATCTAAAGCTGCATCGCGGTACGTTCATGTCATCCGTCTTTGAGTTCGCAAACCATGGCGCTGATTTGTGTATTGTTGGAACGCCGACGCAAGAGCATTTGATCAAGCAGATCCTCGATATAAGAATCAGAGCCGTCGCCAGAGCTGACCATCCCCTGAATGCTGGTGGGCGGCAACTTACGCGAGTGGATCTGATTCAGTGTCTTGCCGTTGTCATCGAAGGAGCAACCGGCCCGGCCCCCGTACGACAACCACACGCACCAGCGCAACGCCAAATAGCTGTGACCTCAATTGAATCTGCGATTGAGGCCGTGCGAAGCGGGTTGTGCTTCGGGTGGTTACCGGTTTACAGAATCCTTTCCCACCTGGAATCAGGAGAGTTGATCGGACTGCGGCTGCCGATGGGCGGTGAACGCTTCGCGCGAATGTCCTTGGTTCTAAGAGATTTTGAATCGGCCAGCCGGGAAAAGAACTACCTTGCCGAACTCTTCGGTGCGAATCGTGAGGCGGAGGTAGTTTGATTCCCACACGGAGATTCTGGTGGACGTACATAGGCCGACCTGAGGGCACATTAGATAAAGCACTCAGTGACTACCAATTTCCAATTTGAGATTCGACTGAATAGCTTGACTTCTCTGGCAAAGACCGAGCCTGAACGAATTCACGGCAACGATCGGAGAGTCCCGGTCAATGCTGGACAAGGCCGGAATCAAGTAAATCTACTTTTCGTCGCCAGGTACGGCGCACGAGTGACTTACGTGGCGAAGAGATTTGAACGACTTCGCTCCGCGCCTTTTCAAACAGAAACGTCAGCAGGCGGCCGGTTCTCTCTTACCCGGAGGGAGTCTTTCCGGAATCTCATTCGGGAGGCATCAAGAGCCAGCTACAGATTTGATATACGATGTATTCTCGTTCCAGCATTTCTTGTGGCCCGACTTCTCGCGGCGATTCCGCGCTCCCTATTTGCCTGGGGGCCGTAGGAGAAATCCCGTGTGGGGAACGCGCTCCGTACGCAATGACCTGGTTGCTTTCGACGCAGTTTTCTCTTCCTGTTTGCGACATGAGACAGGTTCAATGTTCGCCCATCAAAGGAGAAATATGATGAAAATACGCCTTGCGTTCTTGGCGGGCATTGCACTGGCAATAGCCTTTGCACCCGCATCTGCTGAAAAGCCGCTGAAGGATTACAGCTTCATCCGGGGCGTCAATTACGGAATGAACGGCGACCAGGCGGTGATTGAAAGGGACCTTGGTTACGCAAAGCGGGTCAATTTAAATAGCACGCGAATCTGGCTGAGCTATCAGGGGTACGAGAAAGACCCACAAGGTTTCATAGATCGGCTTCGGAATTATATTCGCACTTCCAAGCGGATGGGCTTTTCTACGATGCCGATTTTGTGGAATGGAAACAGCCTGAATCCGGACACGCTCAAGCCCGCGTTCCGCCCCCGGGGCGATGCCTACGTGAAAGCAATCGTCGAGGCAATCAAAGACGAGCCCGGCCTGCTGATGTGGGACATCATGAACGAACCTGTGACGAACGATTACGTCATGAAGGCAACGGACGAAGAGAAGAAGCAACACATCGACGAGATCACCGGATTCGTCCGCTACTACCTGACCTACGTTCGCAAACTGGACCCGGTGAATGCGCTCACGGTCGGGTATGAGTACTCA
This sequence comes from Acidobacteriaceae bacterium, assembly GCA_003133425.1. Next base: position 5,337 of record PKXI01000385.1, read on the forward strand.
AGCCAACTGGATGTTGCGGCCGACCTGGAGGATGTGATCAGCTTTCACGATTACACGCCGCTCCGCTCAACGATCGAGGCGGCTTATCGCACTGCCGAGGAAATCTCAACGAGATACGGCAAGCCCATGCTGAACTCGGAGACAGCGTGCATTGCCCGCGCCAATCCTTATGACGTGGTCCTGCAGATTGCCGAGGAGCACAAGACAGGCTGGTATCTGTTCAACCTGATCATCCAGGGATACTGGGGCGAAGTTCACGGGCTCTTTTATCCGGATGGCACGATTCGCGATCCTGCGATCATAGCGGCTGTGATGGGCTTCTACAGAAATCGCGACCTGAACACGATCGTCAAGCCAGTTCCGAACCGCGAGGGCCACGCCGAACGAGCGCTTAGGGCAATTGAGGCCGCTCTTACGGATGACCCGAACACATTCAGACACTCGAAGACATCGACCGACAAGTTGCTCGATGCGGCGGAATACGCAGCGAACTTGCTCGAAGCAGCGGAGATGGTACCGATGTACGCGCCCCCGAGCGCGCAGATCAGATACTGGCGCGAGCAGCCGTCTGAGAAACGCGATAGAGACGCGATTCGCGCTTTCACCTTTGATCTGGGACTGACTCTGAAGAGACAGTGCATGCTCTACTAGGTTTTCTTCGCGCTGCGGGGCTGGACAGAACTGGCATGGCAGTGTCGCAGGGGCTTATGACACGCTATCGCGGCTCTCCCATGGTCGTGACGAACTCATTCCCATTTGGCCAAACGTTGATTCACGGCCGGGTCGAGTTTTTCCAGGCTGGTAATGCTGTGGATGTGGTTGACGGAAATCCGCGGCAGCCAGGTACGGTGAGCGCCTATGCCTCTCACCCCTGGTCCCATCCGCCAGTGTTCCTGCTGCCAGCCATAAAGTTTCTTGCTCAATCGCTTTACTTGGAGCAGCACCTTAACATAATGTGGCTGGTATGAAATCAGGCAGAGAGCGATTCCTCTCAAATCCAGATTCGTCAAAGAATGGAATTCCCATCCAACCCGTGGATCGCCGGCGCTTTCTCCAGTACGCGGCAGGAGTGGGGGCGATGGTTGGTCTCGGTGGAAGCGCCTTCGGCCATGCTCAGCAAGATGTTGCCACTGAAGCCGGCAAACCCAATCACAAGGCTGCGTCGACGGACTCGCGCCTGCCCGACGGTACCGAGTATGTCTCCTGGGAAAAGCCGCTGACATTTTCGAAGACCTACTACGTGGACAACAGCTCCGCAAGGGCCAATGATGACGGACCCGGCACCCGCCAGCGGCCTTTCCGCACCATCAACAAGGCCGCCCAAGTCCTTCAGCCCGGCGAACGCGTAGTCATCGCCTCTGGCGCCTACCGCGAGTGCGTTCGCCCGGTGCGCGGGGGCACCGGTCCGGCTCAGATGATCAGCTACGAGGCCGCCCCGGGGGCAACAGTTTTCGTCAAAGGCTCTGAAGTCCTCAAAGATGGCTGGCAGCCGGAGTCCATTGCAATGGGCTTCCGTGGCCCTGGAGGCCCAACTGGCCAGGCTCCAGCCCAAATACCTGCATGGCAACACGAACTCACTGGCACGATGTTCCCCGACGCCTACAACCCCTTCAGCCTGGCCAGCGCGCCGGGGGATCGCTCATGGCTCGACACCAAATCGGTCGATATGGGCCCGTATTTCCGCCGCCGTGGATTGGTCTTTGTGGACGGCAAGCCGCTGGAGCCGATGGAGCAGCTTCGTGAACTGGCAAGCGCGCGGCTGCCCGGCCCCCCGCCTCCAGGTGCACCAGTGCCTCTCACCGGCCTGCCTCCTCGCACTCGCGGCGGTCCAATCATGCAGGAGATCGGCGGCTTGCCTGATGCCCGTTTCTGGGTCGACAACGCGGGAGAGGCCATTCACATACGCATCCCCGCCGGCACTCCCGCCGAGCACACGGTCGAAGTCACCACCCGCGAGCAGGCCTTTGTACCAATGCAGAAGGGCCTTGCCTTCATCCGCGTCAAGGGAATCACCTTCCAGCACGCCGGCAACGGTTACCCGGTTCCGCAGCGCGGCATCGTTTCCACCGCCGGCGGCAATCACTGGATCATCGAGGGCAACACGATCGAATGGGCCAACGGTACCGGCCTCGATATCGGCAACGGCGACTGGAATGGCGGTCCCACGCCGCAGGCCGGCGTATCTCAGATCATTCGCGGTAATACGATTCGCTTCTGCGGCGTCGAAGGTCTTGCCGGCATGGGAACCCAGGATGCCGTCATCGAGGACAATCTCATCGAGTGGTGCGGTTGGGCGGACGCGGAACGAGCATGGGAAGCCGCCGCAGCCAAGTTCCACCGTGCCCAAAACATGCTCTTCCGCCGCAACGTGGTCCGCCATATCCGCCATGCCAACGCGGTCTGGTTCGACAGCGGCGACGTCAACTGCCGTATCACCAGGAATGTCTTCGCCGACGTCCTCACCGTCAGCGCCGCCGTCCACATGGAAATGAACCTCAAACTGAACCAGATAGACAACAATGTCATTTGGAACATCCGGAACGCCGAGCCGGGCACGCCCGGCCAGAGAGGATGCGCGGGTTCTGGCGTTTTCATCAATGCCAGCGATCATCTCATCATCGCCCAGAATCTCATCGGCCGCTGCGACAACTCCGGCGTTTTTGCCATCACGCGCCCGGATCGTGCCGGCAGCGGATCCGCCGAGAACAACAATATCGTGAACAACATCTTCACCAAATGTGGCAAGTCAGCCATCGTATTCCTCAGCCAGAACAACCAGGCCGACGGGAACCTCTTTGTCTCCATGCCGAAAGAGTTTCTGGGGTTTTTCACATCCGACTCGAAGCAGTGGCTCGACTTGCCGGCTTGGCGCGAGGCGCACGGCTGGGACAAAGATGGAGCTTTGGGCGACATGCAGGTAGACCTTGATCCTGACCGCCTGGAGCTGACTATGAGCAGCAGCCAGCCGTTCCCAAAGGTGAGTGTGTTCAATCATATTGACCACGATTTGCTCGGCAATGTCACCGGAGAAACAAGAGCTCCCGGTCCCTTAGCCGACCCCGGTGCCAAGCGCATCTGGCAGCTTGACTCTCGCTCGGTGGCTCCGGCTGAAAACCAGGTCCGATAAATAACTGGCAAAGTTAACACTGCTGTCACGGTAGAAATTGAGGCAGCAACCGGGACTTGTAACTGTCAAGGGCGGAGTAAAAGTTTGCCGCCGCCGGATCTTGTTTTCGCGGGATGTTGCCCTGAAAGCATGGTTCATGGAACACCGGAGAGATGTTCCGAGGGGAGATTTACGGGTGTGGACGGGGTGCGGTTCGTGTTGACGGACGGAGTCAGCGAGCGGTGGCCCGGGAGTCTGGGCTTTCGCGAGAGACGGTACTCGCTCGTTCGCATCTCCGTGGTCAGGGCAAGAACAAAAAGCACTCCGTATTGTGTCTTTGCGGTATGCCTGAGAAATTGGTCGCCGAGTCGGGGTTCAGGACGTGCATCTCACCTTGTGCGTGTTGCCGGATTACAACTCCAAAAACGAGATTCGATTTCAAGAGTCTCCAGTGCACGTTCTGCTCAAGCACGACTTGGAGAACGAAAAGGGCGTAGTGGACGGTTCTCGTGCCGAGATTACTCTCCTACTGAGTCTCGCATAATA
>PKXI01000316.1 GCA_003133425.1 Acidobacteriaceae bacterium
GTGATGCGGATGCCGATTCCGGCCTGAGCTTTTCCCACGTTGCCCGAAGCGTAAAGATTCATCCCCGTGCAGTGGTTTATCCTGCTCTTTACGCATGATGAACGATCCAATACCCAATCTGACGGCATTTGACGATGCTTCCCTCGGCAATGCCTTTGCCGTGCTGGAGCAACAGGCCCGCGACGCGGCTCAGGCGCTCAGCAATCCCGAGGCCGTGGAGGCATTTCGCCTGGAGTGGCTGGGCCGCAAGCAGGGCCGGCTCAACGAAGTCTCCGGTCGCTGGCTGAAGGCTGCGCCCGCCGAGGCCAAAAAGGCGCTTGGCGTGCGCTTCAACGCATTGAAAGCGACAGTAGAGGCACTGCTTGATGCGTCATTGGGCGCCGGGCCCAGCGACGCCGCGCTCGCCGCCGAGGCCATCGACATCACCCTTCCCGGCACACAGCGCCTCATCGGTGCCGAACATCCCATCACTCGCACGTTGAACGAGATCACGAGCGTCTTCGCCGCGCTCGGCTATTCGGTGGGTGTCGGCCCTGAAATCGAAACCGACTACTACAACTTCGAGAGCATGAACTTTCCGCCGGGCCACCCGGCACGCGATACGCAAGACACGCTGGTCGTCGCCAATCAGGAGCGCCGTCCCCAGCGCGACCGCCTGCTGATGCGCACGCACACCTCGCCCGGTCAGATGCGGACCATGGAGTCGCAGCCGCCGCCGGTGCGCATCGTCATTCCTGGCAAGGTTCACCGCAACGATGCAGCCGACGCAACGCACTCGCCCATCTTTCATCAAGTCGAAGGCCTCTGCGTGGACACCAACATCACATTCAGCGATCTGAAAGGCACACTCGACCACGCCATGAAAGCGCTCTTCGGTTCGGCCGTGAAGACGCGCTTCTTCCCGTCGTTCTTTCCCTTTACCGAGCCGAGCGCCGACGTGCAGATCAGCTGCATCTTCTGTGGCGGCAAGGGCTGTCGCAAATGCAAGAACTCGGGCTGGATCGAATTGCTTGGTTGCGGTATGGTTGACCCCGCGGTCTTCGCCTTCGCGGCCGAAAAGCAGTCCGCCTACGACCCGAAAAAGATCTCCGGATTCGCCTTCGGCATGGGCGTCGAGCGCATCGCGATGATGAAGTACGGCATCAGCGAAATCGGCAGCTTTTATGCGGGCGATATGCGGTTTTTGGGCCAGTTTGTTTGAAGAAATGCAGCAAGTTAGCGGCTGCCTTGAGGGATGATTTTTTGACAAGAACCAGGCATTTTCGGGATTTGCTTGTTTGGCAGAAAGCAATGGAGTTGGCTCGCGAAGCATACGTGCAAACCGAAGAGTTTCCTAAGTCCGAAACATTTGGTTTGCGCATGCAAATTCGACGATCTGCTGTTTCGGTAGCAAGTTATATCGCCGAAGGCCACGGGCGCCTGACAGATGCAGAATTACGGAAGTCGCTTGGCGCAGCAAGAGGGTCGTTGTACGAGCTTGAAACACAAGTGGATTTGGCGACCGGGCTCGGCTTTCTAAGTGGAGATGCCTCACAACGAATGCACGAACTGGCGACGCAGACCGCCAAACTCATCAATGGATTACTGGGAGTCGTTGGATAATGATGGCCCGGCATCGAACCGCCAACTTGCTAACTTGCTATTGCGCGCAAAGCGCGGGCTAACTCGCTAATAGGAACCAGATGAAAATTCTAACCAAATGGCTCAGAGCGTACGTTCCCGGACTGACGGTCGACGACGCGAAACTCGCCGAAGACCTCACCCTGCGCGGCATCGCAGTCGAAGGCATCTATTCGCTCGGCGCAGGCAACGATTCGCTCTACGAGATGGACATCACCACCAACCGCGTCGACGCAATGAACCACTACGGCATTGCACGCGAAGCCGCGGCCATCTACGGACTCACATTGCCGACGCTCGATTATCCGTTGCCTGCAGCGAAGGCCGCCGCCAAGCCCTTTTCCGTGAAGATCGAGGCCGAGGACGCCTGCGGGCGATTCACGGCGCGTGTTTTGCGCGGCGTGAAGATCGGCGACTCAAAGGACTGGTTTCCAGGCGCGGAAGTAGCAACCTACTTCGGCCTGCTTGAGCAGAAACAAATCTCCAACGCCGTAGACGCCACCAACTTTGCCTGGCTAGCCATGGGCCAACCCACCCACGCCTTCGACCTCGACAAAATTGAAGGCGGCATAATCGTTCGCCGCGCCCGCAAAGGCGAGCGCCTCAAGACCCTCGACGGCCTCGAGCGCATCCTCGATCCCGAAGATCTTGTCGTAGCCGATCACGCCAAGGCCCTCGCACTTGCCGGCGTCATGGGCGGCTGGGAAACGATGATCACTCCCTCCACCACCAACGTACTCGTCGAGGCTGCTTGGTTCGACCCCATGGCGGTTCGCCGCACCGCGCGCCGCCACGGCCTGCACACCGACGCCAGCCATCGCTTCGAGCGCGGAGCTGACTTCAATGCCGCACCCGTTGCCTCTGCACTGGTGAGCAGCATCCTGCTCGCCAACGGCGGCTCGATTGAGGGTGAACTGGTAGACGTGCGTGTCGCTGCGATCGAAGCGCGCACCGCACAACGCAAACCCATTGCTCTCGCTCTAAGCGAAGTACAACGCATCCTCGGCACAACTGTCGACAAGGAAGGCATCTCCGCGGCAACCGTCGAAGGCGTACTCCTCGCACTGGGCTGCGGGTTGGCAAGTCATCACGGAGACAAAGCTGCATGGCAGGTAACCCTCCCCAGTTGGCGACTCGATCTGGAACGCGAGATCGATCTCATTGAAGAGGTGGCGCGCGTCTACGGCTACAACGGCTTCGCCAATACACTGCCCTCCTTCGGCGAAGGCGTGCAGGCGCTGCTCTGGGCGGAGAATGAAGCAGCCGTTCGCCGCACTCTGTTGTCAGCCGGATTCCACGAGGCCATTGCCAGCACGTTCTGCTCCGCGGCAGACGCTGCCTTGACCGCCCCGCAGCCGGGGCTCTCGGTCCCCCTCGGCAACCCGCTCAGTGAGGAAGCCGGCTTCCTGCGTCCATCGCTGGTGCCGGGAATGCTCACCATGATTGCCGGCAACCTGCATCGTGACGTCAGCGATGTGCGGCTCTTCGAGTTGGGAACGGTGTTCTCAGGAACAACAGAAAAAGTGGAGGAGCGGCCCGCAGTTGCTTTTGGCGCCGTGGGCACGTTCCCCGAGCAGGGAGCATTACACACCGGCCGCGCCATTGATTTTTACGACGTGAAGGGAGCAGTGGAACAGGTGCTGGCGCGCTTCCAGGCGCGATCCACATACTTCGACCGCTTTGCTGCCGAGACCGGCCTTACGCCCCAGTGGCTGCATCCCTATCGCTCCGCGCGGGTTGTCGTTGAAGGCGCTACGGTTGGCTGGCTCGGCCAACTGCATCCTCGCGAAGCCGCGGCGCGCAAGCTCAAAGATCCGGTAATCATCGGCGAGCTCTATCTCGACCGCCTCTACAAGCTCTCTTTGCGCAAGCCCGCCGCGCGGGAGATCTCCCGCTTCCAACCGGTTCGCCGCGACTTTTCGCTGGTTCTGGACCGAAGAATCGAGTGGGAGCAGATCGATCGCGCGCTTGCCGGACTGCGGATTCCCGAGCTTGTCGAGTGGCGCGTGCGCGAGGTCTTTCGCGACGCCAAACTGGGCGAACGCGATTACTCGCTGCTCATGGGTGCCACCTTCCAGGCTCCTGACCGCACCTTGCGCGAGGAGGAGTTGCAAAACTTCCAGGCGCAGGTGGTCGAGGCTGTTGGCAAGGCAGGCGCGCGGCTGCGGACTTAGTGGCCGCCGCAATCCGAGACGATGTTATCGAATATGGGGCTGCCCGCCGGGCGGGCAGGAATTCATGCTTGATCGGCGATATACTTACTCGGACAAGGTAACTTTTTCATCGAGGCTTTTTCTATGTCAGAGATCTTTGCGGAGCTTCAAATGGCGGAGTTTGATCGATATCAACCGGAAACACACGAGCAGGAGCCGTCTTCAGAGCCGGTAGCCCTGACTGTGAGCGCAGATGATTTTTCGTCCCTCGAAGAACGAATTCTTCGCGCCGTCGACATGGTGAAGCGGGAGCGGCAGGCCCGCGCTCTAGCCGAGGAGCGCGCCATCCAAGCTGAAACTCAACTGCACGAGCAGGCGCCACGGATCGAGCAATTGCAGAAGGACGTGCAAGCACTCGAAGCCGAGCGCGAGCATGTTCGCCAACGCGTCGAGCGTTTGCTCACCCAACTCGACGCTCTCGAGCTTTAACTGAGACACGGAGTGACTGCATGGCTCAAGAGACACCCGGCAATGCAACCGAGTACGTCACGGTTGAGATCTACGATCAGACCTATCACCTCTCCGGCCACGACGCGCCCCATGTTCGCGAACTGGCAGCGCGCGTCGACGCCAAGATGCGTGCCGTAGCCGCGCAGGGCCGTACCGTGGACTCGTTGCGCGTCGCTGTGCTGGCCGCACTGAATCTGGCCGATGAGCTTTCCCAGGCCGGCTCTGCTGATCCCATGCTGGGCCACGCGCGAGCCGCCTCTCTCCGCGGCCTGCTCGATGAAGTGCTCGAGGAAGAGCGCAAGACCGGCTCTTGAATGTTTCTTTGCCGATTCGGGCGCGCCCTTCCCAAAAGCGGCGGCCCGAAACCGTAGCACAATGCGCCACCTTCGCACAAGACTTGTAATTAACTGGCAATACCCCGTACTATCCGCAATAGAAACCGGCCTGCAAAGCAGGTGGGCGATCAACGCTGGTTGAACCAACATTCAATGAACAGGGGCTCAACTCGACAATCGGTTCTGTGTGCCGTGTCCGCCAGTCCGGAATGCCTAATGAACCGCGGAGAGCTCCACCTTCCTAGGAAGGGTTCACCAGCGCATCAACCACGGCCCAGTGGGTCGGATTCTACCTTTCCTGCAAATCCCCTCTGTCGCAACGCCTGACACGCCTGATGCCGTATCCTTGCTCAGGTGCATCCAGTCCTCTTCCACATCGGCGCAATCCTCATCCCGTCCTATGGCGCCTTGGCTGCCGTCGGCGTTCTGCTGGCTCTTTTCCTGGCCCAGCGCACCGCGCGCATCGCCGGCCTCAACCCCGGCCATGTCTGGAACCTCTGTGTCGTGTCCCTGTTTGCTGCGCTCGTGGCCCAGCGCCTGCTACTGATCGTTCTCAATCTGCGAGATCTGCGACGCCATCCGTCATGGCTGCTCACGCTGGCCATGGTTCATCATCCGCTGCTCGCCGCAGCAGGAGCCTTGGCGGGAATCGGTGCAGCCGTAATCTCTGCGCGCTGGCTGAAGCTGCCCTTCGGCACCACAGCTGATGTGCTGGCCGCACCCATCACCCTGGGGCTAGCCTTCGAGCAATTGGGCGCGCTTCTCGCAGGATCAGGGTACGGAACCGAGACCGGCGTTCGCTGGGCCGTAACCTACAACCATGCAATGGCCGCGGTGTGGAGCGGGACACCGCTCGGCGTTCCGCTTCATCCCGTCCAGGCCTACGCTGCGCTTGCTTTTCTCACCCTTTCCGTCGTTCTGCTCGTCTGGCAGCCGGCGATCCGCCAACCCGGCGACCTGGCCGGAATGGGTCTGATGGGAACAGGCGTGGCTGTCTACATCACCGAACTGTGGCGCGACACCGAAGGCCGCGGCGAGTTGTTGAACGGCGCGCTCGATGGTCCGCAAATTGGAGCAATCATCCTGGTGCTCGCCGGAGCATTGGTACTCCTCAAGCGTGAAATCCCGCACACGAATAGCGAGGCCTCCAGTGGCTGAATCTGAAGAGTTTCAAACGCGCACCATCGAAGTTCCCGCCGAAGCCGCTGGTCAACGGCTCGATCAGTTCATTGCCACGCAACTTGAAGGCGTAAGCCGCTCACGCGTGCAAATGCTCATGGATCAAGGCAATGTGCTGGTCAATGGAGAGCGCGAGAAGGCCTCGCTCAAACTGCGCGGCGGCGAGCGAATCGTGCTTACGGGAGAGCCGCATCCTGCGCCCCTCAAAGCCACGGCAGAAGACATTCCCCTGGATGTAGTGTTTGAAGACACCGACCTGGCAGTGGTCAACAAGCCGGCAGGAATGATGGTTCACGCCGGCGCCGGACAAAGTGAGGACATACGCAGCCGCGGCACGCTGGTCAACGCGCTGCTTTATCGCTTCAAGGCACTTTCTTCCACCGGCGGCGACCTTCGACCCGGCATTGTGCATCGCCTCGACAAGGACACCAGCGGCCTCATCGTTGTAGCCAAGAACGACCGCGCCCATGCCGCCCTGGGTGAAATGTTCTCGAGCCGGCAGATGAAGAAGACCTACACCGCGCTGGTCCAGGGAGCCCTGGAACGGGAGCGAGGCACCATCAACGCCAGCGTGGGCCGCGATCCCTTGAGGCGAACGCGCATGACCGCGCAGCCTAACGAAAATGCCCGCTCCGCAGTCTCTCACTATGAGGTAGTCCGGCGGCTCGTGACGCGTTTCGGCAAATTCACGCTCGTGCGCGTGCGCATTGAAACCGGTCGCACACATCAAATTCGTGTACACATGGCCTCAATTGGCCATCCAGTCGTAGGAGACACGCTTTATGGTGGAGCAGGTCAGCTCACCGACCAGGTTGCCGCACAGGCCGCGCAGTCCAGGGCTGCTCGCCGCAAGTCCGAGCCGGAGGTCCTCAGATTGGGACGAAATTTTCTTCACGCTGCAAAGCTTGAATTTGCCCACCCCGTGACCGGAAAGCTGCTGCAGTTGGAGGCGCCGCTCCCGGAAGAGTTGGAAAAGTTCCTGGAACGCCTGGAAAGCGCCTCCATCGTTCCCGGCATTAAATGACCCAAATGTGCCAATCCGCATGGCAGTTTATAAGTATGTCGGGTCGGGCGAAATTGTTAAAATAAGGGAGATATGACAAGACCGCTCTTCACCACCCCAACGGCAAGGAAGTGCCGCTGGGGACTTGGGATTTCAGGCCTAACGATGGCTGCAGCGCTGCTCACGGCCGCACTGCACGCCCAGCAACCCGCAACTCCACCCGCCCAGACAGCGCAAGCTCCCGCCGCCCAGCAGCCAGCGGCCGGACCGGGCGGATTGGGAACCGATGTGAACGCACCCACCATCAAAGTGGGCGTCAATGAAGTCAACCTCATCTTCACCGTCACTGACAAGCACGGCAAATACATCCCCAACCTTCAGCAGAGCGACTTTGCCCTGCTCGATGACCAGAAGGCGCCGTCCCATGTGAACTCGTTCCATCAGCAGATCAATCTGCCGCTGCGCGTGGGCATTGTCATCGACACAAGTACCTCGATTCACTCCCGCTTCAAGTTTGAGCAGCAGGCGGCCACCGAATTCCTGCTCCAGGTTCTCAAGGCCCGCAGCGACCGCGCCTTCGTGATGGGATTCGATGTTACCCCCACCGTGACGCAAAATTGGACCAACGACCTCGACGGGCTTGAAACGGGCGTCAACCGCCTCAGCCCCGGCGGCGGCACGGCGCTCTTTGATGCCGTCTACACCGCCTGCCGCGACAAGCTTCTCGACGAATCCCGCGGCCAGGAACCGGTCCGCAAGGCCATCATCCTGCTCTCCGACGGCGACGACAACCAGAGCCGCGTCCACCTCGACGAAGCCATCAAGATGTGCCAGCGTTCGGAAACCATCATCTACTCAATCAGCACCAATTGGACGCCCAGCCGCGGCGAGGGCGACAAAGTCATGTCCCAATTGGCCGGCGACACCGGCGGCCAGGTCTTCTTCCCACCCTCGGTGGAGGAAGTCTCCACCAGCTTCCACTCCATCGAAGAGGAATTGCGCAGCCAGTACGCGCTTACCTACACACCGGCAGACTTTAAAACCGACGGAGCCTTCAGAACCATCTATCTCTATTGCAACGACCGGCGCTACCAGGTACGAGCCCGCAAAGGGTACTTCGCACCGCGCCAGTAATTCCAGAACACTTTAATAAAATCGGCACTTTGACAGGGCACGGCTTCGGCCGTGCCTTTTTTGCAGCACGCGAGGGCTTCACAGGCTGCTGAAAAACTCGCTCCT
>PKXI01000434.1 GCA_003133425.1 Acidobacteriaceae bacterium
AGCCGGACGTATTCCAGCCAGGGCAAGGCGGCGGGCGGGAACGGGGCTCCCATGCCCGGCGCGGCGGCAAGACACCAGGGTGAAGTGTGCACTATTGACCATTCCGAGTCCCGCAGACTGCGCTAGCTTGATTTTCAGTTCGCTGAAGATGTGATCGGGTGCAAGAGCCTGCCCAATGACGTGGTGATTGAGATGGAAGACCTTCGGTGCAAGAGCCAGTTCAATGGCGTGGTGATTGAGATGGAAGACCCTCGGTACAAGGGCCAGTTCAATGGCGTGGTGGTTGAGATGGAAGATCCTCGGTGCAAGAGCCCGTTCAATAGCGTGGAGATTGAGATGGAAGACCCTCGGTGCAAGAGCCCGCTCAGGATGTGGTGATTGAGACTTAGAGAGAGACCTCCCGGCTCGGCCAGTCCATGTATTCAATCAAAGGCGATCAACCAGCGGCGGTAGGTGCCCCTGTGCCGGAGCAGGTATTGGCTGCATGCATCCACCACGGATTTTCCAGGAAGATAAGGCTTTACGGCTCCAGGCCGAACCCTCCATGCATTTCGTCACACATTCGCGGTGAACTATCTCGGGCGCGGCGGGTCAGTGTTCCATTTGCAAAAGGTGCTAGGGCATTCCACGCTGGAGATGACCAGGCGCTACGCAAACCTCGTGACGGCGGACCTACAGGCCGTGCATGAGCGGGTGAGCCTACTATCGAAATAGCCGGGAGATTCGCCATTTCACTGGCACCATCGGAAGAGTCATTGCCTTTTGTCAATGTTTCGCGACGGAAGCAATCCGGCAATGACAGTCGAAGGGTCTGGCACCATACCATCAATGGTCTGGAACATCTCAAAGGCCATGCCGTGCGAGGGTTTGATTCCGTATTTTGCACATTGCTCGCATGAGACTCGCGCAGTTACATGCGGGAGTCCCGCAATCGCGCACGCTACGTTTTTGGGCGTGAACTGGCGGCGATTGCTTTCAAGAAACCCAAGAATCTCCGTTTGTGCGAAGTAGGCTTCACATTCCTTTAGCTGGGTCCGGAGCAATTCCAGTTCTATTCTGGCCGTTTGCTCAAGCGAAGCAGCTTCTTGAGATTTGTGTCCCAAATCGGAGACGATTGCCCGAAGCTGCCCTTGCCTAACCAGATCGGAATCCGAAGCGCATGCATCGGATGCTCGGTCAAACTCTTGTTGTGCGCTTTGGCGTCGGGCGTAATCGCGCCTGTGTCGCCCTTGTAATTCCGCTGCCCTCTTCCGGAGTGCTCGGAGCTCGTTCGAGGTAGTTTGCCGCGTCTGATCGTCCCTGAATGGCTCCAAGTATCGGCAACTCTGGTGCACGATTTTCGCAAACGCATTTCGCACGTCGGAAATCGACCTGGCTTCTCGAAGCAGCCAACCAACCACACCCCAATTCTGCTCAAGGACGAATTGCAAATCATTCACAGCGTGACCAAGAGATTCTGGGTCAATCTCGCGAGGCCTTCCGGGCTTTCGCTTCTGCTCGTGATCAGATTTCCGGGGCAGTTCAGAAAAATCTTCACCAGGTAATTCGGGGCCAATCAAATGTCACCGCCAGGTAATCAAGACAATCGTCAATGGCTCCGCCACAAAATGCAAATCCCTCCACAGGTATTGCACTTAAGTAATAGTAAATAAAAGAGATATAACCGAATTAGCGCAGAGGCGCTTCCATGGGCGAGCGGAGTGCGGTCGGACCAAAATCCGGGGAGTCGGTTTGCCAGACCGGTCCGGGACTGAGACGGCCTACACCTCCATCGACGGCTGGCCGAAAGCCAGCGGCTCGCCCACCAATTTACTTCCCTCCTGCCACAGACCCCAACGTGATTCCAACGGCCCGCGAAGCGTGGGGCACTCAGTCTAAAACTGGCCGGGGTTCGGGGCAGAGCCCCGCCAATCAGGCCCGGCGTGAAGCGCTGGGCTCCTTTACCCCGCCTACTCAAACAAACTCATTCCCTTCTTACGCCCTCGACGATTCCCAAATCACAACCCTGATTCAGTTCTTCCAAACTCTCGACCGCTGGGACAAGGAGGCACATGGACCGCAAGTCATGTAGTCGTTGCCATCGACCAGCGGACTTCTCCCTCGCCTTTTTGGTTTCGACCATAGGCGTCCGACCACGAGGCCAGAAATGCACCCAGACAGTTCCTCTCTGCAAATCCTGTTTAAGCACCGCAATTCCCTTCCTAGCCTCTACTCCCCTCCAAGACCTTCAAGAGCCCCTCAGAGACGCGTATACAGCGTTGTGCGGCGATTCTCCGGCATTGTCCGGCATCGTTGGCCCCTGCCCATCGGCGGCAGAGGTCCACCAGGGCGGCGAAGCCGCCTTGAGTTGCAGGCTCTGTCTAATAGCCTAATAGCCCGCAACTCACGTCAAATTGACGAGTCTGGAACTCGAGCATGATTGACAAGCTCGAACTTCGGCTCCCGCGCGTGACCCTCTTCCGCCCGCTGGTTCGAGAGTTCATGGCCGAAAGTCGACACTTCGCGAATAGCTCCAGGACAATGGGTTCCGGTCGGTATGAATGGGTCACCGACTTACGGCCAATCGGAATCGACGCTTTACTCCATTTCAGCCTGAAGCGAAAAGAAGATGATCCCCACGAGGGCGAACACAAACTCGAGCTCTTGGATACGGGCAAGAAAACTTTCAGTGAAATCGAAGCGCAGATTGATTCTGTCATCGAATGCTCGTCGTCGGACTTAGATATCATGCGCATCGATCTCTGTGCGGATATGGTGGGAATCCCCATCCAGTGGTTCTTAAGTCGTCTACGAGTTAAATTCAAGCGCGTTGCACATGAGATTGGACTGCTTAAAGCGCAGAGGATCGGCAAACAAGGTGTCCAGACGATCAGCGCTGGGAAGCGCCCAAATATGCTTCGGGCATATGACAAGGTTGCCGAGTACACCGAGCAGCTTCGGAAGATGCAACGCAAGAGAAGCAGGGACGCAGATGAGCTTTCGCTTGAGACAGAATTCGGTATTGCCAAAGGCTCAGTCGTCACCAGAATTGAACGACAATTTGGTGGCCATCGGATTCCGTTTGAGATCGATTGTTTCGGGAAGCTAGGCCGCCTGGCCGAGTTCAACCCATTTACGAATGTGGAGATTTGGAACGGCACCGGTGCTCACGTGCCGACTATTGAGGAATGCGGCCTCGACACGTGGTTGACCGGGACACGCCTCAGCGAACTCCAGGAAGAAATGGGCTACCAGCAGTTCAATCGTTGGTTGAATAGCATCTCCAACGGGAATTCGGCGCGGTACAAAAAGCGGTATCTACCCTTTCTCCAGCCGGGCGGGGACCCGCTGGTAACGACCGAGACGATCTTCGAGACGTATCAAGCCTCGGTCATCAAGCAACTTTCGGCATAGCTGAAAGCCGTAAAGGAGCGTACACTTATCCCCTACGTATGAAGGCACCAAACAAATTACCTAAGGCCGCATTGGACTTCTTCCGCGAGCAGGGGCGTATTGGCGGAACACGACGCGCAGCGAATCTCAGTCCAGAAGAACGAAGCGAACAAGCCCGGAAGGCGGTCCAATCCCGTTGGGCAAAACAGGCAGCAAAGGCCAGCACGAAGAAAGGCACGAAATGACCTTACGTACAGCCGTCCTCTACGCACGTGTATCCAGCCGTGAACAGCGTGAAGAAGGCTTCTCCATCGAAGCCCAGGTCAAACTACTCCGCATTGCCGCGTTGAAGGAGGGGTTAGAAATTGCGCACGAGTTTATTGAGGTCGAGTCCGCAAAGGCTGCCGGGCGAAAAGAATCCAATGAAATGGTGAATTATTTTAAGCGCAATCGCTCCTGCCGGATTTTATTGGTAGAAAAAACGGACAGACTTTATCGGAATTTTCGGGATGCTGTGACGCTCGAAGACATGGATATAAAGATTTATTTCGTGAAAGAAAATGAATGGCTTTCCAAGGACTCGAAGTCCCAAGCGAAATTAATGCATGATATTCGCCTCGCAATCGCACGAAATTATACGGAAAATCAACGAGAGGAGGTCATCAAGGGAATGACAGAGAAGGCGTCAGAGGGTACGTACCCCGGACGTGCCCCTTTCGGATACCGGAACAACGTTGCTACACGTACCATCGAAATTCATCCGGAAAAATCCGCCATTGCGCGGCGCGCCTTCGAATTATATGCGTCTGGCAATTATTCGCTCTTGTCTTTATCAAAGGAATTACAACTCGCTACAGGCACGCGCATCTCGAAAACAAATCTACATAAAATGTTTTTAAATCCTTTCTGGACAGTGCTGAGTTCGATCCATCCATCACGCAGCCTTTTGTTCTGAATCCAAATGAATATCGGGGCGAGTGTATTGGT
>PKXI01000033.1 GCA_003133425.1 Acidobacteriaceae bacterium
CGAGTGCACAAAGGTGCCCACCAACTTCGTTCCGCAATGAACCACCATATCCATTTCCATGAAACCGGGGCCAATACCTCCCCAATCCGCAAAGGTGCGAACCGGAACCATTTTCCGCACGCGGTTTAGTTGAACGGATTTTTTCTTGCGCCCGCCTGAGGCCCTTTCCCGAACAGGGCGGAGCAGCCGATCGATGGTGGCTGCACTGATCGCCAGCACTTGCTCCTTCACGCCATCTTGCAACCGCAGATGCCCATGTCGCTCCATGGCCTCGACCAACAGCGGTAACAGAGCCTTCAGCCGCTTGCCGCAAATCCGGTCGGAGGCTTCCCAGAGCACAATCAGTGCTTCCTTCACCGCTTCTTGATAGATGCGGTGCCCAGCCTTGAAGTCGATATGCTCCCAGCGGAGGGCCAACACTTCGGAAACCCTTAAGGTGTTGACTCACCGGGAACTTCCGCTTTTGATGGAAATCTGAGGAGTTCTGGACAGGGCTAACCCGCTGGGCAATAATCAAGTTAAGTCCGCCCAGAAAATGGAACCTTTATGCGGCTCCTCGTCGCCATCACCGACTCGGACTGGTTTAACTATTTGGCGGAGCTTCGCCCGGACGAGGTGAACTTCTGGCAACCGAGTGGTTCCGGCTCCTTCCGCGCTCTTTCCCCCGGTGAGCCGCTGCTATTCAAATTGCACAGCCCGAATGATTTCATCGTCGGCGGTGGATTCTTCAGCCATTTCTCAATTGTTCCCGCCAGTTTTGCGTGGTCGGCGTTCGGGATTAAGAACGGTGCGTCTGACGAGCATACGATGCGAATAAGGATTGAGAAATATAGGAAGGTCTTACCGAACGCGGCACCTGATTACATGGTCGGCTGCATTCTCCTTCAAAGCCCGTTCTTCTTTAGTCGCGAGGAGTGGTTTCCCATCCCCAACTGGCCGAAGGCTGTCCAGAGAAACAAGGGGTACTCCACGGAAGAGGAGATTGGGGAGCACCTCTGGGCGGAAGTGCAGTTGCGGTTGCAAGCGCGTGCTGTGCCGACGCTGGAACCTGAACTGGTCTATGACGGTCCAAGGTTCGGCCAGCCTCAAACGGTTATGCCGCGACTCGGACAGGGCGTGTTCAGATTCGTCGTTACCGATGTCTACAAGCGCCAGTGTGCTCTCACCAATTCCCACGTGTTGCACGTGCTCGACGCTGCCCACATCCGGCCCTATGCAGAAGGCGGAAGTCACAGCCCGACGAATGGGCTATTGCTACGGCAAGATGTCCATACGTTATTTGACCGAGGGTACCTGACAGTATCGCCCGATTATCGCGTCGAAGTGAGCCGCCGACTCAAAGACGAGTTCGATAATGGCAAGGAATACTACGCACTTCAAGGCAAGACGATTCTGCTGCCGGGTAACCCTGCATTCAGGCCGTCGGCGGAACAACTGGTGTGGCATAACGAGAACAGGTATCGTGCATGAGACAACCTCTTCAGTTCGTGCTCCAGTTCGCCCCGTACGAAATCGACGCCTTGGCTGAAAGGTACGGTTACGCTCAGGATAACGATGCGCTCCTCGCCGGGAAGCGAATTGCTTCGGGCGAATATAGTCTGGATAACCTCAAGGTTATCGTGAATTGGAAATCCCCTCGTCGAGCAGCACTTATCGACGACAACAAGGATGAGCACATTGCGGTCGCTCTCAAGTTTGCGTCGTCACCGTCCACGCCCGAAGCCATGGCAGTTGCTGTTTTGACCGCATTGCACGGCGTTGGGATTCCGATGGCATCAGCGATTTTGACTGCGATAAACCCGGAACGGTACACGATACTCGACTTCCGTGCCTTGCAGTCACTGGGGGTGGAGAACTGGCCGGAGTCAGTCGGATTCTACGTCGCCTACCTCAACGCTTGTCGTCAACTTGCGAACGTTCATGGCAAATCTCTTCGCATACTTGACAGAGCCCTATGGCAATGGTCGCGGGAGTTAGGAAATGCTTAACGCCACGATTGTGAAAGCTGATGCGAAGATACATCGGGAGGCAAAATGCGGACTTTGCAAGAAGGAGTGAGTCGGCGAACCGTTATTGAAAGCTATGCCAGATACGACTTTCAAAGGAAGCGGAACAGCGAGAGTTTACCGGATTTCAGCGAGTGGAATTGGTCAGGAGCAGATGCAATTGACGAAGAGCTACACCGAGCAGGTCTGAAGACAGGTATCCCCGCTGGCTATCTTTTGTGGAATATGGTTCAAATCACGATTTCCGATTTTCGCGAATGCGCTGTGGTGAGTGGAATATTCGCTGGTCAGATGCATCGCCAACTTGGGCTTATCGAACAGAACGGAGGTCTTGCAAATTGGGAAGAAAAACTCTTTCAGCATCTTGGGAATCGTCAAGGCCCCTCATGGTTCGACTACATTAAGCACGGCGGAATTCTGGCTGATTCAGCCCCATTCCTCCTTCGCCCTTCGGTATCCCGTGAGAGACCTGCAAGATGGTATCTCGAAGACGGCAGCGGACGCGCTGTGACCTTCGTCGCAAATGCCAAGGCATTTGCTCCACTGGAAACCGTAGCTACTGGTTTCTTGGGAACTGTACCCGACGCGAGTAGCACGTTCATGCGCACGCATTTCGCGGAGTTGTTGCGGTGAGCAATAGAACCTAATGTCTCTGAGTCAGCAAGAACTCGAAAACATGGCGGAGCACTTTTTCGGCTATGGCAGATGGGACGCGCCGTACTGGTTCATCAGTGCGGAACCGGGCTGGACAGGGTGAAACAGCTAAGGAGCTAAATGCCCCAACGACAAAGGAGTCCGTTCTCAAAAGCCTCGCGCTTGAGACGGCAAGCTTTCCAAGGCAAAACGGGAACCTAACCAATGCAACTGAGGTCATGAATATATGCCGACACCGGATAATCAGGCGTTGATGCCGCCGATATTAAACGTTGAGAGCGACAGCAACGTACATACCAAGCAGGGCGCTGAACATCGCAGCCTTTCCCTCACTCGGCCATTAGCCTTTTTTGATTTAGAGACCACGGGAACGATTGTGGGAATCGACCGGATTGTGGAGCTTGCCGTTATCAAGTTGTGGCCCAACGGAGAACGAAGCGAGTACGAGTGGCGTTTCAACCCAGAGATGGCCATACCTGAAGAGGCTACCCGAATACACGGGATACGCGATGAGGACGTAAGGGACAAGCCGACGTTCCGTGACTCACTTGGTGAGATTCGCGAAGTCTTTCGCGATAGCGACGTTGCTGGGTTCAACATCGCACGATTCGACATGCCACTGCTCCAAAGTGAATTAGAGCGTGCGGGTGTGAAAGCTTTTTCCAGTCGAAATATCGTCGATGCTATGACCATATTTCATCTTAAAGAGAGAAGAGACCTTTCGGCTGCTTTGCGATTTTTCTGCGATAAGGATATAGAAAACGCTCACTCTGCACTCGCGGACGTACGCGCCACGGTTGAAGTTTTAGAAGCCCAGCTTTCAAGATATGCCGACTTGCCCACTACTGTTTCCGAGTTGGCTGCTGTCGGCAACGGTGGAGATAGTCAATATGAAGACTCAGGCCGTTGGTTTGTAAAGCGCGGCGGAAAGCTGCTCTTCGCAAAGGGAAAGCATTGTGGGAAAACTGTTGATGAAGTGGCCGGAACCACGAGCGGCTATCTGGAGTGGTTGAAGGGTCTGGACGACCTTCCATCCGACACGGCCCAGTGTCTGCAAGACTCATTGCGTGAAGTTGAGCTACAACACTAACCCAAGCCCTTGGCATTATGGAGAAGAACCAACAGTCTCGGCGTGGAGACGTACCCGGCGATAACGAGGCGGAGCATAACGCCGAAGTGACCCGCAGGTACCTAGAGGCCGTGTCGTTAGCGAATCAGCAAAGAAAGCTCGTGTTGCAGGAGGTGCTCTCGAAGCCCGAATGTGAGAGCCTCCCTCTCGCAGAGCAGGAGTTTTATGAACTCTGCATCGAAGAATCTGACGACATTTGGCGTCCCGGCTTTGTCGTGAAGCAGGCCCGCGCCCAATGGAGCGAAATCGACGGTCAGGTCATGTGGGAAGAGCCGAAGTGGGAGCGGTGGCCGACGCTCAAAAAAGCCGAGGAAAGATGCGAGGAGTGGAGGAAGGCACTCGCTGCAAAGGGATTTACTCAGTCGGATTTGGATATCTGATTTGATGACATGCATAGAGATAGACATGAAATTGGACTTTCTCATTGATTGAAGCGTCTAATTGGGAAGTACGACATATACTCTTCCTCGCCTCTAGCTGATGACGGCTTGCTCCAGACGAGCGCCTCTCACAACCAACCAACAAGCAAGCGATTGGAGACAATCATGAGCTTTGGGCATAAATCAGAAGTACACAAACACCTATTCGCGAAGCGTCCGTTGTGCTCGCAAAGAACGGTCGAGGACAATACTCACACTAAAGTCGTCGAGCCGGTGCAGGATGAAAGGTTCCGCTTAAGAGAACCACCTACAAAGCGTGAAGAGCCGATGAATACTCACTCTAGCTCCTAACCGCGAATCCCCTTGCATGTATCGACCATGCCGAGGGATTTGTGTTTGTGGACATTGAGAGCAGAATAGAAATTCGTATCCACAATGCCCACGTGCTTTGGCCACTTATGGCGCTCGGTCTCAAAATCCTTCTAATACATCTGCTAAAAAACGGCCGTGTCATAGGCGGAACATGCTG
>PKXI01000096.1 GCA_003133425.1 Acidobacteriaceae bacterium
GCCGTTATTCTGATTGTCACCAGATGCCTTTCACGATTCGCGTTCGGCTATTGCTACTGCTGGCCCTTGTGCCCTGCTTCTGCGCGCCGCTGCACGCTCAACTGCCTTTCTATACCGATGACCCCGGGGTGACCGAAAGAGGAAAATGGCACTTCGAGTTCTTCAATGAGTACGACGCCCTCCAGCTTCAGTATCCCAACGTCCGTCAAAACACCGCCAATTTCAAGCTCAACTATGGCCTGCCACACAATCTAGAACTCGACGTAGATGTTCCATATCTGACCATCCAGAGAACGGCAGGAAACCAACCCTCCAACGGGTTGGGGGACACAAACCTGGGAATCAAATGGACCTTTCATCATGAGTCCAAGGGCTCACGGCTTCCCGCGCTTGGGGCCAGTTTTTATACGGAATTCCCCACCGGTGACACCCGCAAGCAGCTCGGCTCTGGGTTAGTCGACTATTGGCTGAACTTTATCGGGCAAAAGTCCATAGCGGAAAAGACCAGAATCACGGGAAACCTGGGAGTCTTGTTCGCCGGCAACACCAGTACCGGCGTTCTCGGATTACAAAACACCCGCGGCCAGGTTTACACCGGCGGCCTCTCGATGCTTCACGATTTCAACAGCCGGCTCACCCTCGGAGGCGAGCTCTACGGCGGTTATGCTGAGAGCGATAATCTGGGCAGAAGTCAACTTCAGGCCATGGCCGGCGGCCAGTACGCGCTTCGCAATGGCCTCAGTCTCTGTTTCGGCCTGCTCGGAGGCAGATACGTTGCCAGTCCGCAGTTCGGCGGCCAGATTGGGTTTGCGGTGGATTTCCCTGATCTCTGGGTCTCCGCTTCCCGCCAAAGCGGCGCCCAGTAACGCGTTTAGCGCGAATGGCAGCAATCAGTTTCTTCAAACATTTGGAGACAGTTCATGGCAGTTCAACCCGAAGTCCTCAGAAATATCCCCTTTCTTTGCCCTGCTCGACGATGAAGAGGCTGCCGTGCTGGCAAGCCAGGTCGACCTTAGAACCTTCGCACCTCGCGAACGAATCTACAAAGCCTGCGACCCTGGCTCCGCGGCCTATGTGGTCATCTCCGGCCAAGTGAATGTCTTCACTGTGGACGAAGACCACCAGGAGGTGGTCGTCGACGAACCGGGGAGCGGTGAGTTCTGCGGTTTCGCTTCGATGCTTGAACAGACGCCCCACCAGACCAACGCGCACGCGATCGGAGAAACGGTGTGCCTCGAAATCTCCCGGGACGACATTGCCATCCTGCTCTGTCGGAATCCCATGGCGGGAATGGACCTGCTCACCACGCTCGGCCGTCAGCTCCATGCCGCCCAGGGACTGGTGCGCGGCCGCGCCAACCGGAATCCAAATGATCTTATTGAGAAGGAAGCCACCACCGGCGAGTGGGTCGCCGACCACGTCGCCCGCTTCGGAGGCTCATGGACATTCATCATCGCCTTCGCCGTCTTGCTCACCTCCTACACAGCGCTCAATGTCTTCCTCGATAGACAGGCTTGGGATCCTTATCCATTCATCCTGCTGAATCTCTTCCTTTCCATGCTGGCCGCCGTGCAGGCTCCCGTCATCATGATGAGCCAGAACCGGCAGGACACCAGGGATCGGCTGCGCGCCGAGCTCGATTTCGACGTGAATCGACGCGCGGAGTCTGAGACCCAGGGAGTATCGCAAAAGATGAGCATGCTTGACGAGAAGATGGACGATTTAGCAGACCTGCTCCGCAAAAGGGCGCTCGAGAACCGCTAAGCGCGTCCTCAGAAATGCCGCGCTTCAACTGGCGACAACAGCCCTTACCTTGATTCGAGCTGCTTCCAGTTGAACAATGGCCCGAATCGATCATTCACAGGTTCCTCCAAGTTCTGCTTGCACCCGAGGTGACGCCTGTGGCGACCTCTAATTCCATCGGCGTCTCTTCCTTTAATGGCGTAGCGATCAGCGAATAGCCAGTTGATCTATCTTCGCGTTGCCCGGCGGGCGCCACCCGCCGGGCATAACGATGGTTGGGACTATCACTCTAAGGTGTCTAACAATTGCAACGCGTCCACGGCGTACGAGGTCACCATGCTTATTGGTAAACCACCCGATATAGGGGCCAAATCCGGGATTCAAGTGCAGCGCGACAGAAGATGACGCGGTTGAGCTGCCATCGATTCCGGTCCAACGAATTTCGGCTGTGGCTGGGCGTGATCGCCTACAACCTGGGCAACCTGTGGCGGCGGCTGGCGTTGCCGAAGGGAATCAAGTCGTGGTCGCTATCCAGCTTGCAGCAACGGCTGGTGAAGACCGGCGGGCGGCTGGTAAAGCATGCCCGTTACTACTGGCTTTTGCTGGCGGAGAGCCATCTCACGCGGCGCTTGTTCGGAAGCATGCTGCGGCGGATTGAGGCTCTGCCGGTGCCAGCGGGGTAGCCGAAAAGCTTGGAAAATAAGCACGGCAGAAAGGCGGGAAAGAGTCAGAGCTGTGTCTGAAGTATCGGCTGCGCGAGCGGAAAATCCGGGTTCCGCAGTAGTTGTCTGCCAAGATGAGCAATTCTAAACAGACATACCGCCGCCCAGAAGTCTTTTATCAGTTAGCTGGGCTTCAAAAACAGAAACTCAAGTATCGTGCGGGACTCCTGGAAGTCAAAACGGAAATTCCAGTGTATATCACTTGTGCACAGGACAGAACTCGGTCACAACTCGCCCCAGGGCCGACGCATATCGGAACTTGAGACAAACAGTTACTGCCCTGATTACGAGGCGACGGTTTGGCATAGCAAATCAAATCATCTCGACCATTTCGGGCCGCAAAACGCATCCCTGTTGCTGCATCGAAGGCCTATTGGCTTATTCGTTCGGCTGGAACGAGTCCAGTTTGTGGCCCGGAAGAGCACTTTCGCTGTATTCGCCCACGCGGTGTGATTTATATGCGTCGGCCCTGCAACTCGCCCGCTGCGCGTGGCATCTATTGCATTGCCAACCGTGTCACTCCATGGCTGGGTCCATGAAGTCTAGGCCTCGGGAACCGGGGCTCGTACCGCAACGAAGACGAAGGAGGACAACCGGATGATCAGGAGCAAAGTTCTATACTGTTTCCCAATTTTGCTGCTCGCGGCTTCAGGTTTGGCGAGTCCGCAGGAAGCAAACCCAACCGCCCGCGGACAGTCGCCCATGCAAACCAATGCCGTGCCAATGACCCAGGAAGGGACGCGCGACAAAGTTCCCCTTTACAGGATTCAAGTGGTCGGACGCGACATTCCCGCCATCAACTACTTCCATCGCAATGGCTCCACAAAAATTGGCTTTCAGGGAACGAGTCTGCTGTCTGGTGCCAAGGGTTCCGCCAAGGTGGACGCCCGACTGGGAAGGACTTCCATCGAAGCCAGTTTTGAGGGATTGAGCCCCGCCAACGGTTTTGGCACCGAGTATCTGACGTATGTGCTGTGGGCCATTACACCGGAGGGGCGACCAGTGAATCTGGGCGAAGTGCTTCCCACCGGTTCCAAAGACAAGAATCAGATTACAGTTACAACCAACCTGCAGGCCTTCGGCTTGATTGTAACTGCCGAGCCTTACTTTGCCGTGACCATGCCGAGCGACGTAGTGGTGATGCAAAACATCGTTGACGACCGCACGCAAGGAGTCATCGAGCAGGTGAATGCCCACTATTCCCTGTTGCCTCGCGGAGCTTATGAGGAAACAGCCGGACGCCACACGGTGCTTAACCCCATCACTCGCGATGAGCGTTCGCCTCTGGAGCTTTACGAAGCTCAGATGGCGGTCGAGATCGCCGTGGCCGCTGGAGCGGACAAATACGCCGCGGATACGATGACTACGGCCAAAACCGCATTGCAGAACGCGGAAGATATCGACACGCACAGGCGGGACCGCAAGGAAACCATCACGTTCGCTCGTGAGGCTGTGCAGTCGGCTGAAGACGCGCGCATCATCACCATTCGCAAGATCAAGGCAGAGGACGACGCTGCGGCGCAACAGGCTCGGTTAGATGCGGAGCAGCAGGCACAGCAGTCGCAGGCAGCCGCACAGCAGGCCCAATTGGCAGCCCAGCAGTCTCAGGCGGCAGCCGAGCAGCAAGCCGCCGCACGAGCTGCTGCAGACGCCGCGGCAGCTGAAGCCCAGGCTCGAGCAGAGAAGGCACGCGAAGCGCAGCATCAGGCCGAGTTGAGCGCGCAGCAAGCCGCTCAACAGGCAGACCAGGCCCGCGAACGGCTGCGGCAGCAGTTGAATCAGGTGCTGCAGACCACTGAAACGGCGCGTGGCTTGATTGTGAATATGTCCGACGTGCTCTTTGACTTCAACAAATACACATTGAAGCCCGAGGCTCGCGAAAAGCTGGCCAAGGTTTCGGGGATCCTGCTTGCCTACCCTGACTTGAAGCTCCAGGTGGAGGGACACACAGATAACATCGGATCCGATGAGTATAACCAGAAGTTATCCGAGGAGCGCGCGGACGGTGTTCGCGACTATCTTGTATCGCAGAGTGTTGTGGATGCCAACGTCACGGCAAGAGGCCTGGGCAAGAACGACCCCATCGCCGATAACTCGACGAATCAGGGAAGAGCGAAGAACCGGCGTGTTGAGTTAGTGGTCTCAGGCGCAGCCATCGGCGTGGAGCAAAGCGCTCCTTCCGCCCAGTTGCAAACGCAGCCGGCTCCGACCCAACCTGGCCAGGGTGCCACACCACAGACCCCGGCTAGTGAAAATAATCTGGCTGGAACGTCGAACCCCCAGAAGTAGCTGAGCCAATTCCGGCGGAAAACAACTTGGGCTGTTCCTCTCATCCGAGGAGCTATCCCTAGCCAAAATGCGATCCGGCCACGAAACTGCCTTTCGCGAACAGGTCCGGACAGACGGCGGGCAGGGATGACGTTGGTCTTTGTGAGCAATGACGACATTTTGGCGAACTGGTAGAGACTGT
>PKXI01000236.1 GCA_003133425.1 Acidobacteriaceae bacterium
TTTCGCGACGAACTTCGGCTAAGGCTTCGTCAGGTCGATTATCAGAAGCGCGTTTTGGAAGCAGCGACGGCGTACGATCCCGCTCGCAACTGAGTTACATAAATGAAAGGCGCGATGCTTGAAGAGAATTTGGCCTGACAAGCTGTTGAGTGATGCACCGACGCGTGTCTCCAATTCCAGTTAAATTCCCATTGCTATGCAGATCGCCGCAACGTCGCCGATCTGCTCTCCTAGTGCGGCTGGGATAACCTGGCAGAGCTTTGCGGACGCGGGTAGCGCCTCACGCTGCATCACCTGTCGCGCCGGCGCCAGCAGGCTCTCGCCCAAGCGCATGGCAAGGCCTCCAATGACGATTCGCTCCGGATTGAACAGGTCAACCAGAATCGCCAGCGCCTCGCCCAAACGACTCCCGGTGTCACGGATAATTCGCCGGGCCAGTTCGTCTCCTTGCTTTGCCGCGTCCGCAACGTCCCTGGCTGTCAGGAGTCCATTGTCGTGGAGCTTCGCGGCCAGTGCAGTGTTTCTTCTGTTCCTGATTGCCGACTCAACTTCCTGACGAGCCACTTGCGCCATTCCTCCGCCGCTGACCCATCCTTCGACAGAGCCAGCCTTGTTGTATCCCACTGGCCCAGAGGAGGTGAGACGAACATGGCCAATCTCGCCGGCCTGGCCCGATGCTCCGCTCAATAGATGGCCGTCAGTAATCACGCCCGCGCCGAAACCTGTACCCATGGTCAGGAAGATCATGTGGCGAGTTCCCTGCCCTGCGCCGAATCGATGCTCGGCTACCGCTCCGGCGTTGGCGTCATTTTCCATTCTGCAAGCGAGCCCGAACTCCTCTCGGAGTATGGATGTGATGGGCACCTCAACCCATGTTGACAGGTTTGGTGGCGCCTGAATCACGCCGGCTGCCTGATCAAGCGGGCCTCCGCAACTGACGCCGATGTCGCCGAGAGAAGATTTGTCGATGCCCGATGATTTGATCAGCGAGTGAATGGACTGCTTGATCAGATCGATTGCGCGGTCAGGGCCTTGGCCAGGCAACGTGGCGAACTCAATGCGCGCAAGCATTGCTGGCGGCTCGGACGAAAGCACCACGGCGGTTTTCGTTCCGCCAATGTCCACACCGATCCAGACCTTGCCTGTTTCCATGGGATCAATTCCCTTCGCTTCGTTCTGTCGCTTCAGATACCTAAGGCGGACGCTGGCCGCCCCTGTTTGATCCCGGGCTAGTATTCCAGAATATTGACCTCTTCTAGCTTGAGGGAATGTGGATCGATGCGCAGCGTCTTGATTTCGAATGGGTGCAGCTTCCCCTTCCAGCGCGAATTTGCGAAGTGCAGATCGAGTGTAGCAGTAGTATCCACACCGTCGGTCTCATAGAGACGGACGATCAAAGCGTCGCCCTCCTCGGCCATCTTGATGGCCGATATCACTACGTCCGGCACATCGACGGAGACAAAGGATTGCGATTGCGGCCGCGTTCCCGGATGAATTCCCTGGTAAAGGACCAGCGCCGGCGCGACAAGTTCCTCTGCGATGCGCACCACTCCCGCGTCCGGCCAGAATCCGGAGTGGGGCACAAGAACCATGCGGAAGGTTTGCAGACCCTGATCCTGCCATTGATAGTCGATATCCGGATCGATTTTCTGCGGCATGTGGTTTGCATAGACGGCGCCGCGCGCGACGGAGACGCGCAGGTCGCTTCCGTTCACGCTATAGCCGTACTTGGCATCGTTGATGACGGCGAGACCGTAGGAGTCTCCTGTCCCGCTCACGTCGACCCACCGCTGCCCGGGATCTTCTTCGCCTTTGGTGGCGCGCTCCATGGCGCCGTAGGCGATTTCGTAGGTTGCCTTGGGCGCCTCAACATCGACGGGAAAGGAGAACTTGAGCATCTTCATGTGCTCGTGCCAATCGAGCGCAACGCGGGCTTCGAGCCTGCCGCTGCCTGCATAAAGAATCCAGTCGATGGTGAGCGAGGAGTTTCCATAAACAGAATGGACGCGGATGCGCGCACGCAGCGGACCGCTCTCGACCAGCTTGATGCTGTCTAGTTTGAATGCGCCTATCTCGTCGGTGTAAGCGACCAGGTTGTGAGCCCATGTGTCGTTCTTGTCGCTGAAGACGACGGCGCGAGCGCCTGTTTGCCCGCCTCGAAAGACTTCTCGGCCGGACGCTTTATCGAAGATGCCGATGGTTCCTTCCGGCGAGAAGGTCACACGAAGGTTCGCGTTTTCGAGGACGTTTGATTCCGCCTTGAGAGAGTTTTCTGGTGTCGAGCTTGCCGCAGTCGCTCTTCGGATGCGAATCTGCCGGTAACCGAATGGAGGCAGGCTCACCTGCGCCACTATCCTGCGCCTGCTCTGCGCCGCGGTTGTGGCCTGCACCCACTGGAATCGCACCGGTGCGCCCTCTTCATCTTCCACTTGATAGGAATCCTTGTCGCTCAATCCCAGGTCGTACTCGATGTTCTGGGTCGAGCTCCAGGCGTGCGGGTTGAAGACGAAAAGGTAATTGGACGCCGGGTCCACTGCGGGCACCTGCCAGGCCAGTCTTTGCGCGCTAAGATACATAGCCTGCTGTGCCACGTCGATCGCGCGCCCCTGGCCTTCGTGCGCTGTCTTGTAGTGCTCGGGCAGGGCGGTTCCGGCCAGGCTATCGTGGAACTGCAGGAAAAGCACGCGCTTCCATGCGGCCGTGAACTCATCCTTCGGGTAATGTGCTCCCCATGCGAAGGAACCCACAGCCGACAGCTTCTCCGCTGTGACCAACGCTGCCTCAGCCTCGCGGTTGCCCTTCTTTATCGACGACTCCGCCGTGTAACAACCGACCGAGTGGTGCTGCAGGTCGTCGCTCAAAACTGGAATATCCGCGCCATGCGACTGACGAATCTCAGCGAAGTAACGGTCGGGCGTGCTGTAAAGAATCTTCGGCGCTCCGGGCTCCGATTGAATCTTCCGAATGGAGGCCATGTTCGCCTTGGTAGGACCGCCGCCGTGGTCGCCGATGCCGAAGAACTCCATTGCGTCACGAAGCGGCTGCGGTGTCAGCTCTTCCATGGTCCTTCGCATCTGTGGCTCGATTGAAACACTCCCATCGTTGTAGGAGATGGGAATGCGGTAGTCCAGAACGCGTGATCCATCGATGCCCTGCCACCAAAACAGATTGCCGGGCACTTTCTTTTCGTTCACTCCCGGCCGCATGAAGACATAATCTTCCATGCCCTCGAGCTTCAGAATCTGCGGCAGGCTTCCCGGGTGACCGAACGAGTCGGGATTGTAGCCAACCTTAGCAGTCCTGCCGAACAGATTTTTCAGCGTTTTCTGCCCATAGAGTCCCTGGCGTGCCAGCGATTCGCCGTTGGGGATATTGACATCAGGCTCGATCCACCAACCGCCCACCAGATCCCATCGCCCTTCATCAACGCGCTTCCTGATTTCCGCAAGCATGGCGGGATCGTTCTCCGCGACCCACTCGTAGAACTGCGATGAACTTGTAGTCATAGCGACATCGGGATCCTCATTCATGCGATCGAGCGCCGAGCGGAAGGTGCTGTGCACTACTGAAACGCCCTCGGACCACGGCCAAAGCCAAACCGGATCGATATGCGCGTTCCCGATCATGTGAAAACGGAATTGATCCGATTGCGGAGGCCACGATGGCGCGCTTTGCGCCGGCGATTCCAGAACAGAAAACAGGCTTGCAACGATTACGGCGGCCACCATCCAGATCAGGCTGGGAACACTCCGCTTCCCTGTAACCAGAGTCATGACCTTCTCCCAAAGGTCTTGAATTTTAAACGGATAGCATGCCCCTTACAACCTGACAAAAATGTCCCCGGCAGGCACACGGCATCTTTGGCCGGAACCTGCTCTGCCCGACTATGCGGGACCTGATTGTGGCGCGCGATTCAGTTCTCCGCTGAAGCTTTTCACGTGAAGGCAGCTAGCGCTTCTTTGCTGGTTTCGGAGCGGGCTTCTTTGCGGCCGGCTTGGACGGCTTTGCCGCTTGATGCACCTTGGCCTTTACCGGAGCCTTTGCAGGCGCTTTCGCCGGAGTCTTGGCTGCGCTCTTGGATGGAGCCTTTGCCGCAGGCTTCGCCGGAGCTTTTGCTACAGGCTTGGCCGGAGGTTTGGCTGGCGGCTTGACTGCCTTCCCTGCCTTGGGCGCTACGGCAGGCATGGCCTTGTTTGCGGCAGGCGCTGGTTTCGCTTTTACAGAAGGCGGAACGGGCTTCGCCTTGGCAACCGGTGCAGGCGGCTTCGCGGCTGGCTTGGCCGCTGGCACTGACTTCGGCGCAGGCGGCAGCGGCTTTTCTGCTTTCGCAAGCTTTTCTGCAATGCGGTCGGCGGCGGACTTCTCTGCCTTTGCAGGAGCGGACGTCGGCTTCGCACCCTTCATTGCCGCTGCGTGAGAGGCAGATTTCTTGCCAGAGGATTTGGGTGGGTGAACCGGCTCCTCGTCCTCATCGCCTTCCAGGTCATCTTCGGCAGACTCACCATCGTCGAGACCATCCACGCTGAGGTCGCCCTTCGGAATTGGCAGGCCCAGATCGATCTCGTCCTCGTCGCCACCGATATCGTCGAGGTCATCGTCTCCAACGAGGCTCGCTTCTGCCTCATCGTCGTCATCAAAGGACCGCTCTTTCACTTTTTCGGCGCCGCGTTTGACGCGTGGCCGTTTGATGGTCACCTGCGGTGGCGGCGCGGGCGGAGAATGCGGCTCAAAAAAGGCGCGCATCTCCTCCGGCGTGGTCAACCGGCCGTCGATCAATTCGAGGAACACCGCATGCACAATCTGGCCGTAGGTCGCCAGCTCTGGAGTAATGCGCATCTCCTGCATCAGCGCGTGCGGAATTCCCTGGCGGGCATCAGGCCAGACTTTCAGGAATAGTCTGAAGCGCTCTTGTACGGCCGCGTTCTTGCTGGTGAATCCAAGCCAGAGTACCGCCTCGGGGTCGTAGGTGGTGAACAGCTTGTACCCGGCTGAAGCCGTGGCATTCTCCTTGGACAGCAGCACCTTTTGGAAACCTGCTGCAAGCGCCTCCAGACTGTCCCACTCCTGAACGAATCCCGGGCGCAACAGAGACTTCTTCAACGCCGCCAAATCCTTGGAGGGCAGCTTCGCTGTGAGCAACTGCATCTGCGCCGCCGACATGTCGGGGTGGACGCCCTGCATCTGCAGTTCAACAGCCAACTCGTGCAGTGCCTTCAGCTTTTCCTCGTCTGCTCTGGCGCTTGTCCAGGCCGGGAACAGGGATATCATCCAGCCTTCGTCTTCCAACGCCCGCAACACAGTCAGCCCTTCTTCCTCGTGGCCAATCTGTTCCAGTTCCTGGCTGATGGCGTGCTCGGAGAGGAACTCAATGACCCCCTCGGCCTTGGCGTTGTCGTAGCGTGTCCGGGTCTTCAGGTCCAGTTCCCAGCCCAGCCGTGCGCGGTACCGGGTGGCTCGAATCAGGAGCGATGGGTCCTCGATGAAGCCGTAATTTGAAACCAGCCGCAGCGTGCGGGCTTCGATATCCGCAGCCCCGTTGAGGGGGTCCATGAACAGCCCGAACGAGCCTTCATTGAGGGAGATTGCCATGGCGTTGACGGTAAAATCGCGGCGCCGAAGGTCTTCCTGGATCGATGCGGGATGGTAAACCGGCTTTCCCGGCTTGGGATAGGTGACGCTGTGGGTACTGATCAGATCGACTCGGACAGTGCCGGGAAAACATAGATAAAGGCTTTGAGAAGGCTCGTGCTCGCCCCAGACTTTTCCGCCAAGTTTCTCTATTGCTTTCTTCAACTTGAGCGCATTTCCGTGGACTGCAATCTCTAGACTGCGGACGGCGTGGCCACTGGTAAGGTCGCGCACCGCGTCGCCGGTCAAAAACAGGATGGTTCCAGCTTCACGAGCTGCCTCGCGCAATTGGCTCAGCGCATGCCGTTGATCGGCTGACAGCCGGTTTTCCAAAAGGTAGATGTAGTCGGGCATCCGGTTACCTGCTTCCGCCGTCTCAAGCCGCTGCCAAGTACTTCATGTTGTTACTGTTAGGGAGAAAATCAGCAGAGATGGCAAACCAGTACATTAACACAACTGAACCTGTTTGGCTAGAGCGTCTTGCACCCTGTTCGCAGCGTAAACCTCACACGTGCGACAATCCAGATCAATGGCCTCCGTTCGAAAGCCTGTGATTGTGCGCAAGTTTTCCAGGGACTGGTGCGCCGGATACGCTGGTGCCGGGTTCAGCCAGAATCCCGCTGAACTCGAGATTCTGGACCTCACCGGCAAGGTGCTCAGAATCGGCTGGGAGCAGGTGAAGTGGGTCTGCTATGTGCGCGACTTCCCCACCCAGGCAAGTGACCAGGCCAACCCGGAGCGTCTCCTGCAAAAGCGCTTCACGATCCGTCCGCGGACCGCGGGACTCTGGCTGCGCATGACGCTCACCGACGGCGAGGAGTTGGAGGGTCTGGCGGCCAACGACCGGTCGCTGGTGGAGGGCGCTGGCCTGCTGCTCATTCCGCCCGACACGCGCTCGAATACGCAGCGCATTTACTTGCCTCGGCATGCCATCCAAACATTGGAAGTGGTGAGCCTAATCGGTGTCTCAGGCCGCCGCCGCGCCGCCGCCGCGAGCCAGGCAAAAGAGCAGCCGGAGCTTTTCCCCGCGGAGCCCGACACTCAATAGACTTCCTGGCTTGTCTCCCCTGAGGCGGGCAGCGGCAGCAGGCTTTTGTAATAATTTGCGGTCCGCCCCAGCACCTGTTCATCAATAAAGTGCTCCAGAACCCATGCGCGTGCGGCATGCCCCATACGCTTACGGCGTTCCGGGTCACGCAGCAACTTGAGCACGGCCTCGCTGATCGCCTCCGGATAGCCAGGCGGAATCAGCAGTCCAGTCACCTCAGGCACAACTGAATCACGGGAGCCCGTGGATTGCTTTGTGACAACAGGAATCCCCGTTGCGGCGGCCTCCAACACGACGTTGGGAAATCCCTCGCGCCATGTGGGCAGCACCATCACGTCCATAGCGCGGTAAAAGGGCGCCGTGCCGTTTACAAAGCCGGTGATGTGAATACGCGAATGGCTCTCAATGCGGCCGCGCACATCGTCGTCAAGCGAATCTTCCGAGGCATCGTACCAACCCACCAGCAGCAGGTGAGCCATTGGCTCCGCTCGCAGTATGGCGTCGAAGGCCTCAATCAATTCCGGCAGACCCTTGTCGCGCGTCAATCGCCCGACGAAACCTACAACATGTGCATCTTGCGGCAGACCGTACCGTTCGCGCACGTTGCTTGCACCCGGCGAGTATCGATCCATGTCCACGCCGTTGCTGCTGCCATCTCCCAGCAACAGTAGTTTGGCCGCAGGCGCGACACCCAGCGCCAGCGCTTCGGTACGCAGACTGTTGCTGTTGCACAGCACAACATGTGCGCCGGCAGCGGCCAGCCGCTCCGCCCACAACAGAATGCGGCGCTTGAATCCGGTTGTGGTTTCCAGCTTGAGTCCACGCAGCATGTACACGCGCCGCGGCACACCGCACAACCAGGCGGCCATTGTTCCCAACAGCCCTGCTTTGGGAGTGCTGAACTCCACCATGTCCGGCTTGAGCCTGCGCATGAGCCGCCAAAGGCGAAACAGAGAAACCAGATCCGCGATCGGCGCAATCTGCCGCTGCATGGAAATCGCAATTGACTCCACGCCTTCACTCGCCGCGGTGCTGTCGAGCAGTTCCCCCGGACTCGCAACCAGCGTGACCTGAAAGCCCGCCTCGCGCAATGCGCGCAAGCGCCCCCGCAGAACCACACAGGTGTGGGAACTGGTGACTCCCACCACAATGGAATGTGACTTGTTTGAAAGAGCCGGCAAATCAGCAACGGGATGACACACCGCAGATGCCGACATTGGCAAGCCCCAGCCCCTTTGAAGTTTCTCCAAGCATTGGAAGGAGATTGGGTCACTGTACCATTCATAGGTCCAGGAAGGCACGTGATGCAGGACACTGTAAATAAAGGTAAGCCCGGGCAAGAATCAGCTTTCCTTAAGAAAAACCCATGGCGCAGCGTCTCAGGGTTCTCTTGCTGATCCCGCATCTGGGCGGCGGCGGTGCGGAGCAGGTTACCGCTCTGCTGGCGCGGGGCCTGTCTCGCGACAAATATGAAGTGCACCTGGGACTGGTAACGCGTTCCAATGCCGCGTCCCCCCGTCTGCCGCCCTGGGTCACGGTTCACAATTTGAGCGCTTCAAGGGTACGTTCGGGAGCTTTTCGTTTGCTCCGCCTGGTGCGGCGGCTCAAACCAGACGTGATCTTGTCCGGGATGGCGCATCTCAATTTTCTTGTCCTGATGCTGCGGCCATTTTTCCCGAAGTCGACGCGGGTGCTGGTGCGGCAAAACGGAACTGTCTCTTCCGCGTTGGCCGATGGACAAGTGCCACGCTATACACGGCTGCTCTACCGGCTGCTCTACCGCCGTGCGGATCGGGTGATTTGCCAGTCGCGCGCCATGGCGGTGGATATGGCCGGCGAGCTTGAACTGGGGGCGCAGCAGATTGCGGTTTTGCCTAATCCGATCGATTTCGCCGGCATCTGGGCAGCAAGAAACGGCCCCGATCAGTGGACGGGGCCCGGTCCCCATCTGCTGGCAGTGGGAAGGCTCTCGCGGGAAAAGGGATTTGACTTGTTGCTGCAGGCGTTCGTTTGTGTGCAGCACCAGTTTCCGCACGCCGACCTGCTTATCGCCGGCGCCGGAGCGGAGGAAGCGTCGCTGAAAGCCCAGTGCCGCTCGCTCGGGCTCGAACGGGCAGTCAACTTTGCCGGCCACCTCGAGCAGCCTTACGCATGTTTTCCCGGCGCTACGCTTTTTGTGCTCTCGTCCCGCCACGAGGGCATGCCCAATTCTCTTTTGGAGGCTGCCGCCGCGGGACTGCCCATTGTGGCCCTGCCCTCCTCGGGAGGGGTTGTGGACTTGCTCCGCCACCGTCCCGGCGCCTGGCTCGCAACAGAGATCTCCGCCGCCGCGCTCGCTGATTCGCTTGACTCGGCGTTGCAGGTTCTCCATCCGCGGCAGCAGTTTATGCACACCCGTTCATAACGCGAAACTCGGGTGCCCGATCCGTATGCGGTCGTTCGCGCCCAAAACGCGGCTGCCAACCGCAAATGCGTTCTTCCCCTGCAAAGCGCCGAGAGCGGCAACTCCCAGGCCAACGCGCCCCACAAATTCGCGCCGGTTTAATTGCGTTCCACAGCACTTCATGGCCGTGTTCCCCCAATCCTGCGTGCGCTTTCAATATCGCGTTTCCCGATCGCCGTTCAACGCGACAACTCATCAAACGCGCGCGTGAAAAGTCCGCAGGAAATCCGCTCAGCGCTGGCCCTTGCTCTCGCTTTGCTCTACTCGCGCCTTCACCAGCTTCTTGATGAGCGCCGTTGGTAGCGGCTTGTCGGTGGGGAAATGGACAGTCCCTTTGGAGGTGGAGAAACCCTTGAGTTCGTCCT
Organism: Acidobacteriaceae bacterium; assembly: GCA_003133425.1. The sequence continues at coordinate 9,485 of PKXI01000236.1, forward strand.
TGAACGCTTCAATTACCGCAGCGGTGGGGAACAAGCTGCAGTGGTCCTTGAATGCGGCGAACCAGACAAGAACTTTTTTGGTTTTGAATGCGGGCATGCTGTAGCTGATGGTCTCGGTTGCCTCCAGCGGCAAAGCAGAGCGAATTGCCGCGCGCATCCGGGTGAGGATACTGCGTGCAGGTTCCGCGACAGTTGCAAAGTATTCGTCGATGGTCTTGGGAGTGCCGTTCCCCTTCTTCTGAGAGCTTGAATCACCCGATTGCTTTTTTCTCATGCCGTCGATGCTACAAGGGCCGACACATTCAGTCCACGCCCGAATTTGCTTTGAATTGTCCCGGTTTTTGAGCCAAATCTACCTCTCAATCAAGGGAAATGACGGTCTCGATGGCGGGTTTTCAAAATGTTCGCCCCGGAGGCAACCGAGTGCTGATTTTTCCTCATGTGATTTAACCCCTTGACATTTTTTCGCCAAAGTTGTTTCCTGCAAGTACTGATCCTTTTATCTCCAGCGGAAGCCCTCGTAACCCGGGGTCTCTTTCCGCGTTGTCACCAGGGGAACGGCTCAGACGGAGCAGCAGACTCGCCTGTTTAGATCGTGAAACGGCATATTTTTCAGTCTGCACGGCTTTTCGATACCGTCGAGCGCGTTTTCTCCGAACGTCACCGATGCCAGCATTGGCTCGGGAGGCGACAGCGATTGCTGGAGGGGCCCTTGCACGACCGTTGCTTGAATGATGCATTTGCAGACTTTCTACGCAGTTTCACGCGTCCATTGCTCGCCTACTACTCACCGCGTGCCAGCCAGGATTCCATGAGGCCGGCATCGAGTCTCCGCCGCAACGACCGCCGATGCAATCAAATTGAATTCATCAGGACTGATCTCCTCGAGCAGAAATTTGCCGGGGAGTTTGCGTTTGAGCACGCCATCGAGGCCTATGAACAGTTGATCGACTCGACCTTCGCGGAGGGAAAGCGATGAGCCACGTCGCACTGGTTATTCCCGGCCTTGACCGGATCGGCGGCGCGGAGCGGCAGGTAATGCTGCTCGCCAAAGGACTGCGCCGGCGCGACTGGCGCGTCAGCGTCGTGGCTCTATCCAGTGTCGGCAGCCGGGCAGCCGCCGAGTTGAATGCCGCTGGAGTCGAGTTCCTGTGCCTGGAAATGCGCAAAGGACTGGCCGATCCGCGCGGATGGATTCGTTACAACCGCTGGCTCAACCGGGAGAAACCACAGGTAGTCCACACGCACCTTGCCCACGCAGCGTGGCTGGCACGCTGGTCGCGGCTCAGCACGCCGGTGCGGGTCCTGGTGGACACCCTGCACAGTTCGTCCACCGGCAAGTTGGCCCGTCGTCTCGGCTATCGGTCCAGCATTTGGTTTCCAGACCAGGTTACGGCTGTAAGCCAGTCGGTTGCCGACGCTCATTTCGCAGCCAGGATGGTGGACCCGGACAATCTCTCAATACTGCCAAACGGGGTAGACGTCGAGGATTTCCACCCGGATGCGCGTGTCCGGGCTTCGGCGCGGCAAGAGCTCGGCCTCAAAGACGAGTTCCTGTGGCTTGCCGCCGGCCGCCTGGAAGCCGTAAAGGACTATCCCACTCTCCTCCATGCCTTCGCCAAGATCCCCGAACCGGGCCGGCTGATCATCGCGGGCGAAGGCCCTCAGCATAGCGAACTGTGCCAGCTCTCAGCGGATCTCGGACTGGAGCGCCGCGTTCGCTTTCTTGGCTTTCAACCGGATGTGAAGCCTTGGATGCGCGCCGCGGACGGCTTCGTTCTCTCTTCCCGATGGGAAGGGCTGCCCATGAGCCTGCTCGAAGCCGGGGCTTGCGCCCTACCCTCTGTTGCCACCGATGTTCCTGGCTCGCGCGATGTGATCGTGCAGGGCCGCACCGGCAGGCTGGCTCCATGCGGCGCACCTGCCGCGCTGGCCAGTGCAATGACCGCCACGATGCAATCTACACCGGAGGAACGCCACAGCATGGGCAACCTGGCCCGCCTGCATGTGGCGGAGCGATACAGCCTGGAGACCATGCTTGACCGCTGGGAGAGACTTTATGCGAAGTTGCTTCGGCGCAACTATCAACCCAGCCATGGGATGCACGATCCGCTGCCAATCTAGACCTTACCTGCCGAGCCCGCCCACGGAGGGATGAACCAGTACGTCAGCAGGTACAAAGACGCTTAGACAGCTCGAGTCTTTCGGATCTTGCGATCGAGCCGCTTTCTGACCTGAACGCCGTGAACGCGCCACAGCGCCAGCGCTTCAAGAAGCCGTTCAGCCGGGCTCAGTGTTGCGGGCCGCAACTCGGTCAAAACTCTCTCCACTGAAGTGAATTGCGCGGCATGATCGCGCAGAAACGCGCGCAATCGAACTACCAACGAATCTTCAGCGGTATTGGGATGTACGCAAATTGTCCAAAGGCCATTCGGCTTCTCCACCGGCTCCCAAAGCTGTTGAGGAATCCATGTCACGCCTCCGCGGTTAAACGGGACGCGCGCAAAGCCGTCTGACAGTACATTGATTCCCCCCAGCCGGAGTGCACGCAAAGTTTGCACGTCAAATCCATGGCGAGGCGCAACCCAGATTCGCGGGTTCAGTCCGTGGCCACGAAGAATCTCCATCCCGGCATGAATCCATTGGCGCTGAGTCTCCATGGGAACGCCCGCGAACTCCGACATCCGATGAAGTGCCAACAGGCTGCGGCCCCGGCTGTTTGAGAGATGCCGGTAGCCGTGCAAGCCGATGCAGGCGCCGGCGGACTCCTGGTCGCGCATTCGCTTCCAGAATTCTGGATCAGGCGGCGAAAGCTCCAGGCCTGGGTCCCGATTGTCGGGAACGATGGCGAGAATCGGCTGGACTTTGAACTCCTCGATCAGGCTGAGAAGGCGCTGCCAGCGCGGCTTCGAAGCGGAGGGGCATAAATCGTCGCCGCGAAGAATGTATTGAGCCGGTTTGGGAATCATGCAGCCGCCCCAGCGTGGGAGGCTTGAGCGAGCAGCCTCCTGCTCCAGTACCAGAAAAAGAAGAATGTGCTGACGGTCCACAGAGAAGTAGCTAGCGCAATTCCGGCGACACCGAACCATCGCATCAGAATCAGATTTAGAATCAGATCCAGGCCGAGATTGATTGTGCCGCAATAAAGAATCAGGTCCGTGCGCCGCATAGCGACGATGAAGCGATAAAAAACCCTGCTGCAAACAAAGAACGGAATCTGAATCGCGTACATCACCAACACCTTTGTAACGACTGCCGTATCGCCCGGCCCGAACGCGCCGTGTTGAAAAGTAATGCGAATCAACATGTTCGCACCGGCAATCAACAGCATTGCAATTGGTGCGGAGACCAGCGCGGTGAGGCAGGCCCACGTTCGCAGGGTTTGGCGGCAGCCTGACCAATCCCGATGAGCGATCATGCTGGATAAATACGGCACCACCGCCGTTGAAACCGCGCCAGCCAGCAGCGTAAGCACCACGCTCACAAAGCAGTTGGCATACACCAATGCTGAAACGCTCCCCGCGGGCAGCATCGCGGCCATCGATTGATCCACCAGCAGGCCGCCCGACGCGACAACGCCGCTCAGCAATACCGGCCCGTGCTGGTGGCCTACCTCGCGAGCAGCTTCCGTCATTCCATACCAGCGCAGGCGGAAGCGGTATCCATGCGAGTCCATCATCCATGCCACAATCGCCGCATGAATCAGCGAACCGGCCAGCGTGCCGTAGACCATGGCCCAAATGCCGAAGCGGCCACCCAGCAGCAATGCACCCAGAATGATCGACACTGAAATCACAACCGGAGCCAGCGCCGGCAGCGCAAAGCGGTCAAAGGTATTCAGGACGGCGGTGCAGTTGGTGGCGATTCCTGTAATCAGCACCACCGGCAGCAGCGCATAAAAAATCTGTATTGCGAGTTCCAGTTTGGCCTGCGGAAAATGCGAAGCAATCAGCGGAAAGAATCCGTGCGCTGTGAGCGCCATCGCGGCAGACGCTGCCACCAGCAGCAAACACATCCACAGCATCGAGCTCGACAAAAGCTGCTGTGCGCGATCGTGACCCTCCTGTTCCCTCACCCGGATCAGCGTGGGCACCAGCACCTGGTTCATCTACTCGGAGATCAGGTTGATCAGCAGGCTGGGAATCAGCGCCGCGGCAAGAAAAGCATCCATGGCGTCGGAGCGTCCATAGATGCCGGCAACCGCAATCTCCTTGAACGTGGCGACGATCTTGACCACTATTCCGACGGCCGCGACCGACGCCGCAGCGTGGAAGATGCGACGATTAACGCTGCCGCCTTTGAACAGCACTGCGATTTGGGAGATGGTGGCCATGGTTAGCGGCAGGGGTAATGAATCCGCAATCTTACGCAGTCTGCTCCGAGGTCGCCTCGAACCCGACCGTCCGGGCAGGGTCTGGGAAGCACTCTGCCAGTTCTTCCGGCTCTTCGACGGCAAGCCGTCCCGCCAGCGCGATCAAGGCAATCAGCAGCCACGTCGTGCGGCTATCCTCTACCGTAGAAGCCATCGCTGTGACGGCCCAAACCAGCAGAGCTGTACCCAGGGCCAGTTGCAGAGGGCCATGGGTTTGGAGGGTCGACCGCGCAGCCAACACAAGGATGGCTACAGCCAGAAACAGAGCGCAAAGGCCGCCGCTGACTAGAATGGCGAGAACCGTGTTGTGCGCGGTATCGATGGGCGACAATCCCGCAGCGCTGACAAACGAGCCCGCCCCGGTGCCCAGCAGCGGTGCCTGAACAAAGGCGTGCCAGCCCGCTGTCCAAATGCTCAACCGTTGGTTTAAGCCTCCGTGCATAAGTTGTTCTGGAATAGTGGCCAGGCGTTCGAACATCTCATGAGGGATTTTGAACCAGAGGACCGCCGCCAGCACCGGCAGCGCGAAGATTCCGGCAAGCACTGTCCGCGGGTGACTGCGAGAGAGCAGAATGCCGCAACCTGCCAGCGCAACCACTGCGGCCAGCAATCCTCCCCTGGAAGCCGTGAGGACGACCGCAACCAGGCCGAGCGGCAGGTAGCCCAAGGCCAGCAGGCGTGCAGGCCAGCGAGACTCGCTGTTCAATAGCAGCGCTGCCAGCGGAAATCCAAGATCGAGAAACCGCGCCACGTCGTTGGGGTCTTGTCCGTACGCGGCAAAGCGGATCTGCCCTGCGGCAATTGCCTCGGGCGAAGCAAAATTCGCGAGCGTAAGCGCGGCCAGCACCCACGAACCGGCAACATAGGCACGCAGCAAAGAGCGCAGATCGCGCGGACTCTCAGCAAACTCCCACACCATCCAGACGACCATCATCACCTGGAAGTAGGCGCGCATCATGACCAGCGTCGCAACTGGTTCGATGGTCCAGAAATAGGAGCAGCAGAACCAGAGATAGAAAGCCAGCACCATCCATTGCACAGGACCGGGGGTGCGCACACGGCCCGCCTGAAGAACCGCCGGAATAGCCGCCAGCAGCAGGAGCAACCCTGCGATCCGGGATACATTGCCAATCGGCACGCCCAGATCCAACGAGTACTCCCATGGAATCGTGAAGGCGAAGAGCAGAAGCAATGCCCAGGCAGCTTTTCTCATCGCCTAATACCTCTGCGAATAAACCAGCGCGGAGTAGATCGTGACTCCGATTGCCGATTGAATAGCCGACTCCATAGTCCTGTTCAGGATGTTTTTGGACATCGAATCCGGAACGAAGAGAATGTCGCCGTCCAGTACCGGCTGGTCCGGGTCCTGGCCGCGAAGGAGGCGTTTCAGATCGAGAGCGGTCAGGGTTCGTCCGCCTTTTTGCTCGCGAATCAGCAGGCCCTTGCCTGTCGCCGCGTTCTGAGTGGGGCCCCACGCCAACGCCAGCGCCTTCACCACCGTGAGTCCCTGCACCGGGTCAACCGGAAACCCGCCCGGCCGGATGACATCGCCAACCACGTAGACCAACCCCGCGCGGCTCACCTGGACGGTGTCGCCGGGGCTCAGCTCCGGGTTGTGGCCCGCGCCGATCTCGGTCCCGTTGGGGTCAAGCACCACCGGATGAGGCGTGTCGGGATCCCCACGATGGAAAATGTTCACGAGCCGGCCGGCAGTGGGCGCAAGGCCGGATGCGGACGAGATCAAATCCAGCAGTTGATGATGAACCGTGAAGGCATACACACCGGGACGCGCCACCTCGCCCAGCACGCTCACGTCCTGTCCGGCGAAAGTAGTCACAAGTACGGAAACCAACGGATGCAGCAGCATGCCCTTGGCCAACAAGGCCGCTTCAATAGCGCGCGCGGCTGCTTGCTCATTGAGCCCGCCTACCTGAACTTCTCCAACCATCGGCAGCATTACAGTGCCCGTGATTGAGACACGTGTTGCCGTGCGAAATTCGGGTGTGTGGTACTCGCTGATTTCCAAACAGTCGCCGGGCTCCAGCAGAGCCGACATGGGAGATGGGGATAGCGCCGCGGCAGGCTGCCCGGCACGATTCGCTGACCCCGCGCTATTCCACACTGTGGGCGCTTCTTTTGGATTGGGTTGGCTCCTGGTCTCCTGAGACGGAGCGATATGAGCCACGCCTGTTGGCAGGCCGGAAGTGCTGGGCGTGGGGGCCTGCGCGTTGGCCGCGGTCAAGGCCAGCAATGCCGCCAGCAACGCGACGGCTGTACGGACGACAGGCTTGCCAAGCGACTCAAGCAAGAGCGCACCTCCCACTGCACGCCAGAGCCCGGCGAAGAAAGTGATCGCCAGATAAAGCGGGAGATCCGGCGTGACCGGCTTCACCGGCTGTCGGGCCGAGTCCACCACCGTGATATTGGAACTGTGAATGCCGGCGGCCAGTCCCGCTTCTGCCACCTTCTCCTGTACGCGCATGTAAAGTTCGCGGCTGGAGTTGGCTTCCTGGCGCATGACCGCGTATTCTGTTGCGGCCTGATTCTGCTTCAAGGCTTCGCCGGTGATTTCGGCCAGACTCCTCCGGATCATCTGCTCGCGATCGGCCGAGGTCTGCCAGGCACTCTGGAATCGCTGCACAAGTTTTGCGTCCTCGGCCTGCTTCTGCCGGTCCAGATCCTGCAACTGGCGTCCAATCTCTACCACGCGCGGAAAGTTCTCGCCATGTTCGGCGCTCAACTGGGCCCGTTCCTGATCAAGGTTGCTGCGCCGCGCATGAATCTGCTGCAATGCCGCGGTCGCAAAGCTGCCGTCTTCGGTCTGCAGGCGCGGGTCGGAAGCAATTACCAGTTCCGGATCGCCCTTGGATGCGGCGCGGTATTCGGCCTCGCGCAAAATGCGGTCCGAAGTGGCAGAAACCAACTGCCGGCCCAACTCGTCGATCTCCAGAATTGCAGAGCTGTGCTGCGTCTCGGTTGCCGTTCCGTTTGCGAGCGTCTCCGGCGCGCTCAGGATTCCATGCGCCCTTTCGAACTCGTTGAGGCGTTGTTGATCCTGGTCCACGGTCGCCTTGAGTTCCTTGAGCTGGCCCTTGAGCCAACCCGAGGCCTGCGCCGTTGCCTGTACCTGCGACTCGCTGTCCTGCTGGCTGTAGGCGTCGATCAGCGCGTTCACCACCGCGGCCGACAAGGCAGCGTCCCTTGATCGAAAACGAATCTCGACCAGCAGCGTGCGGGGCAGAGTCTGTACGTGAAGCCGCTTTTGAAATCTCTCCAGAAGCCAGGCCTGGGCCGCGGGATCAACAGCAGCACCAGCCTGCGCATCGGGATGAAAGCCGGAAAAGCGGCGGGCAAAATCGCCACAGAAACCGGGCGTCTGGTAAAGCTTGAGCTCGCTGATTACTCTCCACGCCAGCCGATCACTGCGAAAGACATCGGCCATTGTCTCAAGAGCGATGGGAGCCGAAAGAATCGAGGCCGAGACAGAGGTCTCCGATGAATCAAGGCTAAGCGAGGAGGCCGGCGCAGTTCGCAGCTCCACTCTGGCGCTGGCTTCGTACTGGTTGGGAGCGACAAGGCAATACAGCACACACAACAGCAGCAAACCGCCCAATAAGGAGGCAATCTGGCGGCGGCGACGCAGCATAACCTGCCAGAGCTCACGCAGAGACGTTGAGGAGTGATGCCGGCTAACTTCTGACCAGTGAAGCACATCGGGCCCGTGCGGCAAATCTTGATGAGCGGTTGGAGCGTCCGGCAAAGAAGGGCACCTCAGGCCCAGGAACCCTCGCGCAGGGGTGCCCCTGTGATTCGAGTCGAAAAACCGCTGCGGAGGAAATCCCGGACAGTGTGCTTGATTAGAAGAAATTCGTCAACATCCTGCGTCACACAGGAAAACGCATTGTGGAAAAAGCGGTCGCATTGCCGCCAGCAACAAGTTCACGCCGGGATGCTTTTGTACCACTCGATGGTGCGGCTCAAACCCTCGCGGAAATCGACCTTCGGCTCATACCCCAGCAGCTTTTTGGCCCGCTCGATATCCGCCAGCGAGTCCTTGATATCCCCTGCCCGCGCCTCTGCGTAAGTCGGCTCGCCCTTGTAACCGGTCAGCTCACGAAGAATGGCAAACGTCTGGTTCAGCGTGCATCTTGTTGCCGTCGCCAGGTTCATCATCTGCCCGGCAACCTTTTCGGCCGGCGCCGAAGCTGCCAGCAAGTTCCCCGCCACCACATTGTCGATATAAGTAAAGTCGCGACTCTGCTCGCCGTCACCAAAAATCGTGATCGGCTGGCCTGCCAGCATCCTGCTGCAGAAGATCGCCAGCACTCCTGAATAATGCGACGTGGGGTCCTGGAACGGCCCAAACACGTTGAAGTAACGAAGCACCACCGTCTCCAGCCCATACACCCGGGCAAAGGAGCCCATGTAATGCTCGCCCGCCAGCTTGGCCACGGCGTAGGGACTGATCGGAGCCGGCAACATTCCCTCATGCTTGGGCAAGGTGGGCGCGTCGCCGTAAGCTGCGGAGGAACCCGCATACACCACGCGGCGCACACCGGCCGCGCGCGCGGCCACCAGGACATTCAGCGTAGCGTCTACACAGCAAGCGTTCGTGGATACCGGATCTTCAACTGAACGCGGAACTGAAGCCAGGGCCGCTTCATGGAAGACGACTTCAACACCCTCGCAAGCCTTTGTGCAAACCTTCGGGTCAACCAGATCCCCTTCCAGGAACTCCATGGCTTCAATCCCGATCAGGTTTTCGCGCTTGCCGGTAATAAAGCTGTCGACACCGCGTACTGTTTCGCCGCGCGCCAAAAGCGCAGCAGCAATCGAGCGGCCGATGAAGCCGGCGGCTCCAGTCACTAAATATTTGGCCAATTTTCCACTCCAGAGGTCGGGTTGTGCGCGGCCGAAAGCAAAGACCGCCCTGCTTAGAATACTAATGGGTGCTAGACGGGTTCCGAAATGTGCAACACCACTGTCGATTACAATCGTCACCATGGCGACAACATCCGCGGCGTGTCTGGCTCAGATCAAACAAAAGGTGGAATCCCGTGAAGCCCGCATTGGAATTATCGGGATGGGCTACGTCGGGTTGCCGCTGGCGCTGCTTTTCAGCGACGAGCGCTTTCGGGTTACGGGTTTCGATATTGCCCCGGACAAAGTCGAAACGCTCAACACCGGCGGGTCATACATTGTGCGCATCCTGCCCGCGGCCATTCAGGGGGCGCAAAAGGCGGGTTTCAGCGCCACATCGGACTACTCCGAAATCGCTCTCATGGATGCGGTCATCATCTGCGTGCCTACACCGCTGAACGAACACCACGAGCCGGACCTGAGCTATGTGACCAGCACAGTCGCCTCCATCGCTCCCTTTATTCATCAGGACCAGCTGATCGTGCTTGAGAGCACCACTTATCCCGGCACCACGGAGGAGATTGTGGCGCCGATGCTCGAGGCCGGCAACCCGCACGGACTCAAAGTTGCCCGCACTCTCGACCAGCCCGGCGTCCACGTCGTTTTTTCTCCGGAGCGTGAAGACCCCGGGAATGAAACCGTTGCCCGCAAGGACATTCCCAAGGTTGTGGGTGGCTGCGGTCCGGCTGGTGCTGAGTTGGCCGCCGCACTCTACGGAACCATCTTTCGCCGCGTCATCCAGGTCAGCAGCCCGTCGGTTGCCGAGATGACCAAGCTGCTTGAGAACATCTACCGCTGCGTAAATATCGCGCTGGTCAACGAGCTCAAGCAGTTGTGCATGAGGATGGGCATCGATATCCACGAAGTGATCGAAGCGGCCAAAACCAAGCCCTTCGGCTTCCAGGCCTTCTATCCCGGCCCGGGCCTCGGCGGCCACTGTATCCCGATCGATCCCTTTTACCTTGCATGGAAGGCCAGGGAGTTCGACTTCCGCACTCGCTTCATCGAGCTTGCCGGCGCAGTCAATACAGAGATGCCCTACTTCGTAATCGGCCAAATCGCCGATGCGCTCAACGAGCGCTCGAAGTCCATCAAAGGATCGAAGATTCTCGTCCTCGGCCTGGCCTACAAGCGCGACATCGACGACCTGCGCGAGTCCCCGTCTCTCACCATCATCGAACTGCTGCGCAACAGGGGCGCCATGGTCGCATATAACGACCCCTACTTCGCCACCGTTGGCCGAGGCCGCCACTACGACCTGAACATGACCTGCACCCCGCTCGACAACCTTGGCCAGTACGACGCCGTCGTCATCGTCACGGACCACTCCAGCTACGACTACCGCGCCCTCGCCGAACAGTCGCAGTTGCTGGTCGACACAAGAAACGCTACCAAAGGCATCGACTCGCCCAACATCGTCCGCTGCTAGAGAATTACGGGCAAACGAAGCGACGATGTGTCTGGCGATGAGGATTACGTCGATCTTCCCGACTATTGATTCCAGTTAATCCAGGCAATTTTCCCGATTTTCCTTGCGCGGCGAATGTCGCGGTTCAGTGTTCGCGTCTAGAATGTTGACGCAGCCTGACAAGGGGAAACCGATGATCAGCAACACCTGGAGCCTGAACCGCCGCGAGTTCACTCAGGGCAGCGCCGCCCTTATTCTTGGTGCAAGCACATTGGCCCTAAGACTTTCCGCTCTCGACCCGAGTGCGAGAGTTGCGGGTGAGTTCACAACCGACTTTTCGACATCTTCCATTCCATTCAACCGGATGCTCTTCGGACAATTCCTGGAACACTTCCATCGGCAGGTCTATGGCGGGGTTTTCGATCCCGGATCTCGCCTTGCCGATAAGAATGGATTTCGCACCGACGTGATTGAAGCTTTGCTCGAGTTGAAGGTGCCGATCGTCCGCTGGCCCGGCGGCTGTTTCGCCTCTGCCTATCACTGGCGCGACGGCGTCGGCAAGAACCGGCAGGCGGTTCTCGACAAGGCCTGGGCCGTGGAAGATCCGAACACCTTCGGCACGGATGAGTTTGTCTCGTGGTGCCGCCTGATCGGCGCTGAACCTTACATCTGCACCAACGCCGGAACAGGCTCCTCAGAGGAGATGAGCGATTGGGTTGAGTACTGCAACCTTAAAGATATTGGCCGGTATGCGCGGATGCGCAAGACAAACGGCCGCGCCGAACCGCACAATGTCCGCTATTGGAGCATTGGCAACGAAAACTATCTCGGCGGTGAGATCGGTGCGAAAACGGTGGAAGAGTGGGGACCGCTGGTGCGCGAATCGGCCAAGATGATGCGCGCTATCGATAGTCAATTGAAGATACTCGCTGCCGCCACGGTAAACGACAATTGGACGCCGCCCATGCTCAAGGACGCCGGCAAATACCTCGACTACATTTCAATCCACGGCTATTGGGATGCACTGTGGCAACACGGCACCCATCCCTCCGACTACCTGCATTGCATGGTCCGCTCCCAGCAACCCGAACAACAGATTCAGAAAGCAATCGACCTGCTCACCCAAACCGGATTTGCAGACCACATCAAAATTGCATTTGATGAGTGGAATCTGCGCGGCTGGCATCATCCCGGCTTCCCAGGCGGAGGCGCAAACAACCTCGACAAAATCCGTGAACGCGACGACAACGATCTCAACGAAACCTACACGATGGCCGACGCCGTCTTCTCCGCCTCTTTTCTAAACGGATGTCTGCGGCATGCTGATTCCGTCCACATGGCGTGCATGGCGCCTGTCGTCAACGCTCGCGGACCGCTGTTCGTTCATCCCGACGGAATCGTCAAGCGCACCACATTTCACGTGCTGAAGATGTATTCCGACCTGTTGCAACCGAACGTCCTAGCTGGGCATGTTGTCTCTGACGAGCTCCACGTCGACCAGGCATCAGTACCAGCGCTCGATGCGCTCGCTACCTGCAGCGACGATCGGAAGCAAATCGCAATCGCATTCATCAATCGCCATCCGGAACTGCCGGCCCGCTGGAAGCTGGATTTAGGTCAAGGAAAGAAGGCGGAGGAGATGAAAGTCATAGTTCTCTCCGGCGACTCGACGGACGCGTACAACGATCCCGCTCATCCCAACCGCGTGGCGCCCGAAACGCATGAGTTGGCCATGGAGAGTGCGTCTCTTGAACTGCCGCCGCATTCGATCGCGATCATGCAGGCTTCCATTTGATGCCGCCGCAGTCTTCCGGCGCCTCTTTGCCCCGGTCCTGCTTCTTTGCGCTGTATATTTAACTGGTTCACTTATGATTGTTTTCCTGCCGACTCTCGCTGAACCTCAAAACTTCTCTCTTGCGGAGAAACTGCTCTTTGCCGGGTTGGCGCTGGCCTCGGGATACGCCTTCTGGCGTCGCTTCGGCGTCGTCCTCGACAAGATCCTCAAATCAAAAAAGGATGCGAGCTTTCATCTCTTTCCCATCGGAAAACGCGTCCGCGACTTCGTCTGGGAGGTGGTCTTCCAGGCCAAAGTCATCCGCGAGCGGCCTGCGGCCGGCCTGGCTCACGCATTCGTTTTCTGGGCCTTCTGCGCCTTTGCATTGGTGACTCTCAATCACTGTGCAGACGCCCTGGGAATCGCCTTCCTCGATCCCGCGGGACAGATCGGCCGATTCTATTTCTGGTTTGCTGCGGTCTTTGCGGTGGCCTGCGCCGCCGGCATTCTCGGGCTGTTTGTGCGCCGCTTCTTCATTCGTCCAAAGTGGCTCGGCGAAAAACTCTCGTGGGAATCCGGATTCATCGCCCTGCTTATTTTCGTGCTGATGGCAACCTACCTCGCCTCCTTTTTTGTCGCCGACTCGGGTCCTTCAATCAAGATTCTGTGGTGGCTGCACACCCTGGCGCTGCTCACCTTTCTGCCCATCATTCCCCACACCAAGCATCTGCACCTGTTGCTGAGCCCGGTTACCGTCTTTCTATCCCGCGGCAGCTTCAGCCAGATTCCTCCGCTCAGCGGCGACGAAGACTTCGGCCTCGTCGCCGGCACTGACCTCACGCAACTGGTCAGCCTGCAAGCCTACTCCTGCGTGGAGTGCGGCCGCTGCACCGAGCATTGCCCTGCCGCCAACACCGGCAAACTTCTTAACCCCAAGGAAATTGTTCTGGGCCTGCGCGCCTATCTCAACGACCTTGGGCCTGCCTCCGACCAGCCTCTGCTCGGCAAATACAACTCGCAGAATGCGGTCTTCCAGTGCACCACCTGCGGCGCATGCGAATTTCAGTGCCCGGTAGGCATCGAGCACGTGCCTATCCTCATCGGACTGCGACGCGGCGCGGTCAACACAGGCGCATGGGAAGACGACCACGGCTCCAAGCTTTTCCGTGCCCTTGAACGCGGCAGCAACGCGCTGGGCATCAACCCCGCCGAGCGCGACAAGTTCATTGAGAAGCAAAAGCTTCCGCTCTTTGACGGAACGCAGGAGTATTGCCTGTGGCTGGGCTGCATGGGCGGATACGACCCCAAGGGCCGCGAGATTGTCGCCGACTTTGCCCGCATCATGAACTTTCTCGGAACGAGCTATGGCGTGCTTCGCAAAGAAAAATGCACCGGCGATCCCGTCCGCCGCCTCGGCAACGATCTCCTCTTCCAGCAACTCGCCGAAGCCAATCTCGAAGCCCTGGCGCAAAACAAAGTCAAGAAGATCGTCACCATCTGCCCGCATTGCGTGCGCACCATCCAGGAAGACTGGAAGGAGTTCGGCACGCCGCCCGAGGTCGAGCACCATAGCGAGTTCATGGCTCGCTTCGCCGACCGGTTGCCGAAGCAGCACACAGAGGAGAAGATCGCGTTCCACGATCCCTGCTACCTGGGCCGCTATCGCAACGTCTACGACGAGCCCCGCGCGGTCGCAGCTTTGGCCGGAACTGTAGTCGAAGCCCCGCGCAACCATGAGCGCAGCTTCTGTTGCGGTGCAGGCGGCGGCCTCTCGTTCCTCGGTGAAGAAACCGGCGAGCGTGTGAGCCACGTCCGCGCCGCGGAACTGGTCGCAACCGGCGCAACCACCATCGGGACCGCGTGCCCCTTCTGCAACACGATGTTCCGTGACGCCTTGGCCACTAACGGTGAAGCCGCGCCGCAGTTGCTCGACATCGCGCAACTAGCTGCTCGCGGACTGCCTGCACGTGACGCCAGCTAAGATGGACTGGAGCACTTAACTATGAAAATCATCGTCGCTATCAAACAAGTTCCCGACCGCGATGCCCAGGTTCGGATCGACGCCGCCGGCAAGTGGATTGAAGAATCCGATCTCGAGTACGCCCTGAACGAACCCGACGCCTACGCCCTCGAAGAGGCTCTTCAACTCAAGGAGAAGCACGGCGGCGAAGTGATCGTCCTCAGCGCCGGCCCGGAGCGGGTAGGAACCACCATCCGCGAAGCCCTCGCCAAGGGCGCCGATCGCGCCATTCACATCCTCTGCGACGATCTCGGCTCTCGCGACGCACTCGGCGTAGCGCGCCTGCTGGCAGCCGCTGCGAAACCGGAAAATCCAGACCTCATCCTCTTCGGCCTGCAGTCAGAGGATCTCGGTCTGGGCCAAACCGGCGTGATTGTCGCAGAACTGCTCGGGCTGCCCCACGCAACGCTGATTCTGCACGTCGAGAAAACCGACACCGGCCTTGAAGTGAAGCGTGAGCTTGAGGAAGGCTGGTTCCAGACCATCGAGCTTCCCACCCCTGCGGTCCTCACCATGCAATCGGGCGGCAACAAGCTGCGCTACGCCACGCTGATGGGCATCAAGCGCGCCAAGACTAAAGAAATGCTGCAGCTCGCGGCAACGGACCTCGGCGCCAGCTTCGCTCCGGTCGTGGTGCTGGAGCAGATTGCCTTGCCGAAGAAACAGAAATCCACGCAGATGCTCACCGGTACGGCCAAAGAAGCCGCTGCCGCGCTGGTAGAAAAGCTGAAATTCGAGGTGCGTGTCCTATGAGCGGAATCCTGGTAGTTATTGAACAGCGCGCGGGCCGTATCGCTCGCATCAATTGGGAAGCGCTCGCAGCCGCGCAGCGCCTTGGTGACCCGGCTACAGTAACCGCCGTCGTTCTCGGTGCGCAGACTGAAGGCCCCGCCAACGAAATCGCTGCCAAGTCGTCCGGCAAAGTGCTCCGCGTTGAGCATCCACTGCTGGCCCAATACACAGCCGACGGCTTCTGTCTGGCGCTTGAGCAATTCATCCGGTCCGAAACTCCGACTTATGTAGTACTCCCGCATACCTACCAGGTGCGTGACTATGCTCCGGCACTCGCCGCTCGCTTCGGCCAGGTGCTGATTGGTGACGTAGTCGCCATCGCTGATGGCCCGGTCTTCACTCGTCAACTGATGCAGGGCCGGCTGAACGGTAGCTATCGTCATTCCGGCGATGGTCCCTGCTTTGTCTCGGTACAGGCCGGCGCTTTTCCCGCCGATACGTCCGCCGCGGGCACAGCAACAATCGCAACCTTCACGCCCACCATCGAGCCCGCCCAGATCCGCACCCGCCCCGGCGAGCCCTTCCGCGCCGCGGCTCAGGCTGTCGATCTCGGCTCGGCGCAACTGATCGTCAGCGTGGGCCGAGGCATCAAGGCACAGGAAAACATTGCCCTCGTTCAGGAGCTGGCCACGGCCCTCGGCGCGGAGCTAGCCGCCTCGCGCCCCATCTGCGATGCGGGCTGGCTGCCCATGGAGCGGCAGGTCGGGAGCTCCGGCCAGACCGTCGCGCCCAAACTCTACGTCGCCGCCGGCATTTCAGGAGCCATCCAGCACCTGGTCGGGATGAAGGGCTCGCAGTGCATCGTCGCCGTCAACAAAGACCCTGACGCCCCCATCTTTGAAGTAGCCGACTATGGCATCGTCGGCGACCTCATGGAAGTGGTCCCCGCGCTCACGGAGGCGGTTAAGGCAGCAAAGCAGTAGGCGGCCTTTGGACCGCAAAGCATTTCTTGGCCGGCGAATATCACGAACTATAGTCGCGCGACTTCCAGAAGACCGAGCGATCGATGTCAGCCAGCTTCGTGCGTCCCGTCAGCGCCATCGACGCTTCCAACTCCGTCCGCAGAATCTTTACAACATCCCGCACGCCATCCGGCCCCGCCACGCTCAGACCGTATAAATAAGGCCGTCCGATCAGCACCGCCGCTGCCCCATACGCCAGCCCCTTCAACACATCCGTTCCCCTCCGAATCCCACTATCAAAAAGCACCGGCACGCGCCCCGCCACCCTGTCCACCACCGCGGGTAGAACCTCAATCGACGCCGGCACCGTATCCAGAATCCGCCCGCCATGATTCGAAACCACGATCGCCGCTACCCCCCGATGCACAGCCTGTTCCGCATCGGCCGGGTCCATGATTCCCTTCAAAATAATCGGCGTCTTTGCGAACGATTGAATCCACTCAAGATCGCTCCAGTTGAAATGTCTGCGCGAGCGCCCGCGCGCCCCTGGCCCCGCTACCGTGTCCAGGTTTGGAAAAGGAAGCTTCGGCGTCTGAGCACTCGCACGCTCCTCCCGGTTCCGCGCATACGGCAACGGATTATCGGCCGTGATGACCAGCATCTTGTTGCCCGCGGCCTCCGCCCTCTCAATCAAGGAGCGCGTTAACCCTCGATCGTCGTCCACATAAAGCTGAAACCAGACAGGCGAGGACGCCGCCTTGTAGACATCTTCGATGCTGCGGTTCGAGTTCGTGCTCAGCATCATGATCGCCCCAGCCTCCGCCGCTCCCCGTGCCGTGGCCACTTCGCCCTCAGGATGCGCCAACTGGTGCGACGCAGCCGGCGCCAGCATAATCGGATGCGCCATCTTGAACCCGAGCAGCGAGCAGCTCAGGTCGATCTTCGTCGCATCCACCATCGCCCGTGGTTTCAGTTGCAGCTCATCCAGTGCCGAGCGATTCCGCTTCATCGTGATCGCGTCCGCCGTGCCTTCGTCGTAGTACTCCCACCCCCCAAAAGACAACTTCTTCTTCGCCGCGGCCTCGTAGTCAAATACCGAAACCAGCGGCATCTCCGCCTGTGCCGCACCACTCGTCTCCTGGCCGCGTGTCTCCTGCACTGCTTCGCGCTCTGCCGCGTACGAGCTTTTTGCGGAGATGCCCAGCGCTGCCGCGCCGGCCAGGCTCGCCTTCAATATCTCTCTTCTGTCCATCGAATCGTGTCCTCCAGTGCCGCTCAGTATCGCTCGCGATTGAGCGCATATTTGTTGCACTCCGTTTGTATCACGGCCTGCAATGCAATCGAAAGCTTATGCCCCATAACCCCGGAAATAAGGGTTCCTTGTTTACCACGCAATTATGAAGAGCATGTTTCAACAGACCATCTTGTAGCGAGACACAAATCAAGGCGCAACTTCGCAAGCCACGAAAAAGTGCTACTGGGCAGGCAGTTTGTCTGGTTTGAAAGGGAGCAGATTCGGCCGCGCAATCGGGAGTTAAAGATAGACTGCGCTTTGGGCACTTAAGATAGTTTTATCGGTTAGCTATACCATCGTTAGTGAAATACTGACCAGCATGATTCTCGCGCCGCAAAGGTAAAGTTTCTCCCCCGCGTAGCGATGAAGCATCAAAACAATGCAACATCGATACACGAAGGAGAAACTCGTTAGCGCTTGTTGTTGTTGCCGTTGCTTATATGGCCGCGCCCGTCGCGCGTTTCATTGCCCTTGAAGTTTGAAACCTTATCGAGGCTTCTTGACGGCTCAGCTTTTTCGCCGCGTGCCGGCGCTACGCCCTGGTAGCCGTGCTCTGGATGATAGCGGTTGTTCACGCGGCCTTGAAAGTTGTCACTGCCATGAAACCATGGTCCGGCGCCAACAAACACGCCACCCCTGAACCACTCCGATCCGTAGTAGCCATAGGGCGCGCAGCCATACGGCGCGGCGTCATAATAGCCATAAGGACATTCGGGCGCAACACCAATCTGTACGCTTACCTGGGCCGATGCCTTGGGAACGGAAGCCATCATCAGGCAACCTGCAATAGCCGACAACATCACAAACTTGAATCCAGTCATCACATCTCCTCGCGATTGTGGGGCGTAATCGAACGCCCCCTACGCTCCTTACCCTAGGCGCTTGGATCATCTCAGTCTGAGCTACAAGGACCACACTTGCAGCGCTCGCTAAAACGGCTCTTTCCAAATTGCCCCGCGCCCGATGCGCCACCCAGGTATACAGCAGAAGGCACAATGAGTTATGGTTCCTGCTTGCAGCCAAAGATTGCATGAACGGGGGCAACGGAATGATTCTTCCCGAAACCTATCAGGCCGCACTGTTTCTAATGATCCTCAGCATGTTGTGCTGGGGTTCCTGGGCCAACACGCTCAAGATGTGCCCGAACTACCGTTTCCAACTCTTCTATTGGGACTACGCCCTCGGCATGGCCGCTGGCGCCGTCTTGCTGGGACTCACTGCGGGCAGTCTGGGCCACGCGGGCCCGTCTTTTTTTGAAGCAGTAGCCCATTCGCAGCTCAGCCCCATCCTCTTCGCGGTCTTGGGCGGCGCCATCTTTAACGTCGCCAATCTGCTGCTGGTAGCAGCCATCGACGTTGCCGGCCTCGCAGTCGCCTTCCCGGTAGGAATCGGCCTGGCACTGGTCATCGGCGCGATTTCAAACTACCTGGTCAGCCCCGCCGCCAATCCCCTGCTGCTGTTTGGCGGAGTCGCGCTGGTGGCCGTGGCCATCGTTCTTGATGCTGCCGCCTATCGCAAGCGCGAAGCCACGGCCAAAGCCACAACCGCACGCGGCATCGTCATCAGTCTCGTAGCCGGTGTACTCATGGGCTGCTTCTATCCCTTTGTTGCGCGCGCCCTCAGCGGCACGCCTGACCATCCCTCCCCCGGTCCTTATGCTGTCTCGCTCTTCTTCGCGCTTGGCCTGCTTATCTCCACCGTGCCTGCAAACCTGCTGCTGATGGCAAAGCCGCTGGACGGCAAACCTCCGGTGGAAGGCGCCGGCTACTGGACCGCGCCGCTCGGCTGGCACGTTGCGGGTGCGTTGGGCGGAGCAATCTGGTGCCTGGGCGGCGTGGCCAACTTTGTTGCCTCTGGAGCCCACCTCGTAGGCCCGGCCGTTAGCTACACCATCGGCCAGGGCGCGACCATGGTCTCGGCGTGTTGGGGTATCTTTGTCTGGCGCGAGTTTGCAGGCGCTCCACGCTCCGCCAAAATCCTGTTGCTCTTCATGTTTGTATTCTTTCTCTTGGGGCTTGGTGCCGTGGCGCTGGCTCCTCTCTACTAAACTTGAGGACCTGAAGCATGAATGAATCGCGCAAGCCGATCGTCGTCGTAGGCAGCATCAACATGGACCTGGTGGCGCATACGCACCAAATCCCTGTTCCCGGCCAGACGGTCATCGGCACAGGTTTTGATACAACCCCCGGCGGCAAGGGCGCAAACCAGGCCGTCGCCGTGGCTCGACTCGGCTATCCCGTTCAAATGGTCGGCATGGTGGGCGACGACGTATTCGGCCAGGCCCTGCTCGACAACCTCGCAAACGCAGGCGTAGGAACAGAAGCCGTTGCCCGTGTTTCCGGCCCCTCCGGCGTAGCCCCGATCCTGGTGGCCGAGAGCGGCGAAAACTCCATCGTCGTAGTCCCCGGCGCCAACGGCAAAATGGATAAGGCAGCCGTAGACCGTCAGGGTGCGTTAATTCGTTCAGCCGGCATGGTCCTCTGCCAATTGGAACTGCCACTGGAAACAGTGGGCCATGTGCTCGCGCTCTGCGCTGGTGCAGGTGTGCCTGTGGTGCTCGATCCCGCCCCAGCCGCTCCGCTCCCTGACTCCGCCTTTCGCCAGGTTGCCTGGTTCACTCCAAACGAAACTGAGGCTGCCTTTTATCTCGGTAATCAACCAAACTCCGAAGCGGCCGCGCAGCAGTTATTGCAGAAAGGCCTCAAGGGTGTTGTTCTCAAACGCGGCAGTGATGGCGCGTATGTCGCCGTCGCCGGCAAAGCGGCGTGGGTAAGGCCGTTCCCCGTGAAGCCCGTCGATACGGTAGCCGCGGGCGACAGCTTCAACGGCGCATTTGCCGTGGCGCTGCTTGAAGGCAATGACCCATGGGCAGCGGCACGATTTGCCTCGGCGGCCGCAGCCATCTCCGTTACCCGCAAGGGAGCGCAGGCCTCCATGCCCTCGAGGGCCGATGTGGAGAAATTTCTCGCCGAGCGTGGGTAACGGATTCCCGGCAATTACTCTGCGGAATGTGTCAATTTGAGTTGGAGGACGCTGGTCAAATGCTTCGCACATTGAGCCTTGGTATCCTGGCATGCGCAATCGCTTTCACCGCGGCTGCACAAGATAGTCAATACTCTCCGGTCGGACAACAGATTCCCGCGCCCGTATGCAACTATCTCTATCACGCCTTCGATAATGTTGTGCAGCCGGGCTGCGCACCGAACGCCCACGAGCGCTGGCTGCGGGACCTTAATCACTGGCGCGCTGAGCGCCGCATTCGCGTTACTTACGACCCCGCGCGCTACGACCTTCCCGCGCTGCGCTGGACTCAATCAAGTTTCATACAGCCGCAGATGATGGTCCAGGATCGATACTTCTACGACCCTGCCGCCGGCCGCTACACCGTAGGCCGGTACCTCGACGATCTTGAAAAGCGCTACGGCGGAATCGACGCGGTGCTTGTCTGGTCCACGTATCCCAACATGGGCATCGACGACCGCAACCAGCTTCAGATGGTCGAGTCCATGCCCGGTGGCATTGAAGGCGTGCGCCAGATGGTTGCTGACCTCCATCGCCGCGGTGTGCGCGTGCTCTTCCCCATGATGATGTGGGACGAAGGAACGCACCAACCCGACCAGCCCTGGCCGCAGTCCATCGCCGCGCTGATGAAACAGATCGGCGCGGACGGCATTAATGGTGACACGCAGGATGGCGCGCCGCTGGGCTTTTCGCAAGCAGCCGATGCAATCGGCCACCCGCTGGCCTTTGAGCCTGAAGGCGGCCCCAGCGACGAGGCTCTCAGTTGGAACGTGATGACCTGGGGCCAGTACAGCTTTCCATTCACTCCCATGGTGGACAAGTACAAGTGGCTGGAGACGCGCCACATGGTCAACATCAGCGACCGCTGGAATACGGACAAGACCAGCGACCTGCAATTCGCATTCTTCAACGGCGTGGGCTGGGAGAGCTGGGAGAACATTTGGGGCATATGGAACGGCATCAATCCGCGTGACGCCGAAGCCACGCGCCGCGTAGCTGCTATTGAGCGCGGCGTCGCGCCCTTCCTGGTCAGCCAGGATTGGGAGCCGCACTATCCGACGCATAACTACGGTGTCTTCGCGAGCCGCTGGCCGCTCGCGCAACAAACCGTCTGGACCATCGTCAACCGCAACAACTATGACATTGCGGGCAGGCAAATTACGGTGCCGCTCACTGCAGGCATGCGCTACTTCGACCTCTACCACGGCATGGAACTGGAACCCGAAAGCGATGGCCTGTCCGCCGTGCTCAGCTTCGACATTGAGGCCAACGGCTACGGCGCCATCCTGGCCACCGCCGGCGAGCCCGGCGATAACATCAAAACGCTCATGAAGCGCATGGCAACAATGACGAAAGAGCCGTTGGCCGGCTTCTCGCACCAGCACACAATTCTGCCGCAGACTATGGTTGCAATTGAACCAACGGCTCCGGCTGCCGAGGCGCCCGCAGGCATGATTCGAATTCCTGGCGGAGATTTCGTCTTCAAGGTGCAGGGCACTGAGATCGAAGGGAGCGCAGACCCCGGCGTCGACGTGCAGTATTCATGGGAGGACTCCCCGCGCCGCTTCCACGAAAAGAAGATGCAGGTGGCTCCATTCTTCATCGATAAGTTTCCCGTGACCAACGCGCAGTTCAAGCAGTTTGAGGATGCCACTCACTACGCGCCCAAAGATGCGATCAATTTCCTTCGCGATTGGAAGAATGGCAGCTTTCCGCAAGGCTGGGACAACCGGCCTGTCACCTGGGTTTCGCTCGAGGATGCGCGGGCCTACGCAAAATGGGCGGCCAAGCGACTGCCACACGAGTGGGAGTGGCAGTTGGCGGCGCAGGGCACCGATGGCCGGCTCTTTCCCTGGGGAAACTTCTGGCAGCCCGCCAACGTTCCTACGCCTGTCATAGGCCGCGTTATGACCGGGCCCGACCCAGTGGACGCGCACCCCCAGGGCGCGAGCCCTTACGGCGTAATGGACATGGTGGGCAATGTATGGCAGTGGACCGACGAATTTGCCGACGACCACACGCGCGCTGCCATTTTGCGCGGGGGCGAGTACTACCAGCCGCAAGGCTCAATGTGGTATTTCCCGCAAGCCTATCGCAACAATGAACACAGCAAGCTGCTCCTGATGGCGTCTGGCTATGACCGCTCCGGAGGCGTGGGTTTCCGTTGCGTGCGCGACGCGCAATAACCGTGCACCGCTGAACGCCGGCAGGCAAATATAATGGGAACTTCAGGGAAGGCTGATTCCCCACCCGCGCAAGTTTTATCCAGCTAACCCGCAGCATGGCTTCGTCACGATCGGTCATCTTCCAATGCCTCCCAGGAGCGCTCTTGAAGTTATTTCTCACCGCCATTCTTGTGTTCTTCGCGGCTATCTCCGCCGCTCGCGCGCAGAGCAATTACGAGATCCAGGTCTACGGCGCAGACACGGTGGCTCCCCGCACCACCATGGTCGAGGTGCATTCAAACTTCACCGCCGACGGTGAGCGCAAATTCGTCGACGGCATGGAGCCCACCAACCACGCCGTGCACGAGACTCTCGAAATTACACAAGGGATCAACGATTGGTCTGAGGTCGGCTTCTACGTTTTCACCAGCACGCGCGACGGCCAGGGCGTCCAGTGGGTCGGCGACCACATCCGCCCCCGCGTACGCGCACCCGACTCATGGCACTGGCCCGTAGGCGTAAGCCTCTCCACTGAAGTCGGCTATCAGCGCGCGCGCTTTGCTCCCGATACATGGAATTGGGAGATACGCCCCATTGTCGACAAGCAATCCGGTCGTTGGTACTGGGCCATCAACCCAGCCCTTGAGCGAGCCTGGCACGGCCCCGACGTCAAGCTCGGCATCGACTTTTCACCCAACGTGAAGGTGAGCTACGACTTTACGAAGAAGATTACCGGGGGCATCGAGTACTACGCCGACTACGGCAGCATCACCAACATCGCCAGCTTCCACGATCAGCAGCAGCAGTTCTTCCCTGCCATCGACTTGAACGTTTCGCCCGACTGGGAGTTCAACTTCGGCGTAGGCATCGGCCCCACCGCCGCCACGGACCACTGGATTATCAAGTGCATCGTCGGCCGCCGCTTCAGTTGGGGACCGAAGCACAAATAATTTTGCGCCTTTGCTTTACGCCACCAACTCCAGCGCACGGATCGTCTCCTTGCGCACGGTGAGCCGCTCCACCAGATCGGTGCGTACCTCGTAGCCGCGCCCCGGCGTGTCTGGAATTGCGATCTCGCCCGCAGCGGATACGAGCACTTCCGGCTCGATGATGTCCTCGGCCCAATAACGCGCCGAGGCTGAAACATCCCCCGGCAGCGTAAAGTTCTCCAGCGTCGACAGCGCGATGTTGTGCGCGCGCCCAATGCCCGACTCCAGCATCCCGCCGCACCACACGGGAATCCCTCGCTCCTGCGCGGCATTGTGCACCGCGATGGCCTCTGAGAATCCCCCCACGCGCCCCAGCTTGATGTTGATGATCTTGCAAGACTCCATCTCGATAGCCGCCAACGCGTCGCGTCGGTTGCGAATCGATTCGTCCAGGCAGATCGGCGTCTCCAGCCGCTTCTGCAGCATCGAGTGGTAATAAAAATCGTCGTGCCACAACGGCTGCTCGATCATCAGCAAATCAAATACGTCAAACCCGACAAGGTGGTCCGCGTCCTTCAGCTTGTAGGCCGAGTTCGCGTCGCAGCTCAACGTAATTCCCGGCCAGCGATTCCGCACTTTCTCCAGCACTTCCACATCCCAGCCTGGCTTCACCTTTAGCTTGATGCGCTGATACCCGGCCGCCAGTTCCCGCTCAATAATTGCAAGCAACTCGGGAATCGACTGCTGCATGCCCAGCGACACGCCGCACGCAATCGTCTCCTGCACCCCGCCGATCAGGTTGGAAAGAGAAACGCCCTCCCGCTGCGCCTCCAGGTCCCAGATCGCGTTTTCAAGTGCGGCCTTGGCCATCTGGTTGCCGCGCACCTGGCGAAATATCGACGGGCAATCTCCTCCGTGTTCGGGCTGCTCCGCGGCCAGCACCGGTCCCAGTTCCTGGGTGATTACAGCCCAGGCGGTGTCGGTCGACTCCGCCGAAAAAAACGGATGCTCGCCCGCGGTACATTCGCCCCAGCCCGTCAGCCCCTCGGAATGGATCTCGGTCAGCAGGATCCTCCGATTCCGAGTCACGCCAAAACTGGTTTCAAAGGGACGCACCAGCGGCAGGTGCAGTTCACGCAGGATAATCGCATCGATTCTCATAAATCTTTACGAACCTCGGGGAAATCAGTCGAACGGAAAATCAGTCCAGATCGAGCTGCGGAACGGGACCCAGTTCAAAAACGCCATTTCCTTCCGCATCCCGGACGAAACCAAGTACGGCCAGGTCCCTGGAAAATGCCTGTTGAAACTTGCGCCGGTTCTCCAGTTGGACGGCGAGGGCTTTTTCCTTGCCTTTCGACGACGCCTTCCACTCGTAGATTTGAGCCGGAACCTGAATGCGCTCTTCTATCATTTCCCCGAATGCCGAACGGCCTTCAAGAATAGCCTGCACCCTGGGGGAATCGAGTCTCCACTCCGCCACCAAGCGGTCTGTGGGCAAACCGGCCTGCAGTCGAGATGAGGATACACCATAGAAATCCGCACGATAACTGCGAACGATCGCCCCCAGCCTGTGAATATTCAGAAAAGCATTCTTGATTTCCAGCGGATCGAATGTCCATTCCATATATCGAATGCCGCGTGAAAGTGCCTCACGCCGTTGCTCCAGCTTGAGTTGCGTTCCCAGGCCCCGGTTGCGGTACGCCTCCCGGACTGCCAGCATGTGGGAATGGAGATAAGCGCGCGGCGCCCCCTTGTCTGTTTTCAGGCCAGGCAAAGAAAAGACAAATCCCACCATCGACTCCGCCGGCCCCGAGCCCGGCTTGTCTGCAATCTCCGAGTCGAACGCGCCCATTACCTGCCCGCCGATCGATTGCGCGACCAGAAATGTCTTGCGGGGAATTACATCGCTCTCGTCGTAGCCCCACGTCTCTATCTGTAGCTGTACGCATGCCTCCAGCTCGTCAAAGCCTTCGCAGGAGCGAATCTCGATCATTTCTGCCCCTCGACCGCCAGTTTCCGTTTGGCCCCCGCCCAAAGCGCTTCCAACTCATCGGGGCCAAGCTCCTCGAGCGGCCTCTCTGCCGCCAACTCCATCTCCCTGAACCGATTGCGAAAACGCCGATTGCAGCCGCGCAAAGCCATCTCCGCATCCACGCCGAGGTGCCGCCCCAGGTTGACGACTGTAAACAGCAAGTCGCCCAGTTCCGCCTCCACCGCAGGCTTGCGCGCCGGATCGTCCGAAGCAGCCTCCGCCTCCAGCTCTCTGGTTTCCTCTTCGAGCTTAGGCAGCAGATCGCGCCAGCTCGGCCAGTCGAACCCCGACTTCTGCGCCTTGGCTCCCAGCTTGGCCGCCTCGGCCAGCGCCGGCATGGCCCGCTGCACGCCATCCAGCCGCGACAACGGAAGCTTCTCCCCGGTCCCACCCGCCTGGACGCCTTTGGCCCGATTTTCAGCCAGCTTGATTTCTTCCCAGTTCCGCAGCACAGCCGCCGAGGAGCCCTCCACCGCCGCATCCACATCCGCCTGGTTTCCGGCTGCCCGAGAGGCCTCTTCGCCAAATACATGCGGATGCCGGCGCACCAGCTTGCGGTTCAGGTGATCCAGCACCTCAGCAATCGTGAAGTGCCCTTCGTTGGCCGCCATCTCCGCATAGAACAGCACTTGCAGCAGCAGGTCGCCCAGTTCCTCGGCCAGGTGCGGAAAATCCCGCCGCTCAATAGCGTCGAAGACCTCGTAGACCTCTTCCAGCGTGTATTTGCGAATCGTATCGAAGGATTGTTCGCGGTCCCACGGGCAGCCACCGGGAGCCCGCAGCCGAGCCATGATGGCCACCGACTGTTCAAACAGCTCCGCCGCCCGAGCAGGGTTGTTTACAGTGGCCGCTGCGGAGGGTCGTGCATTTGGAGTGTCAGGCGGGAGTTCCATGCCCCTCCAGTCTACCTTGCGCAGGAGCATAGGGTTGGGACCGGGCGTCTCTGGAACCGTATACTCAACTCGCGCATGATTCGTATTCTGGGAACGACATTTGCGGGCCTTCTCGGCCTCGCCTTCGGCAGCTTTCTGAACGTGTGCCTCAGCCGGTGGCCGGAGGGTGAGAGCATCGTAAAGCCGCGTTCCCACTGCCGCCACTGCACCCACACGCTGGCCTGGTGGGAGAACATCCCCCTGGCAAGCTGGCTCGTCCTGCGCGGCCGCTGCCGCAACTGCCGCACTTCGATCAGCTTCCGCTATCCGCTCGTGGAATTGGCGATCGGGGTTCTCTGGGCTGCTGCAGTTTGGAGTTCTTCGGCCTGGATATTTGCTCCCGATCAGCCTGCCGTAGATCTGTATCGCGAAATAGCCAGTTTACTCGGACAAATGATTCTCTATTGGCTTTTGGTGGCTCTGGCTGTGCTGGATGCCGAACACCTCTGGCTGCCCAACTTCCTGACTCTGCCGGGAGCCGCGCTCGGGTTCATTTTGTTCTTCATCAAGCTTGAATTGGCCTCGAATCCCGTTCTTAGCAAATACGGCGCGGAGGGGCTGCAGCAACGTCTCGTCTACCGCTTTGCATTTTGGGAATTCATCGGCATTCTCGCCGCCGCCGGCCTCATC
>PKXI01000101.1:0-367 GCA_003133425.1 Acidobacteriaceae bacterium
GGGAGCCGGCATTCCCGTTCGATGGTGTGGCAGATCGCATGCTGACCTTGAATGAGGATTTCGACGACTACGGCCGCCTGATCCAGACGCTGGGAACTGCTTATTCGGAGAGCCCCAATAACCAGGGAATGCCCACCTGGGGGCTAGGGTATTTGGCGCCAACCACGGAGAACCCATCTACCGGGGCAATCGAAGTCTGGCAGATCATGAATCTCACCAGTGATACGCACCCCATGCACTTTCACTTGGTGAACGTGCAGTTGATCCAGCGCCAGCCGTTCACGGGCAACCCGAACAGCTGGAGTTACACCGGTCCGCCGACTCGGCCCGATCCGAATGAGGTTGGTTGGAAGGATACAGTTCGTAT
>PKXI01000101.1:399-3979 GCA_003133425.1 Acidobacteriaceae bacterium
TTCACACTTTCCCTACACCTCGTCGGCAGCGGAGATGTGCCCACCCGATCAAACGGTGGATGACCGGAGGCGAGAATGTTAGAGTTCTTTCCGCGGTCGGTGCTCTTTGGGTCCACCTAGCA
Organism: Acidobacteriaceae bacterium; assembly: GCA_003133425.1. The sequence continues at coordinate 522 of PKXI01000101.1, forward strand.
AATTCCCCGGGTCAGGGATTAGCGAGCGTCACCTTACAGTCGAGTACTTTTTGGCGGTCACCGATTTGCAGAGGAGAATCATCGCTCACTTCTTTCTCCCTACACTGAACGCTCCGCGGCACGGCAACGGGCGCAACTTGGAGTGGTATGAACAGATATTTCCCCGGAAGCACCTTTGAGACATCGAAGTGTCCTCGCGCATTCGCACGAACCTCGTGTATTGCCCCTTCTTCCGACTCGATCATGAACAAGGCTCTCCCAGACCATTCGACATGCGCATCAGCCCAATTTACAGTTCCTGCAATCTCGCCAAGGCCGTCCAAGCGCACATGAACAGTTACATCCGAGTCAGTGACATCGATGCCTTTCTCGCTCTGGCCCAGATATTGGACTGGCGCCCAGGCAGTAGTTAGCAGGGTGTAATGTCCCGGAGGCAAGTCAGGAATTACATAGCTGCCATCAGCTTGCTTCATCGAGATGAAATTCCGACCCTCGATCGTCACTTCGTACCGCAATGGCGCGGTTGCGCCCAACGGGCCCGACGGCCAGACAACAATCCGATGGCGCATTTCCGGTTCTACAGTGATGCGCAGGTGGTTTCGCTCGTCACCCTCCTTCAGGGTGATTGGAAGCGCTCTTTCGCGCGAAGCCGCGCTGCCGAACCAGGTTTCGCGATAGGGCAGTCTAGGGGTGGGACCGTCGTTATACGATGCGGATTCATTCGCACAAACCAGATAGGTAGCCGCTGGCAAGCCTCTGAGCGCAAATTGTCCAAGGGCGTCGGTCTTCTCAAAGGCTCCAATGCGTTCGGGCTTGCGATCATTTACCGGCGGCCCGATCGCCACTACGGGGAGGTTGGCAACAGGCTTCCCGCTTTTATCGACGATGGTCCCACGGATCACGGCTTCATGCACCCGTTGGAAGTCGATCCCCTGGAAACTCGTCGATGAGTCCACGCGCAGGAATGAAACCGCCCGTGTGGCGTCGCGCTTGTAGTCCTGCGAGACAAAGCCATCCGCGGAAACTGTGATCGAGTACGCGCCGTCCCGCACCTGCTCAAAACGATAATTCCCGTTGCTATCCGTTCTGGCAGTCTGGAAATCTAGTGTCCCAGGGACCATGGGCGGTAGCAGCGTAATGGTCGCGCCTTCGATGGGGGCACCGTTATCAGCCTGAGTGACGCGCCCCGCGAGTCTCGGCGGGGGTTCTTGTGCCGGGAGGGAGCGCGCAACAACAAACAGCATCACTGCGAACCCTATGAATCTTGGTGCATTCAAGACCATTTGCCTCGACCCCTGCGGCAGTTTTAGTCACTCTCGCCCACGCCGGAATTGTAGCGGATCTCAAGCCCCGCTTGGTCCCNNGTCCCCTGTTCGGCAGTGACGGAGTGGTAACTACCATAGCGGTCCGCATAGGCGGTCAACCACCCGGAATCCCATAATGACTTGGCGATTTCTACCAAACTAAGCGTGAAGAAATACGAGAAAGTATTTGACTAGGTGGATTGTTTACGCTAGCCTTCCCTCACAGTCGCCGGGCCAATTGGATCTTCCCCCACCCTTGTTGGCCCTCCCCATTGCTATTTCGTGAACGACATCGTCCCCAATCAAACCTGTCTCTACTTGGAGTGAACATGAAAAAGGGCACAATTCCGGGCCGCTTCAGGCTCGCCATCGCTTCTGTTGCCACGCTTGCCTTGTCCTTCCCAGCCGCGGCGCAGGCACCTGTCGCCGCAACTGCCGCGACATCGGCGAATCATGCCACCTCCGGTACCTGGCAGCCCCTGAAGAATCAGCCGCAGATATCCGACATCTTTTTCACGTACCAAGGCTATCTGTACGACTCGACTTCTGGAGCCGGTGCCCCACTGCTGATGACTGACGGCAGCGTCCTTATCCAGAACAACGGCTATTTTGCAATAGATGGCCGGGTTTTCAAGCTCACGCCCGATATCAACGGCAGCTACGTGAACGGTACTTGGAGCGAACTGGCATCCAAGCCCTACGCCAACAGTGCTGGCGCGCAGGCAGTCCTCGCTAACGGCCGCGTGCTGATCGAAGGAGGCGAGTACTCCGGGAATGCCGCTGGCGATTTCTACTGGTTCTTGCTGACCAACCAGGGAGCCATCTACGACCCCGTGGCCAACAAGTGGACCTCGGTGCCTCCGCCGCCATTCTTCGTTGACCTCTATCCCCCGCGCGCTGCATTCGCCCCGAACCCAATCGGCGATGCCCCCAGTGTCGTCCTTTCCGACGGAACCTTCATGCTTGAGGATAAGATGAGCCGCCAGGGTGCCCTGCTCAACCTCAACACCATGACCTGGACCGAAACCGGCACCAGCACCAAGGCCGATATGAACGACGAAGAAGGCCTGACGCTTCTACCCAACGGCCAGCTGCTCACTGTCGATTGCTACACCGACTACAGCTTCTTGACTCCCGGCAACCCATACCCGCTTCCCGGATACCCGTACCCATCGAACGCGACAAACTCCGAGTTGTACAACCCCGCCTCGCATCGCTGGACATCTGCAGGCAGCACCCTCCAAACTCTCACCGATCCGGTACTGTTCGAAACGGGCCCGGCCATACTGCGCCCCGATGGTACCGTCTTTGCCGTGGGCAGCTTAGGCGACACTTCCATCTACAACACTCAGAACCACGAGTGGTCTCGTGGCCCCAAACTCCCCATCAGTCCCCAAGGCTACCAGTACACTGTGCAGGATGGCCCCGGAGTGCTGTTGCCAAACGGTCACGTCTTCTTCGCCGCATCCGGTGGCCCGGACGACCCGTCGAACGGTAACTACGCCGACCCTCCAGTCGCCTTCTTCGAGTTCGACGGAACCAACCTGATTCCCGAACCGACCATTCCCAATGCCCCGTACGATCTCTCAGGCAGCATCAGCCTGCTGCCCCTGCCCAATGGGCAGGTACTCTCCGTGGACAGTTCCCTCGATGTGGAGATCTACACGCCTGCCGATACTTCCCACAACCCACGCTGGCAGCCCACAGTCGTATCGGTGCCCTTCCGGCTTGGCCACGGAGGTTCGTACAAGCTGTACGGGTATCTGCTGAATGGCATGTCGCAGGCCTGCGCTTTCGGCGACGAGGAACAGTGCGCCACAAACTATCCTCTGGTGCGCATCACTAACCTCGGCACTGGTCATGTCTTCTACAGCCGCACGCACAACCACAGCAGCATGGCCGTCGCCGACAACGAGCATCTCAACTCGACGCAATTCGACGTGCCTGCCGCCCAGGAGCGCGGCTTGAGCAAGCTGGAAGTCGTTGCCAACGGTATCCCTTCGTACCCGGTTTTAGTGAACGTGGAGTAAGCTGACAGCCCTCACACGCCGGGTGCCCCAGAGTCTGTCTTGAGCGAAGTCGAAAGATATTGCCCTTGAGACTTGGGAATGCATAATGTCCGGTTTGCCGGCGAGAACGAAGCCGCAGGCGCCG
>PKXI01000304.1 GCA_003133425.1 Acidobacteriaceae bacterium
GCGCCTCCTCGTTCCACACAACAGACAGGCGGCAACAATCCAACTGTCTGGCATGGTTTCGACTGGGGCGGGGATGGTCTCGCCGCATCCCTGCACCGAATGGCGAAGTCGCAGAGCCGGGGTTGGGGCAGGTTCCACACGGGAACAGTATAGGCGAATTAAAGGCGAAAGTAATCCACAAGCCGTCCTCTCAATTGAGGGCGACTCTGCGGTTGTCTTGGTGCCAATCAGGATACGGAACCATAGTCAGTCTTAGTTATGTTTTTGCAATGTTTTTTCCAGCCGGGTATACGGGGCTTACCACGCTTTCAGCCCCAATTTTGGGAAATAATTCTCCTAAGCCATTTGGTTGCCACAGTTATGTTTTTGTACGCCAGCAATCCCCAAAATGTCCCCCACTGAGACTAGAGAGAGAGAACCCGAAGACAGCAAAGCCCTGCAAGTGATTGCAGGGCTTCATTCTATTGACTTTCTTACGCTTTTTCTGGACTTTTGGTGCGGAGGAGGGGACTTGAACCCCTATGCCTTGTGGGCGCTAGCACCTCAAGCTAGTGCGTCTGCCAATTTCGCCACNNGGGCAGTGGGGGGGGTGGGGCGGCGAGTCAGGCGGTCACCGGGTTGGCGGGGTGGGTGGCTTGGAACAGGTGCTGCGAGTTAGCCCCCGCTTACGCGGGGATAGCAAGTTAGCGGGTTAGCGGGTTAGCGGATGGAATTGGACTACGGGACTTGATTGGAGCGCGGGTTGCGAGGATGAGGATTGTGGGCCGGGACGGTTTACACTCACAGGCAAGCTTATGCGCGCACATGACTCGAAATTTCTGTTTTGGATGGCTGGACCGGCGCTGATTTTGGCGGGCGGGACGGCGGTGATTCTGATGGCTGCAGCGGCGCCGGGGAGCGCCCAATCCACGGCGAGGCCTACACAAACGATGACGGAGAAAAGCAACATTGGGGGAGTGAAGCCGGCTGGGACCGTGAAGCAATCGGGGGGCGCGGCACATCAATCCGCTGCCGCGGTGCACGCGTCGGCGATGGTGATCGATTCGCATGCGGATACGCCGCAGCGGTTTCTGGACGAGCACTTCGACCTGGGGGACGCGCTGAAGGGCGGGGAGTTCAACCTGGAGACGGCGCGAAAGGGGAACCTGGGGGCGGAGTTTTTTGCGATCTGGGTGGAGCCGGAGGCGAACAAGGGACACTATGCGCGGCGGACGCTGGAGCTGATTGACGCGGTGAAGCTGGAGGCGGCGAAGCATCCGACGGAGATGGAGCTGGTGACGAGTGCGGAGGGGATTGAACGGGCGCACCGGGAACACAAGCTGGCGGCGTTGATGGGGATTGAGGGCGGGCACTCGATTGAGGACTCGCTGGGGCTGCTGCGGCAGTACTACGCGCTGGGCGTGCGGTACATGACGCTGACGTGGACCAATTCGAATGGGTGGGCGGACAGCTCGGGCGATGCGGACGACGGGATGGTTGCGCATACGAAGGAGGGGCTGAGCGAATTCGGCAAGGACGTGGTGTACGAGATGAACCGGCTGGGGATGATGGTGGATATTTCGCACGTTTCGGACCGGACGTTTTATCGCACGCTGATTATTTCGCGGGCGCCGATTATTGCGTCGCACTCGGGAGCGCGGGCGCTGTGCGACTCGCCGCGGAACATGACGGACGATATGCTGCGGGCGATTGCGAATTCTGGCGGGCCGGATTCGAAGGGTGGCGTGGTGCAGGTGAACTTCTACTCCGGGTTTGTTTCGCAGCAGTACCGCGACGCGCAAAAGGCGATGGAGCCGGAGATGAAGAAGGCGGTGCAGGCGCTGAAGGACAAGGCGAAAGCGGAAGGCAGAGAGGCGAGCCAGACGGAGATCGACAAGCTGCAACGGGAGTATGCGGACAGGATTCCGCGGCCGGCGTTTTCACAGCTGATTGACCAGATTGATCACGTTGCGAAGGTGGCGGGGATTGATCACGTGGGGATTGGATCGGACTTCGACGGGATCAGCGGGCAGTTGCCGCAGGGGATGGACTCGGTGGCGGACCTGCCGAAGATTACGGCGGCGCTGATGGAGCGCGGCTACTCGGCTGACGACTGCAGGAAGACTCTGGGAGGGAATTTTCTGCGAGTGTTTCGCGAGGTGGAGCAGGTTGCGAAACAGTTGCAGGCGGAGAGTCGTCCGCGGATTACGGTGAAACAGCCGTTTGAGAAAAACTAGGGTTCAGGGGTCAGGGTTCAGGGGAGAAAGGGCCGGAGGATGGCTTAATCTCCGGCTCTATACTGGCTTCTTAGCTGATTCCCTTTCTGGAGACTCTCACATGCACATAGCTCAACGGGTATTTTTGGCTGCGCTGGCCGCGGCTATGCTGGCTCTGCCTGTCACGATTTGCGCAATGGACGATACGGCTGCTGCGAAACCGGCGGCGACTGATAAGCCCGCGGACAAGCCTGCGGAGCGGGCCATGCCGGCCGATGTGACGACGCAAGGCGAGGTGAACGCAGGCGGAAAACATATTGCGTATAACGCCATTGCGGGAACGCTGACGGTGGGGGCAACTGACCCGCAGGATGCGCAACTGGGGATGGACGGAAAGCCACAGGCGGGGAGCCAGTTGGAGATGGCTGCGCCGAAAGAAGCGAAGGACGCAGATCCAACGGCACGTATGTTTTACGTAGCCTACTTCAAGAAAGACGTGAAGGCAGAGGACAGGCCGATTACGTTTTTCTACAACGGCGGACCGGGGGCGGCGACAGTGTGGTTGCACATGGGTTCTCTCGGCCCAAAGCACGTGGTGACAGATACGGACACGCACATGCCGGCGGCGCCTTACAAGATGGTGGACAATGCGAATTCGCTGCTGGATGTGAGCGACCTGGTTTTCATCGACATGCCGGGAACGGGGTTCGGGCGGCTGAACGGGAAGGATGCGGAGAAGGCGTTCTGGGGAATCGATGAGGATGCGAATGCGTTTGCGCGGTTCATTGCGCGGTTCATTACCAAGTACAACCGGTGGAATTCTCCGAAGTACATTTTTGGGGAGAGCTATGGTACGACGCGGTCGGCGGTGCTGGCCGACATTCTGGAGAACAGCAAGAATATCGACATCAACGGCGTGATTCTGCTGTCGCAGATTTTCAACTTTACGACAGACATCGATATTCCCATGGGGAACCCGGGGGTGGATTTGCCGTACGTGCTGGCTCTGCCGACGTACGCGGCTACAGCGTGGTACCACAAGAAGCTGCCTACGCAGCCGGCGGCACTGGAGCCGTTCTTGAAGGATGTTGAGGAGTATACGAACGGACCGTACGCGCACGCGCTGGCGCTGGGAACGGACCTGGGGGCGGCGGAGAAGGAGACCGTGGCAGAGAAGTTGCATGAGTATACGGGGCTGCCGGTGGCTTACCTGCTGAAGGCCAATCTTCGGGTGAGCGGCGGCGAGTTTGAGAAGACACTGCAGGACGATCAGGACACCACGACCGGGCGGTTGGATACGCGCTTCTCCGGGCCAACGCTCGACCCGCTGAGCCAGTTTGCGGATTACGATCCGCAGAGCTCGGCGATTTCGTCAGCTTATGTTTCGCTATTTAACGACTACGTGCGGCGCGATCTGAAGTATGGGGAGGGACAGACCTATTTGCCGGAAGCTCAGTTCGGGATCGCGCAATGGGACTTCAAGCATCGTGGCAATCCGGCGAGCGTGAACGTGGCTCCAGATTTGGCTGAGGCGATGAAGACCAATCCGCGACTGAAAGTAATGGTGAACGGCGGCTACTACGATTTGGCTACGCCATTCTTTGCCGCGCAATACGAGGAAAAGCATCTGCCGATTCCGCAGTCGCTGGCAAAGAATATCGAATATGACTGGTATGAGTCTGGGCACATGGTTTATGTGCGCGACGAGAGCTTGAAGCAATTGCATGATCGGGTGGCGGCGTTTATTACCAGCACGGGTGCGGGGAAGTGAGAAGGAACGGGGGGGCACGGATCAGAAAAGCCCCTGAGTTTAGGGTTTCGCTGTCCCACCCTTTCGCCGAAAAGATGGCGAAAGGATGGGGCACGGGGCTGTCTGTAAGAGTCATCAATTGAATCCAACATTCCCTCAGCAGCCTGTGGTGAAAGTCC
>PKXI01000083.1 GCA_003133425.1 Acidobacteriaceae bacterium
GCAACTGGAACCGGACTCGCCTGGGAGGCACACTGACCTTCGGGTAGACGCCGCCATTGATGAGGATGGTATCGAAGAATGCCTCCGGCACGAGCGAGACCGGCGCGGGAAGAGGCTGCGTCCCCCGCGCAGGCGGAGTGACCGTCGGGCCCCAGTCCCAGCGCCCCTTGGCATTCGGGATGCCACTGGAAAGGATATTCGCCTCATACGCATGCGGATACCAGAGGTCGCCGGGCTTGCCCCATTGCCAGGTGGGATCCTGGTCGAGAATGTTCTCGGCAACGAAGCTCTTGTCCTGGACGACCAGCGGGATGCCGACCAGATCAGGAAGCAGCCCAGAGTTCACCAGATTGATTTCGAAATCATCGACGATGAGCAACCCGGAGGCGATTCCCGAGTAGGCATTGGTCCGCGTGATCCCCATCGCGTGGTCGTGATACCACACGAATCTGGCACTTTGGTCCATGGGATAGTAATAGTTTGCGGAACCCCGCGGCGGTTTGGTGCCGGGTACGTTCATGAAACTCTCACCCTTCAACCCGGACGGGTCAAACCATTGGAAAGGGGTGCCGTCACTGAACCAGGGGGTAAAGCCGCCATGGAGGTGGGTGACAATGCGGTTCAGCGGCAAATCTCCCACCATTAGCCCGTTGGGTCCTGCCATGACAGTGGGGTCGGTGGGGATGAGGACTTTGTCGGGAAGCTGGTTGGTTACGTTGAGCAGGATCGGTGTGCCCCTCTTGGCCACGATGATCCCACCAAGATATTGCTGGTCGCCGGTCGCCAGGTCGTAATAACCCCAGAAATGGGTAGAGCGGGGAAGGTCGGGGTGCATCATTTCATCAAACTTCTTCACCCCGAGGTGGTAAACGTCGGTTGATATGCCGGCGAACTTTGAGGTGGTCTTTGTGGCCAGCGGCAGGTACTGGCCAATATTGTTGGCCTCCGAAGGCCCCAGACCCGGCAGGGTGGTGACGAACTTGCGGATGTTCGTCGGGCTCTGGGCGAACGGCCAGACCCGACCACGGAGCATCAGTGCTCCCGTTCCCACCAAAGCTGTGGACTTGAGAAAGCGACGTCGGTTCATGGTATCTACCTCCTTGGCTCAGTGCTGTTTTGGTGAATACGCGTGGGATCTAGGAAGAGAACTTCACGAGTTGACATCCCGAGCGAAGCAAGGGATCGGCGCTTTGTCAGCAATCGCAGGAAAGGGTAGATTCTTCGTTACGTTCGTTTTGCGGAAAGCCAACAGAATATTCTTTCCAACAACCTCCTTCACATGCTTAAGGAGATCTCCTGGACACGACGGGCCGCCCGGGGGAAGGCGGTGAAACTTGCACGTGCCCCACAGAGCAATGCTCTTGTACGCTTGTTGAGTTTCGCAATGCTGTGAGCAGCGTCACCGCAGGCGGTGATGATCGGAAGCACGACGTCGCGCCTTGGATCTGCTTGGTGAAGAAGCACGACGAGCCGGACCGCTTGGCGGAGTCCTAGGCTCACCGCGTGGCCGCAAAACTGCGGCCGGGCAACGTTCACAGCGCCGACGATTGGAAGCAGCTCCTGCTGCCGGAGATTGAGCGCCTGCAGAAGCTGGGCAAGGAAGTCTGGTTCCGGGCTGATGCGGCCTTTGCCAAGCCTGACATCTACGAAGCATTGGAAGAGCGTGGAGCGAAGTACGCGATTCGGATTCCTGCCAATGACTGCCTGTTGCGGGACATTGCAGAGTTGCTGATTCGGCCAGTAGGCCGTCCGGGACATAAGCCCCTTGTGTGGTACAAGGGTTTTCTTTATCGGGCGGCCAGTTGGATGACAGCACGGCGAGTAGTGGCAAAGGTTGAGCATCATGCCGGGGAGTTGTTCTCTGGGTTGGGCTTCATCGTGACCAACACACAGCTCGCGAACCGGAAGGTCGTCCACTTCTACAACCAGCGCGGCAACGCCGAGCAGTGGATCAAAGAGGGGAAGCAGGCGGTGAAGATGACGCGGTTGAGCTGCCATCGGTTCCGCGGCAACGAAGTTCGGTTGTGGCTCAGCATTCTCGCCTACAACCTGGGAAACCTGTGGCGGCGGCTGGTGCTGCCGAAGGGAATCGGAACGTGGTCGTTGACCAGCTTGCAGCAACGGTTGGTGAAGACCGGCGGGCGGCTGGTAAAGCATGCCCGTTACTACTGGCTATTGCTGGCGGAGAGCCATCTCACGCGGCGCTTGTTCGGAAGCATGTTGCGGCGGATGGAGGGTTTGCCGCTGCCAGCCGGGTAGGCGCGGCAGCAAGGCGAAACCAATCTGGACGACGGAGGGGAGTTGACGGGGGAGGTGTCCGTGAAATGGATTCGAAATCAGCCAAGTCATGGCTTTTTGGCCTGGGCAGAGGACCTGCTGGGACGACAGGGTCTTTGCCGTTGGAACGAATGCGAAAAAGGAGACGAGCCGGGCACTCGGCGGTATATTCTCTGGTGGCTGGGCAAGCAAAATGGAAATTCCGGTCTCAATCTTGCAAGCCTAAGTCCATCCACTTCATGCGATTCCCAGGGCGATATCTGAAGGCAGGGTAGGTAATTCGCATGATCGCCGAAACATCTCCACTTCTCGTGGGTTCAAACAGGTGCGTGCATCCAGCGTCCACAAAGGCGCAACAAAGAACTGCAGGTGCTCTTCCGACGGCACCGCCGTGCACTTGGGCTCCTGCTCACTCGGATCGTGCAAGTCTATCGAACTTGTCTGCATGAACGAGAGCCATGAGCTTGATGAAGCGGTTCGCTCGACTTGAGCCCTGTATTGAATGCAGCATCACAGAGGTGAATGTATGTTTCGAAAGATATATCTGCTAATCTTGCTCACGTCAGCGCTGGCGCTGCCCGCCAGCATCAAAGCGCAAGATACTGCGCCTAATCATATGCCCACGCCGAACTTCGACTTATACGGCGGTTACTCTTACGTCTTCAGCGAATACGGCACGCCGCCTGGCAGCATCACAACACACGGAATGAACGGGTGGGACGCTTCACTCAAGGTTCCCTTGTTCACATCATGGCTGGGAATCAAGGGCGATGTTTCAGGGTTCTACAACAACGACAATTCACCTAACTTCAATCCGAAAGCATATTACTTTCTCTTCGGTCCCCAGGTGTCCATTCATCTCGGCCGATCCACACTGTTCGCGCACGGCATGGTAGGCAGCGCTCACGTCAGCGACAATGCTTTGCCGAGCTTGAGGTCGTCGAACAACCTGGCTACAGCGGTCGGCGCCGGACTTGATGCAGGCATCGGCCGTCATTTTGCGTGGCGCGTTACAGGTGACTACTACAATACGCATTGGCATCAGACCAGCACTACGGATGCAACGGTCTCTGAGATCCTGAACTCCAAGGGGCGCATCTCCACGGGCCCCGTTCTCCGCTTTTAGGAACTTGTTGAAATAGGTACCGTCCGGCGACGGAGCTCTGAGTCTGTTCGTCTAACAGGCATGCGTGGAGACGAGCGAGTTCAGGACGGGATGTTCAGCTATGTTTCGTTGGAACAGCGGGTGCCTCAGGATCATCCGTTGCGTGCGGTTCGCAAACTGACGGACGCGGTGTTGCGAACTCTGAGCGCAGAGTTCGATGCGCTGTATGCGGACTCAGGGCGGCCTTCGATTGCGCCGGAGTACATTCTGCGGGCGCTTCTGTTGCAGGTGTTCTATTCGGTGCGTTCGGAGCGGTTGCTGGTCGAGCAGATCGACTACAACCTGTTGTTCCGCTGGTTTGTGGGCCTTGGCATGGACGACGCGGTATGGAACCATGCGGTGTTTTCCAAGAACCGCGACCGGTTGCTGACTTCCGATGTGGCGCAGCAGTTCTTTGCCGAAGTGAACAAGCATGCCAGGCGCTTTATGAGCGACGAACACTTCACGGTAGATGGCACGCTGATTCAGGCGTGGGCCTCGCAAAAGAGCTTTCGCTCGAAGGACGGCTCCGATGACGGCGACGGGGCGAATTTTCATGGCCAGAAGCGATCGAACAAGACGCATGAATCGACCACCGATGCCGATGCGCGGCTGTACAAGAAGAGTTACGGCAAGGAATCGAAGCTGAGTTATCTGGGTCATGCGCTGGTGGAAAACCGCAACGGTCTGATCGCCGCGGCGATGGTGACGCACGCCGACGGTTATGCCGAGCGCGATGCGGCGCTGTTGATGCTTGCCGAAAAGCAAGAGGGCCGCTCACGCCGCATCACGGTGGGCGCCGACAAGGCTTACGACACGAAGGATTTCGTCAGCACGGTGCGGGAATTGAACGTGACGCCGCACGTTACCAAGAACGACAAAGGCCGCACCAGCAACCTGGACCGCAGAACCACGCGCCAGCCCGGCTATG
>PKXI01000181.1 GCA_003133425.1 Acidobacteriaceae bacterium
TTCCGCATTATCCGCATTGTCCTGGTCTTACAGCCAATTCAGTCTTGTAGGGCGGTTTTGCATGACAAAAGCTGGGCCGCATGACAACGGCGGAGACGCCCGTCACCACATCTCCCTGTGCCCGTTCCAGAGCCCACAAGGTGACGGCCTATTGTGACGTGCACATTCATCTTGGCGCTCCCACCTGACCGTGCCAGGCTGTGGGCTCTCAGCGAGTCGCGCCGCCTTGTAGAGTTTGACCTTGGGCTTGTCGGTGCAAGCAGCTTTGGAAGCCGCTTGCAGGGAAGCGGAATCGGCGCAGCCCGTCTGACCCTGTTCAGTCGCCTGGTCGTTGCGCCGCGCATTGTTTCCCGTGGCGGCTGCGCCCGCGAATCCGTCGATTTCCATCCTGCACCTTGCGATTCAGGACTCCCCGAACCTGTGGCATCAGCGGGGGACATAAGGGCGGTCAGTGATCTGTCCGTGAAAGACTGAGTCCCATCGCCCTGGGATTAATGTCCTGCACATTGGGCAGCGGCCGTCCAGTGTCAGGCGGTAATCGGTAATGCGATACCCGAACCGTTCTACAAGGAGCTCCTGGCAATTGGGACAACGGGTGTTCTCGAGGTCGCCAACTTTGCCGGGGAGATTGCCGGCATAGATGTAACGCAGCCCGGCCTTCCTGCCAATCTGTGCTGCACGCACAAGCGTCTCCGGGCCGGTGTCATCCGGATCCGTCATCTTGTAGTCTTTGTGAAAGGCAGTGACGTGCCACGGGATATCCGGTGAGACGCTGACCAGAAACTCCGCCAGACGGGTTAGTTCCTGGTCGGAATCGTTGAATCCCGGGATCACCAGCGTGACGATTTCCAGCCAGAAGCCCATCGCGTACAGGCGACGAATGGTCTCGAGGATCGGCTGCAGGCGGCCGCCGAGCTGGTGATAGTGCTGCTCGTCGAAGCTCTTCAGGTCGACCTTGTACAGATCCACCCAGGGACGCAGGTATTCGAGTACTTGAGGGGTGGCGTTGCCATTCGACACGAAAGCTGTTGCCAGACCGGCCGCCTTCGCTTCCTTAAAGATCGCCACCGCCCATTCTGAGGTAATCAGCGGCTCGTTGTATGTGCTCACCATGATCCGGGCGCCTTGCTTTAATGCCTCCCGTACCAATAGTTCCGGAGTTACGCCCACTGGTGGAACGACGGCATCAGGGTCGCGCAACGCCTGCGAGGTCACCCAGTTCTGGCAGTAGGAACAATGAAGATCACAACCCAGCATGCCGAAGCTGTAGGCGAGAGCACCACAATACGCGTGAAAGAACGGCTTCTTCTCAATTGGGTCACACTGTACCCCACCCACATAGCCCCAGGGGGCGTAGAGCGTTCCGCTGCGGTTGAAGCGGACTTTGCAAACCCCAGCCTGCCCGTCGGCGATGGGGCAGCAATGTCCGCAGGCATAGCAGCGAACCCGGTTGCAGTCCAGCTTGTCGTATAATTCGCGTGCCGCTTCGCCAACGCGCTGATCGAGAAGTTCGTTCAGGGTTGACATACAAGCACCATCAGGAACAGAGCCCAAAAAGCCACCAAACTGATCTCTTTTACGCTAACACTTATTCTGAGTGGTCGACTGTTGAGAGACGGTATAAATGTCTTTCCAGTGCCGCAATGCCTGGCAATGCCAGTTCCTGGAGCAGGACTTGAAGACTTCCCTGCCCCGGAGGGGCTGCACTTCACATCGGCGGATAAGGTTATTGAGCTAGAGGAGCGCGCCGGGGGATTCACTGACCAGGAGAGCCTGCTGATGCGGCGCACAAATATGCCGACGACAGTTACGGCTGACCTGTGACGCCGATCTATGCTGAACTCCTCAAGCGCTTGCCCGCCCTGAACCATGAGCGCGCCGCCGCTTCGCAGGAATAGGCTTTGACAGCGCTACAGGGGAACCTACCCCCGCTGATTGGCTGCCTTTGGTTGAGTGCATGGACTGGTCGAACCGGGAGGTCTCTCTNNTGCACCGAGGGTCTTCCATCTCAATCTCCACGCTATTGAACGGGCTCTTGCACCGAGGATCTTCCATCTCAACCACCACGCCATTGAACTGACCCTTGTAACGAGGGTCTTCCATCTCAACCACCACGCCATCGAACAGGCTCTTGCACCGAGGGTCTTCCATCTCAATCACCACACTGTTGAACGGGCTCTTGCACCGAGTTCCCTGTTTCTCCGCCATTTACACGGGGTTCTTGCTCGGTGAACTGATTGAGCAGGACCACATTGAGCAGCGCCTTGTGAACCTCGATGCGGCCGTTGTAACTAATAAGACCTAGCGCGCGAAAACGATTCATGAAGAAACTCACGCGAGACCGTGTGGAGCCGATCATTTCGGCGAGGGTCTCTTGCGTAATCGGAGGAATGAAGGTCTCCCGCTCTCCCGGCTTGCCGAACTCCGCCATCAGTAAAAGGATTCGCGCCAACCGCTTTTCGCTGGAGTTGAAGAGCTGATCCACCAGGTCGGCCTGGGTACGCATGCTGCGCTCCAGCAGAAACTTCAGGAACAGGTCGGAGAACTCATGCTCCTGATGCATGACGCGAATCATCTCCTCCCTCGCAATCTTGAGCGCCGAGCACGTGCTGATCGCAACGGCCGAAGTCAGCCGCAGTCCGGGAATCGCCGCAAGGGACTCCTCTCCAACGAAGTCGCCGCCGGAGAGTAGCGTAATGGTTGCTCGTTTGCCTACATGCGAAACAACGGTGAGTTTTGCCCGGCCCCTCTGCAGATAAAACACGGAGTCCGCCCGATCTCCCTGGGTAAAAAAGGTCTCATTTGGCTGCAACTCGATGATCCTTTGGCCAAAGCCCGCATGCGCGAGAAAGTCATCTGGGTCGAATGTGATGCTGTCCTTATCAACTATATGCATGGAACCTCCTTCGATGTATCCCGCAAGCGCAATCTGGATTGCGATGGTCAACCCAAAAGGCCAAGGTGATTTCTTCAAGGAGAAAAGGGCATTCCGCACAGTCTGAGCTGCAACTCAGGCCCCGAGTCGCTTCCCTGGAGAAAGGCCGCAACTTTCGGGACGTGCTTCGGGCACTACAGGCCCATTACACAAGTGTCTTACCTATGATCACCTAGATTCAAAAGCATTGTCTGTTCTGTTTTGCTCAACGCTTAGTGACTTCGCGGATCCAGCCCCCGGGCAGTCCGGCCTGCATCAACCCTGATGGCAAGATCGAGTAGCACCAACCCGTCGCCCTTGACCTGCCCCTTCCCGCTGACCCTGAGATACGCATATGCCTTTGTCATGTGTCCATAAGGACTCTGTTCGGGCAGGAAGTCAAACTAATTCCAAAGAATTAGTCTTTTATTTGATTTTAAAGGATTTATGGTGAAATGGCCCGCACCGCAAGCCGCAGTTTGAGGGAATAGAAACCATTGCTCGCCTCCCGCCGGACAAATCCCGGCTCCAGGAGAAGTACCTTCCCTCCCTCGGCCCGATTCAGGAAAATGTGGAGACGGACTACAGCTATCTAGCAACCGCGCCAAGAGCAGAAGTTTCGGCGGCGATGGCAGGAATGATCGCCGACGTGGATTACAGCAACTTCAAACACGAAGTCGCCAAGAGACAGGGTCAGAAGCGCTCACTCCTTTACCACGAAGTCTGGGACGTGCTCTATAGGCTCCAGACCGACCCAACGTTTGCCGATGACTAGCCAGCGGTACTCCGGCGCTGGCTCCCTTTTACTTCGCACGTGACTCGGCCGTCCGATATGCCTCGCGGCCAGCCTCGACCGCTGCGGCTACCCGGTTTGATTTGTCATCCACGAGGCTCCTGCCACGCTCCACATACTCACCTACCTGCTCCTTGCCCTTGTTCACCAGCGTGCCCACCTGCTCGACAGCCTGCTTTATACGAGTTCGCAGGTACTCCGTTCCCTCGCGAGCGCCTTGAGCAATGTCTTTTCTGGTTTCGCGACCACTCTTGGGGGCATAAAGAATCCCCACCAGTGCACCGACGCCGAGTCCCGCCAGCAACCATACAAGGCCCTGTACCTTGCTATCCTCAGCCATGACGAAGCATCTCCTTTCGCTCAGTTCCGAGAAACCCCAAACGTGCCAGATTCCATGATACGCCGCAAATTACCAGCCGTTCGTGCGGCCAATTCAGCGGTCCGGCGAGTGCTCTCGTCGGAAAGAATCCGAGCCAAATCCCATCGCATTGGACGCAGATTCAGAAGCAGTAGTTGCAAAGCCGGCGCTAAACCTGCTGCGCACCCGCACATCAAGCAGGTCTATACGGTTATAAGCGAAAGGTAGCAGCCTACTTTGCGCCGTGGAAGCACAAGATTGAGCGGCTCGAAAGGGATGATGTTGTCTTCCTGTATAAATCGGGTGCGGGCATTGTTGCAATGGGCGAGGATGACGGCAAACTTGAGAAGGCCGCATATCACTACAACCCAGATCGCCCGGGCGAAGAGTATTTCAGGAAGTTGAGGAACTTCCAGTTGGTTGATCCGCCTTTGACAGCCGCCGAGATCAAGAGCCTTTCAGGTGTGAACTATGTCTTCAGAAATACAATGTTTGGAATCGATTCAGAGACCGGGATGAGGATTAGACGCGTGATCTTGGATCGCCCTCTTGCGGCGAAGAAGCCGCTGGCACGTCGCAAATGAACCCGATGGCGCTCCCGTTTGCACTTTTCGGGTTGTTGTTGTGTCCGATAAATTCTGTTATCGGCCATAAATCAGTAGGGGGAGCTTGCGAAATTCGTCGTGAAATTGTGTTCACCGTCCGGAACCGGGGAAGGACGAAGATTTCTCGTTGATGACGGGAAGACGCGCGTCTCTGAGCTCTTGAAAGAGCGCTTCGTGATTGTTCCTTTCGCAGATTCTATTGTGTAAGCTATGAAAAGCTTGTTTCTGCTGGACTCGAATTCGCGTCCAGCCAGGAGAGCAGACGACGGATGCTGCCGGTGGCCAAAGCTATACAGGAGTCGGCTGCTCCGTAATACAGACGAACGGTGTCTCCATCCGCGTCGATGGTCTGCCCGCAGGGAAACACCACGTCCTTGACATCTCCATCGCGCTCGTAAAGCTCCTCGGGCCCGAACACCCAGGAGTCTCCCCGTTGCAGGCAGATCTCCGGCCGTTCCAGATCGAAGAGCGCAAGGCCCAGGCGATAGATGCTGCCCGACGCCGTCTGCCGCACTCCGTGATAGATCGTCAGCCATCCCCTGGCGGTTTCGATCGGCGGAGAGCACAAACCAATCTTGTTCGCATCCCACCATCCGCCGCGCCGCGCTTCCAGAATTACCTTGTGGCTCCCCCAGTGCCGCAAATCCGGCGAGTAGGAGATCCACATGTGCGCGCCCAACGTTGTCACAGGGCGATGAATC
>PKXI01000207.1 GCA_003133425.1 Acidobacteriaceae bacterium
GGGTACATGACCCTACGCTATCGGCCCCAAGTCTCTACGCATATTCCTTGCATGGTTCCTTTAGCTAGTTTCTGGACAGATTCTTAGGCAAAGCCCCCTGAGGGACGTTCTTCACCGATCCAACCAGCGATTCGCCCCTTTTCCAGCGGCATGTAAAGCCGCGCCCCTTCAAAACAGGCTTACCTCCGAACCGATTCAGAGATAAGCCTGACTCACTGGTGCGTGCCAATAACGGCCTTATTCACCGTCAGCAGACCCTGTGCGCGCAGCCAGCTTTCCAGCAGGACGGGCCACTGATCCAGCACGGCGTCGCCGCGGCCCAGGCCGGTGCCGTGGGGGCCGTTGGCGAAGATGTGGGCCTCAGCCGGAACGCCGGCCTTCACTTCGGCTTCGTAGAACCGCAACCCCTGCTCCACCGGCACCGTCTGGTCATTGAAGGTGTGATACCAGAACGTGGGCGGCGTTTCCCTGGTCACGAACAGGTCAGGGGAATATGCCACGCGAAGTGCCTCGCAACGGTCCATCACGTCGAACAGCTTGCAGTAGCTCAGGTGCGACGTATCGCTGGAGATGGCTCCGATCCACGGGTAGCCAAGGATCAGGAAGTCCGGCCGGCTTGAGACACGCTCGATGGGATCTTCGGCGTCGGGTTTGCCGGGAACCGGCTGCGTCGCGGCCAGCGCCGCCAGGTGCCCGCCGGCAGAAAAGCCGATGATGGCAATGCGATTCGGGTCGATGAAGTAATCTCGCGCCCGCGCCCGCACCTCCTGCACCGCGCGACGCGCATCGATCAGGGGCACCGGCAGCAGATAGCCATTCGAGCTGAGCCGGTATTGCAACACAAACGCGAGAAACCCGCGCGCGGTGAACCAGTCGGCCACCTGGCGGCCTTCAAGGTTGGCGGCCAGGCCCACGTACGCGCCTCCGGGCAAAATCACCACCGCTGAGCCGTTGGCGTGGCCGTTTTGCGGCTCAAAGATGGTCAGCGTGGGGATATCCTCGCAGGCTTTGCCTTTGGCCTGGGGTGCGTCACCCGCCCACAGGCGAGTGGTCTGGATGCCGAGAAATGCGTTGTTTTCGCCCGCGCTCGCACAGGGCTCTTTTTGCGCCTGTGCCGCTGCACACACCATCGCTCCCGCTGCCAGAAGGGAAAAAAGACGTTTCACGTGAGCCCCCATCGTTCTTGGCGCCGATTATACGGCTTCCGGAAATCAGCCGCAGTCCAGCCCCAGGCCCTTCCGCAATTTGGGTAGCATGACATCGAAATCGCCACTCAACCGCANNGCCATCCCGGAGGTTACCCGTTTTGTAGCCCTGCGGGTCGACGGAAATCTAAGTCACTCCAAAACACGAGTCCTAATCCCCGGTCAGAATCGCTCATCTCGATGCTGGGAGGGGTGTTAGCATCAGTTCTGACAGATGCAAACAAAAAAGTTAAAAATCATACCTTTGGGCGGCCTCGGCGAGTTCGGAATGAACTGCATGGTGCTGCGTTGGGAAGACGACATTATCGTGATCGACGCCGGGTTGATGTTCCCGGAGTCGGAGTTGCTTGGTGTGGATATCGTGGTGCCCGACATCACCTATCTCATTGAAAACAAGCAGCACGTTCGTGCCATCATCCTCACCCACGGCCACGAAGACCACATTGGCGGCCTGCCTTGGATCCTGAGCGAAATCAAGGTTCCCGTCTACGCCACGGAGTTCACCCTGGCCTACGTGGAGGGCAAGCTCGAAGAGCACCACCTGCTCGACGAAACCACGCTCATCGAGATTGAGCCCAAGCACAAATTCACCATCGGGCCGTTCACCATTGAGCCGATCCGCGTGACCCACTCGCTGGTGGACTGCGTGGCGCTGGCCGTCGATACGCCCGTCGGCGTCGTCATCCACACCGGCGACTTCAAGATCGACCTGTCGCCGCTCGACGATCAGGCCTTCGATCTGCACACCTTCGCCGAGTACGGCAAGAGAGGCGTGCTGGCCCTGCTGCAGGACTCGACCAATGTGGAGAGACACGGCTTTACGCCCAGCGAACGGGCCGTGCGTCCGCGGCTGGATGAGATCTTTTCGCGCGCCACGAAGAAGCTGTTTTTCAGCTGCTTCTCCTCCTCGATTTACCGTATTCGCATTGCGATGGAACTGGCCCGCGAGCACAAGCGCAAAGTGGCCATCATCGGCCGCAGCATGGTGGAAAGCACCGAGATTGCGCAGGACCTGGGGTACATCGAAGTGCCCAACGGCCTGATCATCAATCCAGGGCAGATGAAAGACTACCCCGTGGACCAGCTGATGGTGCTCATCAGCGGCACGCAGGGCGAGCCCATGAGCGCGCTGAGCCGCGCCGCGGTGGACAACCATCGCCACGCGCACATCGACGCGGGCGACACCGTCATACTGAGTTCGCGTGTGATTCCCGGCAACGAGAAGAGCATCTTCAGGGTCATCGACCACCTCTATCGCCGCGACGCCAACGTGATCTACGACGACGGCTCGCACGGACTCATCCACGTCAGCGGCCACGGCAGCCAGGAAGAGCAGCGAATGCTCATCAACCTCGTGCGGCCCAAGTTCTTTATCCCCGTGCACGGCGACTATCGCTACCTGCGTCTCCACGCCAAGGTAGCCATGGAAACCGGCGCCGTGGAACACGCCATGGTGATTGAAGACGGTGACGTGCTTGAACTCACCAAGGACGACGCGCGCAAGACCGAGAAGGTGACGGCCGGCCGCGTACTGATCGACTCCGGCTCAAGCATCGATGTGGTCGAAGATCTTGTCATTCGCGATCGCCGCATTCTGAGCGAAGACGGCATTGTGCTGGCGGTGCTGGCCATCAACAAGCGCACCGGCAAGCTGGAGCAGTCGCCCGAAGTGGTAATGCGCGGATTTGGGGGCGCAGACATCACCGATCAGGCCCGCGAAACCGTGATGAAGTCTCTCGACGGACTCACCGGCGAAGGCAAGACCGATTACGGCATGGTGAAGGAAAAGGTGCGCGTCGATTTGAAGCGCCTGATCCAGAAGACCACCGGAAGACGGCCGTTGATCATGCCGGTAATAATGGAGATCTGAGCAATGACTTTGCTATGAATTTGCGGCGGGTGGTTCGCATGCCGCAAGCTCTCGCAAACTGATTCTGTAAAATCCCCTTATGAGCCGCCTAGCTGCTGTGTTCGTTCTCGCCGCTGCCGTTCTTGCTCCCGCAATCCTCGCGCAAGCACCCCAGTCCACCATTCCAACGATCACATCTTCGGTGCCCGCCTGCCTGCCTTCAACCACGCTTGAAGAACTCACCAAGGCGCTCGACGATGCGATCAGCGGCCCGGGCGACAAAGATCGCACCTGCCTGCGCCAGCTCGTGCTGCCCGACGCGCGCTTGACGCCCATCCGGAAGGTGGAGGACGGCAGTTTCGCGCCCCGCATTCTCACCCTCGACGACTGGATCAACGCCGTCGCCCGTCGCGGCAGCGAGCCCATGGTCGAGCGCCAGGTGAAGGTGCGTTCAGAAACCTATGGGCACTTCGCCCACCTGTGGAGCACCTATGAAATCCGCCCCACTCCCGACGGCAAGGCCACGGTCACCGGCATCAACAGCGTGCAGGCCATCTTCGACGGAACTCGCTGGCGAGTTCTATCCATCCTGTGGGAGCCGGACACAACCGCCGGACCCGTTCCGGAGAAATATCTGCCATGAGCACAACCACTGAAACCCTTGTATCGATTGAAGCCATTCGCGCGGCCGCTGAACGCATTGCGGGAGTCGCCGTGAAGACGCCGCTGGTGCGTGCGCCCTTTCCCGGACTAGCGGGCGAAATATGGCTGAAAGCCGAAAGCCTACAGCCCATCGGCAGCTTCAAGCTGCGCGGCGCTGCCAACAAGATTCTGCAACTCACGCCGGAGGAAATCGCGCGCGGCGTCATCACGTATTCGAGCGGCAATCACGCGCAGGGCGTGGCCTATGCGGCTCGCGAAGTCGGAGCCAAAGCGGTGATCGTAATGCCGTCGAACGCGCCGGCCATCAAGCGCGCCGCCACGCTGGCGTTGGGTGCTGAGGTCGTGGACGTGGGCGTCGCTTCAAGCGAGCGCCTGGCCATGGCCGAGAAACTCGTCCGCGAGCACGGCTACATCGTTGTCCCGCCCTACGACGACGAGCAGATCATCGCCGGTCAGGCGACTTGCGGCCTTGAAATCGTTGAAGAGTGGCCGGACGTCGACCTGGTGCTGTCGCCGGTGAGCGGCGGCGGCCTGCTCGGCGGAGTGGCCGCCGCAGTCAAGCAGTTGAGCCCGCGGACAAAAGTGTTTGGCGTCGAACCGGAGCTGGCCGGCGACACCGCAGAGAGTTTCCGCACCGGCAAAATCGTCACCTGGGGTGCGGAGCTCACCAGCCGCACCATCGCCGACGGCCTGCGCACGCAAAGCGTGGGCGAGCGGAATTTTGCCCACATTCAGGCCTTTGTTGACGGCATTATCACCGTCACCGAGGCCGAGATTCGCGCTGCCATGCGCGCCATCGTGGCCGCAACGCGCCTGGTTCCAGAGCCCAGCGGGGCGGTGCCTGTGGCGGCGCTGCTGTTCCACGCCGCCGAGTTGCCCGACTACAAAAACGCCGCCGCAATCATCAGCGGAGGCAACGTGGACCCGGCTTTGCTGGCCGAGGTGCTTACCGAAAGCGCGCCATAACGTCGTTCGACTATGATTTTGAATGGTATGAAGCTACGAATCCTGGCTACTCGCGCCCTTATCGTCGCCATGGCTCTCATGGTGCTGTTGCCCGCTGCAACCTCTGCGAGCGGCCAAAAGAAAAAGGGTCCGCAATTGGAAAAGCCGATTGCCGGCCCGCGCGCCACTGCCCTCCGCGTGACTATGCTCTACGTTGCGCCCGACACCGGCTCGCAGAAAGTTGACCGCGTGCAGATTGGCCGCGAAATGGTAGTCGCCGAAAAAAGCGGGCCGTGGATGCGCGTCTACGCCAACACCGACATTGAGGAAATTCAGGAGAGCAAGGACACTCCCATTATTGGAAGCGACACAACCCCGCCGCCCATTTCGGGATGGATGAAGATCAATGGTGTCGTGGTGGAAACCACGCCCAACGGCGACCAGATACTAATGGGTGAGGCGGCCAATCAGGAGTCGCTGGCGTCGGACCCGCGCGGCCCGGTGAACGCCGCACAGAGCGCGCGCCTGCTGTACAGGCGGTTGATGGAGATGTTTCCCAACTCGCCGCTCGCGCCTGAAGCTGCATGGCGCTCGGCCGACATCCAGTGGCAGATAGAAAAGGCAGACACCTCGACATTGCGCTCCGCACACGAGAAAGACGCCTACATGCGGCAGCAAATGGACGAAGACGAGTTAAAGAAATTGATCAAGCAGTATCCGCACACCCGCTGGGCAGACCTGGCGGCCTTCCTGCTCATCGACAACAAGCTCTGCGGAGATTGGCAGGGAGCGGTGCAGTGTCCGCAAAAAGAATCGGAGATATACGAGAAGTACGCCGACGAGCACCCCGACGGTCCCCGTACCGCGCAGGCACTTTACCAGGCCGTCTACAGGCAGGCGGTGCTGGTGGATATGTTTGCCGCCAACGGCGACAATAAAAAGAGCGAAAACGCAAAGAATCATGCACATGACCTGGCCACGAAACTAAAAGATCACTATGCGACGACCGATTACGCTTGGCGTGCCGGAGCTCTCGTGTACAAATTGGATGAAGGTATTCCTGTCTACGGTATCGACCGGGAGTGAGCGTGGGCTGGGGCCCGTTCACACTACTCGGCTAACCGGAACTGCAATCTGGAGGATTATTGAACCCCTATATTCAGTCCATAATATTGGGAATAGTAGAAGGTCTGACCGAATTTTTGCCGGTCAGTTCCACGGCGCATCTGCGCATCAGCGAAGCATTAATGAAGATTCCGCTCGATGACGCGTACTGGAAGATGTACACCGTCGTCATCCAGTTGGGCGCAATCGTGGCATTGTGCATGTTGTTCCTGGCGCGCATTGTGGACTTCATGCGCACGTTTCCCAGGGGCGAAGACGGCCGCCATACCTGGAAGAATCATCCCATTACGCTTACTTTCGTCGCCTTTGCGGTGACCTCGGTTCCCGCCTTGCTGTTGCACAAGTGGAGCGAAAAGAATCTGGCCAGACTCACTGCTATGGCGCTGGCGCTGCTGATTGGTGGCATCGCCATGTGGGTCGTCGATGCCCGCATGAGCCGCTTCGAGGCCGGCACAACTCACGTGGAAGAGATGACCCTGTCGCAGGCAATCTGGATCGGGCTCTGCCAGACGCTGTCGGCTGTTTTTCCCGGAGTCTCGCGCTCCATGTCGACCATCGCTGCCGGACAGATGGCAGGACTCGACCGCCCCGCTGCGCTGGAGTTCAGCTTTCTGCTTTCCATTCCCACCATGATCGCTGCCACCGGCTGGGACTTCCTCAAGGAGGTCCGCGGCAGCAAGTCTGCAGATGCTGCTGTGGCCACAGCGCACGTGGTCATGAATTCTGAACGCTGGATCGTGCTCGTGATCGGACTGGTGGTCTCCTTCATCGTCGCGCTCGGCGTAGTCGAGTGGTTTCTCTTCTGGGTCCGCAAACACGGATTCACGGTGTTCGCCATCTACCGCATCCTGCTTGGCGGCGCGCTGCTGATCTGGGGAGCAAAGTTCATCGCAACCTAGCAAATCACTTGGAATTGCAGTCACCGCAAATCCTGGGCCCTTCTTCATCATCCTTCGGGCAGTTTTCCAATTGGTGTAGAGGGGCTTTGAAAGGGCACGGCCGGGGTACCCTCTGGGTCGCCGTGCCGAAAATGCCAAAGTTTTAATCGGGCTTTATAGGCTGCGGAAAAACTCTAGTTNNGTCGTGCCGTAACTGCCAAATATTGAACGAGGGCTTTAGCCCCCGAGGGATGTTTCTGCCCTATACCATCAGGAGACCGACCTTAGTCCGGCTTCATGATAGGAGAGACACAATGGCTCGTTTGGTGGTGATGTACAGAACGCCGGAGGACGCGGCAGCCTTCGACAAGTATTACTTCAACACGCACGTTCAAATCGCAAAGAGGATTCCCGGCCTGGGGAAGTACGAGGTCAGCCGGGGACCAGTTGCAACACCAGCCGGACCGTCCGGCTATCACCTGGTGGCGACGTTGCATTTCGCCGATATGGCGGCCATCCAGGCTGCTATGGCGAGTCCCGAGGGGCAGGCAGCGGTCGCCGACCTGCAAAACTTCGTAACCAGCCCACCCGACATACTGATGTTCGACAACCGCGAAGTTTGACGGCAGCGCGGACCGCGCATAAATCAGAGCACAATTCAATCCAACAGCCGGGGGTCCACAGCGAACGCATTACCAGGATGACCTTTCTCAAAGCCGCGACAGTCAAGTCGACGCGACCATCAGGGAGCGGCGACCCTGCATTCTGGTAAATAAGGCACAGAGTTCCTGGTAATGCCGGTGGTTCCCCCCGCCCTGTTTTGCCCGGAATCCCCCTTGCAGCCGGGGATAATAAAAGTTGCTCTGGGATTTTCCTCGCCGCTTGATCGGCTTGCCATCGAAAGGCGGGCGGTTGCCCTTGAGCGGAAATGCCCATCCATGAAGCCCATTCGCATTGTTTTGTCGCCAACGCGAAGCCGCCACGTAAACCTGTTTCTGGGGCTTGTGCTGTTGCTCGTTTCGCTTCTTCTCTTTCTGGCGCTCGCCACCTGGCACGCTTCTGACCCCTCGCTGAACACCGCCACCGACCAGGCCGGGCCAGGCGCGGTGCACAATTGGGTCGGTCTCTTCGGCTCCTATCTAAGCGACCTCATGTTGCAATCCCTGGGGCTGACGGCCTTCCTGCTGCCGCTGTGGCTGGGCGGGATCGGCTGGACCTGGATGCGTTCACGCCCCAGCGGATCGGTGCTGCTGCGCTGGATGGGCACGCTCCTCGCACTCACCTTTATGCCCGCCGTGTTCGGGCTCATGCCGTGGCACTGGCGCTGGATGCACCTGCTACCTGTAGAGGGCGTAGCCGGGCGGCTGGTGGCCGGCCTGCTGGTCGTATATCTCAATATTCAGGGTGCATGGCTGGTGGCCGGCGTGTTGGCCGCGGCGGGACTTTACTTTGCCTCCGCCATCAGCTTATGGGTCGTTCGGGAAGCCGCCGAGAATTACTGGCTGCACATTCGCAGTTGGCTTGACCGCTGGAAGAACTGGCGCGAAGAACGTGCTGAACTCAAGGAAGAACGCAGGCTTGAGCACGAGGACCTGCGCAGCGAAGAGAGCGGTCCAGCCCACACGCTGCAATTCGCCCCGGCAATCCCGGCAACCAATCCGGAAGCGGAGCCGGAAGAAGAAGTCCCGCACCGGAGTTTTCTGGCCAGGCTTTTCCGTCGTGGAAAGCGTGCGCCCGAGAGCGATCCCCTGGACGAGATTCCCGCATTCCGCCGCGCGCCGCTGGAGCAATCGAGTCCAGTCGAAACAAACCCAGCCCGTGCGAGCCGGCAGCAGGCCGATGAAGAGATTCCCATCGCGCCTCAAGTGCGGAGGAGCAGCATCTGGGAGACCGCCGAGGCAGCGGCCGCGCAGCCGGCAGGCGCTGCAAACGTCTCGCAAGCAGTTCCGCAAAATGTCGTTCCCATGCAGCCTGCGCCGTCGCGCTTTGTCGACACCCGCGCAGTGGAACCACGGCCTGTGGCTTCGCCTTTTGAACCTGCACCCACTCCTGCTCCTGCCCCCGTGCCCGCAGGCGAAATCGCTATTCACGGCCGCGCAGACGCTGACGTGCGCACAGTCACCGTTGCCCCCAAAAATGTAAGCGGCTTCAAGCTGCCGTCCAGCACGCTGCTCAATGCAGGCGAGGGCCCGCAGACAGTTCGCGAAGACGAACTGCGCGAAGAAGCCAAAGTCCTCGTCGAAAAATGCGCCGAGTTCGACGTGCGCGGCCAGGTCGTGCAAATCAACCCCGGCCCCATGGTCACGACGTACGAGTTCAAGCCCGAGGCGGGCGTCAAGTACTCGCGCGTCACCGGCCTCGCCGACGATCTGTGCCTCGCCATGCGCGCAGAGAGCATCCTGATCGAGCGCATGGCCGGCAAGAGCACCGTCGGCATCCAGGTACCGAATCACGAGCGCGAAACCATTCACTTGCGCGACGTCCTCGAGAGCGAAACATTTGCCAAGGCCAAGTCGCGCCTCACGCTGGCCATGGGCAAAGACATCAACGGCCGCATCGTCACAGCCGATCTCAACGTAATGCCGCACGTGCTCATCGCCGGCTCTACAGGCTCAGGCAAGTCGGTGGCCATCAACGCCATGATCATGAGCCTGCTGTTCCGCACCACGCCCGCGCAGGTGCGCCTCATNNCTGGTCGATCCCAAGCGCGTGGAACTGGGCATGTACGAAGGCATTCCGCACCTCTTCACGCCCATCATCACCGAGCCCAAGCTGGCCGCCAACGCGCTGCGCAACGCCGTTCGCGAAATGGAGCGCCGCCTCAAGCTGCTGGCCTCGCGCAGCGTGCGCAACATCGATCAGTACAACAAGCTGTTTGAAGGCGTCATGCCTTCGCTCTTCGACGAAGGCGACCAGGAAGAACCGCTTCCTTACATCGTCATCATCATCGACGAACTGGCCGACCTCATGATGCTCGACCGCTCCAACGTGGAAGAGTCCATCACGCGTCTCGCCCAAATGGCGCGCGCCGTCGGCATTCACCTCATTCTCGCCACGCAGCGCCCCAGCGTCGACGTAATCACCGGCCTCATCAAGGCCAACGTGCCCACGCGCATCAGCTTCCGTCTTGCCACCAAGGTCGACTCGCGCACCATCCTCGACACCAACGGCGCAGAGGCTCTGCTCGGACGCGGCGACATGCTCTTCCTGCCGCCGGGAACCAGCCGCCTCATGCGCCTGCACGCGCCCTACGTGAGCGAAAAAGAAACCGCCGCCGTGGTCGCCTTCTGGAAAGACCAGGGCCAGGCCGAGTACGTCGAAGGCTTCCTCGAATCGCCCAAGGATGAGCGCGTCAGCGTCGACGGTTCCAACCCCGACCCCGACGAGAACGATCCCATGTTCGACGACGCTGTGCGCCTGGTCTTTGAATTCGGCAAGGCCTCAACGTCACTCTTGCAGCGCCGTCTGCGCATCGGCTATGGCCGCGCCGCGCACCTGATCGACCTGATGGAGCGCGACGGCCTCGTTGGCCCCGCCGACGGCTCGCGCCCCCGCGAACTCCTCAAAGCTCCCGGCTGGCTCCACGAAGTAATGGCCAGCAACGAATAGTTCAAGCGCCTGACCCTTTCCGCGCATCTATTCACCAGGAGCAATTCGCAATGAGGAAACTCCTGTGCTTCTGCCTGCTGGTCTGCGTCCCCCTGGCGGCGCAAGAGGTTCCCGTAGCCACTGAACTGTCCGGCAACCCCTTCTTCATCAAGAAGACCTGGCTCATCGGCGGCGTGGGCTCCTGGGATTACCTCACCATGGACCCAAGCGCGCAACGGCTTTATATCGCCCACGGTTCCTCGGTTCAGGTGGTGGACGTGGAGACCGGTACGATTGCCGGTGAGATTTCCGGCTTCCGCGAAGCCCACGCCATTTCCCTTGACGACACCGGAGCATTGGGCTACATCAGCGACGGCCGCGCCAATAACGTGAAAGTCTTCGACCGTCGATCACTGCTGATCGTCGCCACCATTCCCACGGTTCCGAATCCACGCGCCCTGGTTTTCGAGCCGCAAACCAAACTGCTCTTTGCTGTCTGCACTGTTCCCCCTGGAACCGCATCCGCTTCTCAGGTGAGCTGCGGAAGCATGCAGCCCGCTGCCTCGCGCGGACCTCCTCAAAGAGCGAACGTCGTCTCCAGCATCGCCGTCATCGACACCGTTACCCGGGCGGCGTTGGGTCAAATCCTGTTTCCCGGAAAGCTTGGCTTTGCGGAGGCCGACGGCAACGGCAAGGTCTACGTCAACGTCACGGATCGAAATCAGGTCCTCCGTCTCGACGCCCAGGCCATCGCGGTCCTCCTTCAGAAGCAACTGGCCGCCCATCCATCAAACCCGGCAGTCTCGCCTGCTCCGGAGCTTTCTGCGATTCCCGCTGTGGACCCCTCCGTGAATCCCTCCCCGCGTATTGAGGTTTTCACTCCCGCCGTCACTCTTGATTGGAGCCGCACCCGCCCGCCCGACGAAGATGTATTTACTTTTCCGCTTCCTGCAGGATGCCGGCAGCCCGTGAGCCTTGCCGTCGATGGCGCTCACATGCGGATGTTCGCGGCCTGCGACAATTGGAAAATCGCAGTCCTCAACACCGGCACCGGCGAGCCGGTTGCATCGCTCACCACCGGTCCCGGCACCGACGCCATCGCCTATGACCAGAGCCGCGGACTCATCTTCTCCGCCAACGGCGGCGGTTATGGAAGCCTCACCGTCATCCGCCAGGACGCAACCACTGACACCTACGCGGTGATACAGGACCTCCCTACACAAGAGCGGGCACGGACGCTGGCAATCGATTCCTCCACAGGCGCAGTCTACCTCGTTACGGATTTCATTGGAGTCGACCTCGCGCACCAGGGCGGCATCGGCGCGCTAAAGTCTGGTCCGATCAACGGCAGCTTCCAGGTGCTCGTCATCGCCCACTAGGTCCCCACTTGGTTTCTGCCCGAAAGCAGATTTTCCCTGGGTAGCGCGGACCTCCTGCCGGGTGCCTCCGTGCCGGGAGCCCCAGTGCCTGCTCTGAGCGAAGCCGAAGGGCCTCGTCCGCCGCGGCGGAAGACCTGGGATGAATCTTCAACTCATTCAACCCCTTTGATATGATTGTCCGGCGCGAGCACCCGAAGTCGAGGCTGCCTCGAACCACGATTCATGCATGCCGTAAACTTCAGAACCATAGTTTTAGCCGCGCTGCTCGTCCAGCCCCGTACCAGGGAGCGGAAATGAAATCGGTCATATACAGATACGTAATTCTTGGATCGCTGATCGCTGCCGCACTTTCCCCAACCGCGAAGACCCAGCCTCAGAAGTCCCCGCAGGAGCTATCCAAGGCTGAAGTCCGCCAGCGCGAAGCCGCAGTGTTCGATGCGCTCGACCTCACCCGCCCCGATCTCGCCGCAGTTGCCGCCGCATGGAAGCAGCACGAGGCGCCCGCCGCCGAGAAAGCCTTCGCCGCTTATCTCCGCGCAAGTGAGTCGGTGCACTGGGGGCCGGACACCGAGACGGGCAATCGAGGGCTGCGCGTTGAACACGACAAGACCCTTGCCGAATGGGCCGTCGCCGGCAAGCTCCAAGGCGGCCAGACTCCCTACTTCTACACCTTTCCCAACGGTGACGTCGACTGGCACTACAACGCGACGCAACACATGCCCGGCGTAGCGCCGGACAACGAGTGGCAGTGGCAACTGAACCGCATGCCCTCCTGGGGACCGCTCGGGCGCATGTATCGGGAGACGCGCGACGAGCGCTATGCACAGACCTTCGATCGCGAGATGCTCTCATGGATCGCGCAATGTCCGGTGGCCGATCATGTTGACAACGTCTCTGGGTCGGCGTGGCGCACCATCGAAGCGGGCATTCGCATGGGCGGTTCGTGGCCAGCCGCATTCTTTGCTTTTCGCCGTTCGCCGTCCCTCAGTGATGCTGACCTGGTCTTGTTCGTGAGCGCCTTTCTCGATCACGGAAATTATCTCCGCCACTACAACACTCGCCTGAACTTTCTCACCATGGAGATGAGCGGGCTCTACGCAGTCGGCGCGCTGTTTCCCGAGTTTAAAAACGCGGCGGAGTGGCGCAGCTTTGCAGCCGGCAAACTCACTGAAGAGGCACGCACGCAGTTCCTTCCCGATGGCGCCCAGGACGAGCTTTCAACGGAGTATCAGAATGTTGCCCTCGGCAATATTCTTAAAATTCTCGAGATCGCGCGCTGGACCGGACGCCTTGCCGAGCTTCCTGCGGGCTACGCTGCGCCGCTCGAAAAGGGATACGAGTTTCAGGTAGCCATCATGGCTCCGGACCGATTCAGTCCCAAGTACAACAACGGGCTGCCGCAGTATCTGCCCTCCATCTTCAAGCTGGCCGTGGACAACTTTCCCGATCGCAGCGTTTTCAAATGGGTGGCGAGCAACGGAGTCCAGGGCAAACCGCCGGCGTTCACTTCAGCTTTTCTCAACCGCGCCGGAGAAACCGCCATGCGCTCCGGCTGGAGCCGCGACGACAATTACCTGGGCTTTCGCCTCGGCCCCATCGGCATGGGCCATCAGCACCAGGACAAGCTCAGCGTCGTCATCTGGGCCTGGGGACGATCGCTCGTGTTCAACACCGGCGGCGGCAGCTACGAGCAGAGCAAGTGGAGAACCTGGGCCACCTCCAGCTTCGGCTCCAACTGCATGATCGTGGACGACCTGGGCCAGAATCGCCCCACCACTTCGAAGGACCCATGGCACGACCCGGACCTGATCAGTCAAGGCCCCATCGATGGCCACTGGCAAACCAACAGCGTCTTCGATTTTGCTTCCGGAGACTACTCAGAGGGCTACGGCCCGCAGCGTCTCAAGCCCGCCTCGCAGCGGCGCGACGTGCTCTTTCTCAAGCCCGACCTTTTTGTAGTCGCTGACCGTATGCGCCCCAACGACGCCAAGCGGCACAAGTATCAGGCCCGCTGGCAACTGCTCACAACAAACACGCGCATCGCTCCGGAGACGAATGTTCTGTCGACTACGGATGCGGGCCTGGCAAATATCGCCATCGTTCCCCTGTTGAGAAAAGGGCTGGCGGTCGCCGCCGTGTCGGGCCAGGAGTCCCCGGAGATTCTCGGCTGGAATGTGCGCAAGGACATGGACCCGCAAAATGTTCCTGCAACCACGCTGCTCCATACGCGCACCGGCGCAGGCCCGCAGCTTTTGCTCACGCTCTTCATCCCGCTTCATCCGGGCCCGGCGAACCCCGTTACCAGCGTCAAGCACGGCAAAGACGGCCATTCCGCCACAGTCACCTTCACCGATGGCCGCAAATTGCTCATCTCCGCTCCCGGCGAGCGCGGCATTAACGTGGAAGAGAAGTTGCCCCGCGGAAAGCGTGGGCGCTCTGCCAGATCGGGCGCGAATTGAGGTCACGCTGAGTGGAAATTAATTCCGGGGCACGGAATAGAAGGCGATCTGGTCGCGAGTCAGCACTGCCAGCTGTGAGCTGTCAGGCGACAGTGCGAATCCGTCGCGGCTCAATGACGGAGAACCAACCAGTACCTTGAGCAGGCGCTTGCCATCTCCAGTGCGATAGACATTCAGCTCCTCTGAGGAGAGGTCCTTAGAGCTAAAGGGCGTATTCGATGGAACGAAGCGGTTGGACTGCACGATCTTGACAACGAAAACATCATGATTCGCACTGCCTCCCGCGGCAAAGCCAAACTCATTAAAGTTTGAGATGCCTTGCAGCACCGGCGTTCCGTTGGAGCGCAGAACGCGGTACTCGAGCCCTTTGGTCAGCGTATTGCAGCTCACCATGAACAGAAAGTCCGGCACGATGCTGGAGAGCACCGGCACGCAGCTCGAGTTGAACAGAGCCACGGTTGATGCATGGTTGTCCCAGGTCAGCATCGAAATGCGGTAGCGCATGTTCGGCTGCGCCAGTAGCCTCGCCTGACCCTCATTCAGGAGCGTTGGCGGCATCAGGCCCGAGCGCGCGGTCGATGTGGCGACGGTCTCGAGGTTGCGATTCAGAATCCGGATGTCGACATCTTCTTCCGGGTTGCCGCCCAGGCTCTGGCTAAGCTGGGCATGCAACTCCGGCGTGTGCCGCTCGCGGATCACGCCGACGGCAACAAAAGCGCCATCGGGGGCTTTTCGCACGAAGGCAAGCGGTCCGTCGATCGGAACGCTGTTCTGAATCTTCAGCCCCTCGCCATAGACACGCAACTCGGAGCCCACATGCACCAGCACACGGCCCTCAGACAGCGGCCAGAGGTACTGCCCGTTGTCGGGTATTTCCCATTCGACAACGTGTGTCACCAGGCGTGTGTCGGTGTCCACCAGAACCGCGCGGATCACGCGTTCGGTCGATCCCGCTGGCCCCAGGTTATGCCTGGACAAAAGTGCGTGAGGGTTGAAGGCGACCAAAAGTTCCCTGGGACCGAGATACGCCAGCACCTCATCGTGGTCGAAGTTGGTGATCACCCTCTGGGGGCGTGGAGCATACCCGAACTGGCTGATTGAAATGCTTGCCGCGATGTTGCCCAGGTCGTCCGTACCGCCCGACGGCAATTCCTGGTTGCACTGCGGCGGCGCGCAAAGATCGATGTCGGCGCCTGGCGGCTTGGATGGAAGCAGTTCTTCCATTTTTATATCTGTGGACCTCTCCGGGCCGGAAGCGCCAGGAGATGGTGGCAGAGCGGCCCCAGGATTGGCCGGCACCGTGACAAATGCCTCTTTCGCGGGAACCAGCAGCAGCAGGCTACTCCTGTCGAGCGACACATTGTGGTCCTTCGAGCTCAGAACAGTACTGTTCTCCAGTCCAGTGCCAACGCTCAGCTTCAATCCCCTGATGCCGGATACTTCCCCCATCTGCAGGTGCGGGACCGCCGTCGTTTGCCCCAACGTCGCCGAGTGATAAATAGGGGAGACGTAATCCATTGTGCCGCTGACCATGCCTAGGTCGACAGTGGGCGGCGGTGCCGCCAGCGCCACCAGCACCAGTTCGAAGTCGCCCATCTTCTTGCCCATGCATTGCGCCTTGGTAAAGGCAAGATCGATCTCGGCGCCTTTGGCGGTTTTGGTGTGAGGAACCACCGCGATCACATGCCCCTCGAGAATCGCTCCGTTCATGAGCACGCAATCTTTGCCTCGCCAATCGACGCTGACGCTCGCAAAGACGGTTGCACCCAACTTCAGTACGTTGGAATTCAGATCCGCCATCAACTCCGCCTGAACAGGCGTGACGAAGGGCTTGGCGCCACTGTCTGCAAAAAGCGGCGCGCAACAGAGCGCAAACGTGATTGCCCAACTTTGAATCCGCGCTATCATCCTTGCCTTCAATCGAGAGCGATTATATTCAAGCGGACTGCCTCTGTATTGAAAGGTCGCAGAACCCTCGCAGCTTCAGCGGATTTGGTTGCGGCGCCCAGCGCCTCGATCGGTATTTCCTAATTCGGCGACGGTTCCTTAACACGATCAATAACAAGAACGTCCACGGGAGCTTTGGCTGCATTCAGTTTCAATCCGAGCTGCTCTCGAATCGCCGTGTAAATATCTGGTGGGGCGCTTGGGTCATTCCCGGCCGTCGACCCTTCCGGCGTCCACCGCAAAACGAAGTCGTATCTGTCTCTCAGCCCCGTTTGATCCACCACGGGTCGATCCAAAAAGGCCGCCTGCATTCCGTTGGCAAAGTCCTCCATGGAAGCATTTCTTACGGTCAGAACTACTGATCCCGCATACGAAAAATTCGTGCCATCCGTCGGCAGCCGATCTGTTTTGGTTAGCTTCGGGCCATTCTTGTCTGCAGTCAGCGTGTAGACGGAAAGTTCCTTCATTTCGTGGTGGAACGCGAACTGAAAGCGGTCGGCGAGAAGTTTTTGGAAAAGAAGTTTCATCTGGGCACGATTCGGTTTACCTTCCGTGCCTGGTACTCCATCCAGATCAAATCGTGCCGTGGCCAACCACGACGGCCCATTTACGATCTGCTTTGTGTGAACTCCGTAGGCAAGCGAAATCAGATCGTCGAGATCGATACTTCTAGCGATGACATGGCGTCCCTTGACAGTGAAAAACGTGCCGCTGAGAACGCCTGGGTCGCTTGGCTTGATCGTAACGACTTCAAATTCCGGGGAAGTGCCAACAGCTGTTGCAGCCTGCGCCCATATGCCCTGCGGCATTGGCACGCTCATGAAGAAAGCAGCAAACAGAATCACGGGATATCGGGTCCTGCTCAATTTCTGCTCCGGAATTGCGACATACGGAAGCTTCCTGGCCGCCTCCTGCATGGCTTCACCCCATTACTACAGTTGTAGATAAGTGGTAGTCTGGATTTGCTCTGGTTTTGATTCTCCGTTCTTTTCTATGGAGAAGCGGCTATCTGGATGGAGGCGTGAGTTGTTGCGGGCGCAT
>PKXI01000368.1 GCA_003133425.1 Acidobacteriaceae bacterium
TTACTTATGACGTTGTGTTTAATTGACCAAATTCGCAGCCGACACAACGGTCCGGGTTCTGACGAACTGGAAGCGCTTGCAGAGACGATCGGGGAAGTTGCAGAGGATGACATTCCGGACAGGCGCCTGGGGTTGCCATTTGCCTGCACACACCCGGCGATCGATGCCGGGATCCGGTCGCCACTGATGCTGCAGGTGGTGCTAGGGCTCGATGCGACGCAGATTGCATCGGCGTTTCTGCTTTCTCCGGCCGCCATGTCGCAACGGCTGGTGCGCGCCAAGGCAAAGATTCGCCACGCAGGGATTCCATTTCCAATTCCAAACAGAAACGAACTGCCCGAGCGCCTTGAAATGGTGTTGGATGCGATATACGCGAGCTTTGCCGAGGGCTGGATTGATGCCGCCGGAAGCGATATCGCGCGCCGCGAATTAGCTGGAGAGGCGATCTTTCTGGAGCGACTGTTGACGGAACTGCTGCCGGACGAGCCTGAGGTTTGGGGACTGCTGGCGCTTATGCTCTACGCAGAAGCACGTCGCCCGGCGCGGCGGAATACAAATGGAGGATTTGTTCCACTCGGGCAGCAGGACACAGCACTTTGGGATGCGGAAATGATCGAGGAAGCCGAAGCAGCGCTGCGGCGGGCCAGCGGTGCCGGGCTGATTGGCCGATACCAGTTGGAGGCTGCCATTCAGTCGGCCCACGTAGAGCGGCGGCGAACCGGATCTGTTTCCTGGAGAGCGATTCTGAGTCTCTATGATGCGCTGGTGAAATTGGCGGGGTCGCCCGTTGCTTCGATCAACCGGGCGTTGGCATTGGCCGAATTGGAGGGACCAACTACCGGATTGGAAGCGCTGGATGAGGTAAGTGGGGATCCACGCATCGGATCATATCAGCCGTATTGGGCAGCTCGTGCCGAATTGCTGGCACGGACCGGTGCAAGTCGCGAAGCCTGGCAAGCGTACGAAATTGCGATTGGGTTGGAACGTGATCCTGCGGTAAAGCGATACCTTGAAATGCGGCAGGCGGACTTAGGATCAGATACTCTACCCCAGGGCCGATGACTCGCAAATGCCAGGTTCAACATCGAGACCAGACCTGAGTAGTGAATGTTATCGGGAGATCCACCATATATGGGCCAGTCAGTTTGACCGTTTTTAGCTGCCGGAGCGCTTGACTCTGCGCACTTGAATTCACTTGCGCCTACCAAGGCCCATGTCTTGTTGAATACTCCGGTGTCGCCGATCATTGAACATTTCTTCCTGCGGTGGTCAGCTTATACCGATTCCAAATGGCCAATACTTTGTCGCGTCTGCAATAAGCCGCCTGGACTAGAGTGCGCCGAATACACGGAGCGCCTCCTTTGCTCCGGCAATGTTCGTAAGCTTCATCTCTGCGTATTTGCGCGAAAGGATCACACCGGGTGCTCCGGCTCTAAGTGCAGCGAGTGTCGCCAACTTGACGTCCTCCGGTTGCGTTCGCTTCTCGTCGAGCCCGGTTGGAATATCGATATCGATTCTGGGGCGATGGGCCACCTCGCGGTACAACTTTTGTGTGAAGTGCACTGGGAAAGAGCTAATTACATAAACTTTCACGCGTGGATAATTGGAAACACAAGCAGCCCCACAAGTGAGCAAGCATGAGCCTTATATTTGAGGCGTTGCAGACTTTGGAATCCGATCGCGCTGGAGTTGATTCGACTGCATCGCTGGATGCGGAAGAGTTCCTATGGTGCGCTGAACACAAAGTGGCGTCGAAATGGGAAACCGCGTCGTGGGAACCAAATGACGAAGGCCGTCAGCCGCCAGCCGCAGACGAGCCGCGTCTTCACGCTGTCGAGTTCCCGCTGCCCGTCGCGGCTGAAACTCGGCGGGCCTTGCCGACGCCCGCAGCGATAGACCAGAACACTCCTCCTCCCTCTCCCGGTGCCGCCCTGGCTGGATCGTTCAAGGAGTCTCCACTGGCGGCCATGCCCTCCGCAGTGCAGCGGGTCGTGTCCGCGCTCCGTGCCGCGCTGCCGTTCGTGCAGCGGATTCTCCCCCTGCTGGGCGGACACATCGACACCAGCGACTCCAACCTCCTCACCCCGCAACACGACAGGCCGTCTACTTCCCAGCCCCTGCCGCCAATCGATCTCGCTCCCATCGAATACCGCCTGACCGAGCTCAAGGCGCAGTACCGCGAGGTGCGCGACAAGACCGTCGAACAAATGGTTTCCTTCAAGCGTGTCGAAGATCAACTGGGAATGGTCAGCGAGGCGACTGACCGCAACACCCTCGAGCAGCAGGAGCTGATTGGAGAACTCAAGGGCGTCGGCAAGAAGATCAACTTCATGGCCATGGTCGCGCTCGGCCTGCTGGCAGTCACTGTCGTCACTAACATCGTTCTGTGCCTCCGCATCCTCAAAGTTCTCCACTGACGCCCGGCTCGCGTCTCACCAAAATCTCCCTTCCCTTCTAACTTGCGGTCGTTGGCCCCACCGTTGCTCATGGAACATGAGGCGCATGACTGCAGCTAAAACTGCAAATACTTTCCAGATTATGATGCGCCGCGTTTTCTCAACTGACTTCTGATTGACCGGCAGAGTAGTGACGCCGCGCTTTACCCGAAGGATTGCCTGCAACTCATCCTTTTCAAAGGTAAACCAGGTCGCCCTTGCTATTCGATTGATGCCTCCATGCGTATTGATGCCTCCATGCGGACGCCATAGTCAGGGTAGATAGAGCAGCCGTTTCCTAAAGTGAGTTAGCTATTTTATTCTTAATAACTTATTGGGGCCCCAACAAACAGCGAAAGACTAGCCAAAGATATTTGAAAT
>PKXI01000429.1 GCA_003133425.1 Acidobacteriaceae bacterium
TGAAACGGTAAGAATCTAAGTGGGGCGCGAAGGAATTCTTTCGATGGCTTGAAATAACCCCGCACGCATGCGATCCATACACAAGCTTGATTCCACTGCGTTCAGTGGCGTACGATCCTCGGTGTTCCCAACTACGTTTGAAATGGGTTCGTGCAACATTCGTTTCACCGCACAGGAGACGGTGCCACTTGAAGAGATTATTGATCTGCTCTCGATCTCCGTTTTTCATCCTCGC
Organism: Acidobacteriaceae bacterium; assembly: GCA_003133425.1. The sequence goes on from PKXI01000429.1 coordinate 236, forward strand.
CATTCTCTTTACCACCTCGGTCATTGGTGCTTCGATGACAGACTACCTGGCCCACTACAAGGGAACGCCGTACCATGACAGCCGCTATAAGAGCGGGGCGCAGCGAATTCCTGGGACGGTTCTCTGTGCCTACTACGACCTGGGCGGCGAAGGAGTGGCTTATCACGACACCGATGCCAAGAATAATGGCAGCGGGGCGCTGAACCCTGCCGACGGAACCTACCTGCACGAGTTCCGCATGAGCGAGGGTGTCGATACGTCCTTCACGAAGTTCAACCTGGACCCGCAGATCGACGACAACAGCTTTGAGGCGGTCAAGCCACCGGCTAACTTGCTTTATGTTGGTTGGACCGAACCTGGGGAATGGTTCAACATCACGGTCGAGGTGGCCCAGGCCGGCGAGTATTCCGCCGACCTGCTTTACACCTCCAACCGCGGCGGAACCATCTCGCTCGATGTGAATGGACAGCCCTCGACTGGGCCCTTGGTCATTGCCACCACCTTTAACGCCGCCGATCCAATCGCATGGCGGCAGTGGCATCACTGGAACCTGGCGCCAGGAATCGCCAAGGTCAAACTGCCCAAAGGTAAGAACGTCCTCACCGTCCATATCCTCACCGGCGGGCAGATGAACCTGGCGACATTGACCTTCAAGGAAGTAAGCAAATAGTAAGACCGTGATTTCTCTTTGAAGGTGAACTTGAGTTGTTCGATCCTTGCAAAAGAGAATCCACTACCCCTCAGGTAGCAATCGACTATCTTGCGTTGCGAACTTCTATCTCCAATACTCCAGTTGAAGATTGAATATCTGAAGCAGCAATGCTCTTCTCGATTGTGGCGTCGGCAGAAGAAGTAGAAAGACGCCAGCGGTATTTAGGTTTTGACTCGAGCCGTCGACTCGCGCACAACCAACGTCGGCTCAATGTAAATCTCACCGGGCGAAGTGGCCGTACCGTGAATCCGGTTAAGCAGACACTGGGTGGCTACACGGCCAATCTCGGCCAAAGGCTGATTGATAGTTGTGAGCCTGGGCAAGGTATAAGCGGCGGCATTGATGTCGTCAAACCCAATAACCGAAACATCCTTCGGCACACGCAGATTCGCATCCTGAAGCGCACGAATGGACCCGATGGCCGAAATGTCATTGAAGGCAACAAGCGCTGTGAACGGCTGCTTGGTTGCCAACAATTGCTGCACCACCGGGTATCCAAGCTCCGGCGAAGAGATATCGCGATCGAGGCTGACAACCAGTTGTGGGTTGATCTTTATACCGAGTCTCTCAGCGACTGCCATCAACGCATTCCAGCGCTCATCGGAGTCCGAGCTGAATGGCTGGCCGTGCATAAATGCAATCTTTCGATGCCCCAGAGAATACAGATGAGTAAGAGTCATTTCTGCCGCGGACACGTGATTGAGAACGACATTGGTCACGCCTGAGATTGATCGATGACCTGCCACGGCGACCACCGGAACGGGGGCGGAGTGTTCCAGCAGAGTATCAATCGCAATGATTCCCTGCGCGCCACGCCCAATGAACATGCGCATGTATTCTTCTACCAGATTTTTTTGGTGCCGATGGTGCGCCGTGAAGTAGAAGTACCCAGCTTTGATGAGCTGGTCCCCGATGCCACTCATCACCTGGGTGTGATAGCCGTCGCCTAACTCAGGTACAAGAATGCCAATGGTCAAAGTCCGCCGATTGCGAAGCGCCCTTGCCAGCAGGCTTGGCTGGTAATTCATCTCCTTCGCGGCTGCCTTAATCCGGTCGCGCGTCACCTGCGGAATCGATCGTCCTGCGACATCGTTGAGAACGACAGATACAGTGGCAGGATTCAGCCCAAGATGGGCCGCCAGTTGCTTCAAGGTGACCGGCTTGTGGATTGCGTGCCTTACCGGATCTTTGTGCTTCCCATCAGCCATGGATTGCCTCATTTAAGTGGCTCACTTGCAGCAGATTTCAACCATTGCGCGGTACCTTGATTTTACATGCATTACGCGGCGTTTCTTTCAGAGAAACGCGCGTAATTTTTGCATTTCGACTTCGCATCTTTGCGTGATCAATCCTTCAGGGTCGCGTGGCCTTGTCCGGTTCGGCAGGCTTGGATGAAACAACCCCCGATCCTTCTCGTACGACATAAAACCGGTTGGCTTCCAGATTGCCGAGCGCTTCCACCTTCCCGTTCGGCCAAATAACCTCGGCCTTATCGAGCCGCGCATGACTTCCGAGCCCAAAGTGCAGACGAAGGTCGCTTTGCGACAGGTAGCTGCCGCCGCTGATCACTTCCGCGAGTTGCACCAGTTCGCCTGCGGTCACACGCACGCGCGCATTCAGTGCCAGGCGATTGCTCTTGACACCTTCCAGCTGAAAACTGATCCAGTGGTTTGGCGGACCACCTTCAGGACGTAGAATCATCGGCCTGCCGGCAAGATTCTCAACGACCGCCTCCATCTTGCCATCGTTAAAAAGATCGCCCACCGCCATCCCGCGACTCACCTGCGGAGCCTGAATCGCAGCGCCAACCTGTCTGCTAACGTTCCTGAACGTCCCGTCGCGGTGATTAATGAACAGCAGTTTGGGCTCAAGAAACCTCGCCGACGCATGAACGCTGTCGATCTGCGGATACACGTGACCATTCACGAGGAAGAAGTCCTCCCACCCATCGTTTGAGAAATCAACAAATGCGGCGCCCCAACCAACGTAGCCTTGTGTGCCCCTGGCGATTCCCGATGCAACCGACGTATCCGTAAAGTTCATGGCCCCCTCGTTGCGGTAGAGGGTTGCATACTCAATGTCAAAATGCGAGATCAAGAGAGACATGCGGCCGATGTGCAGATAGTCGCCCAGGGCAACCCCCATATTGGCCTGCTCAGCTCCGTCCTCGCTCGCTGCCACGCCTGAGAGCAATGCGACATCATCGAATTTCCCCTTGCCGTCTCCTTGATACAAATAGTTCGCCTGACCGTCGTTGGTAACAAAGAGATCGAGCTTGCCATCGTTGTCGAAGTCCGACCAGATCGACGTAAGTCCATATCGGTGCTCGGAATCTCCTACGCCGGATTTCTCTGAGACATCGGAAAATGTTCCATCGCCGTTGTTGTGATAAAGGGAGTCTGGAGATCCCTTTAACCCGCGTGGCCCGCATTGCACGTCTATTCCCATGTATTTGCAACTCTTGCTCGAACCGAATGCAGGCAGATCATCGAGATGAAAATCCACATAATGCGAGACAAATAGATCGACCCAGCCATCGCCGTCGTAATCTCCAAAGGTCGCTCCGGTCGCCCACATATGGTCGCCGCCTAGGCCGGCGCTTTTGGTTACGTCGGTAAATGTCCCATCGCCGTTGTTTCGATAAAGCACGACACCGCCAAAGCAGGTAACGAGCAGATCGGGCCAACCGTCATTGTTGTAGTCGCCAACGACTGCTCCCATCGCCCAGCATGAAGTTCCGACCCCGGCCTTCTCTGTTACGTCCGTGAAAGTTCCATCGTGGTTGTTATGGTAAAGTGCGCTGCGCGCCTTCACCCCGTGAAGCGCCATCTCCACACTTTGTGCGTTTGTGAAATAGATATCCGGCCATCCATCGCGATCGTAATCAATCAGCGCCACTCCGCCACTCATCGACTCGACGATGAACTTGGCCTCCGGACTCGAAAGATGCTCAAAGTTAATCCCGGTCGAAGCCGTAATATCGACTAACTGCGGATAGTTTGGAAGCGCACCGGTTGCTTCCTTCTCTGCTGCAGCCTTTTGCCGCTCCTCAGCTGACAACGGAGTTGGGGTTCCCATTTGTCCCATCGCCGCGGCGCTCATGCAAAGGAACAACAGCGACACACTCAGATGAATGAGTCTCGCGCCTGGCGGACTGAAGCTATTTCTCATCCGGTTCATCGCGGCGGATTTCGTTTGGCTGAACTTGCAGATCTTTGTAAACGGCACGAAGCTTCTCTTTCATATCTTTGTATTTCTTGTATAGTTCCACCTCGTGCTTTGCATCCTCAATTCGTCCTGCCTTTCTGTATAGCGTGCCGAGACGGTAATGTGCGATCGCATTCGTTGGCTCAAGTTGGACCGTTTCTTCAAGCATTTGTTGTGCCCTATCGGTCTGGTTCATTTCGATCAGAATTTTGGCCAGGCCCAGCCTTGCATCCGCATCTGCAGGCTGCAAGGCAACTGCTCTTGAGTATTCCTCGTACGCCTGCGTTGTGTTTCCCTTTTGCGCGTCGATGTCGCCCAGCCTGCACTCCGCCTTCTCGTCCGCTGGATTTGCCGTCACCGCGGCGCGGTATTCCTTCTCTGCTTCGCTCTTCACTACGGAATCCTGCGACGTATTGAGCAGCTCCCCGAGTTCATAATGCACGCTCGGCAAATGTGGATCGATTTCAATTGCCTTGCGAAACTGCGCAACGGCGGCGTTCGTGTTGCCTTCCTTGATCTCTTCGTGGGCCATCACCTGGTGCATCTGCGCCGAATCGGGAGCAACCAGCGACAAGGCGAGCATCGACTCCCCGGAAAGATCGGAATAAGTGCGGTAAGCAGCATAGAGCACTTCAGGATTTTCAGGATATGATTTCCGCAATTGAGTAATTACACCGACCGCGTCATCCAGGTCGCTGTTTCCGTTATAAAGTCCTACAAGTTCCAATCCCACTTCTATCTTGAGTTTCATATCCTGAATCGACGGAAAGGCCGCTTCTAAATCTGTGCGTGCATTCACAAAATCGGAAGTGTGCACTTCGGCAAGTCCCAACAATGCCTGAACCTTCCATAAGTCGGGTTTTAACTTAACCGCTGCCTGCAACTCCGGAACGGCGTCCTTATAATCACCGCGAAAAAAGAGCAAAACTCCGAGATTCCCACGGGCTTCCACGTTGTTTGGATCGAGAGCAACAAGCTTCTGCAATTCCGGTATCGCCAGATCCGGCCGCTGTTGCCTGAGGTATTGCTGGGTCAGCCGTTCAAACAATTCGATTTGCTCTTGCTTGCTCGGCGAACTTTGACAGTTGGATGTTATGGAAACGAAAGGCAGCAATACCAACGCGAGCAATCCGGCTTTGGTGGACATGGCAACCTCATGATACCAAAGCGAGTGTTGTGAAAATCCGAAAGGACGGCGATGAATTGCCGTCCTTCCGGTGTTGAAGTGGTGCTTGAGTTAGAAGGAGAAACGACCCACCATCTCCCATAGCCTGCCACCGACAGTGGTGCCAGTGATCGTTTCAGGTGCATTATTGAAGATCTGGTTATTACCCGGTTGTCCGAAACTCGGGTGATTGAGAATGTTTGTCGCTTCGGCACGGAACTGGAATTTGATGCCCCTGTCCGGCACGATATCAAAGCTCTTGCCAAGAGAGAAGTTGATATCGGTTAGACCCGGGCCATAAATCCTGTTCCTCTTAAAGGTGCCGTATTGGTTGGCGTAGTCTGAAGGATTCTCCCAGGGCTGCGAGCCGATGGCTTGTCCGGAAGCTTCAACCGTATCGTTGAACCATGAAGTGAGGCTGTGGTAAGGCCAAACAACCCCTTTTGAGTCAGTGTAGGAGGTTTTGTAGTTCCCCACGAGGATCGCCTCCTGATTATAGGAACCGGAGAGGTTGCCGGAGGTGTTGTCACTCCCGGTGGTAACTCCCATGGGATTGCCGCCCTGGGCCATAAAGGTGCCCGAGGCCTCCCAACCGCCCAACACTTCATCCGCCACCAGGTTGTTGTTCATGAATGCCTTGCCCTTGCCGAAGGGTAACTGATAGACGACTTCCCCTTTCAACATTTGCCGGATGTCGAAGTTGGAGTTGCTGTAGTTCTGGCTGATGTCATACGCATTCTGGTAGTTCTGGTAGCCTTCGCGGCTCCCCCATCCTGAAGAATCCATGTCGTCCAGGAAGTGAGACCACGTGTAGTTTGTACTGAACTGAAGCCCCCAGCTCATGCGCTTGGTAAGAACGGCTTGCAATGCGTTGTATCTGGAGATGGCGTTGTTAGTGCTTCCGGTGATCGTGCTGAAGAGCGGATACGGGGACACAGATCGTCCCTGCCCCAGTTTGTTCGCGGGGACCTGGTTGATGTCCACGGGACCGGTGTTCAGGTGCGTGCCAAGATTGCCGACATACGAGACCTGGGCGACAAAGTCCTTCAGAAATTCCCGTTCCACAGCCAACGAGTACTGATAATTTGTGGGCACGGGCGTATGGTACTGGTTGTAACTCGGGCTGGTGCCGTTTTTGGCCCAGGGAGTGGTGGGAGCGGTCACATATAGCTGGTTGATCGTGAGGTTGTTAAAGCCGGGGCCTCCGCAGCCTGGATCCTGGGTGTTGGGCGTGTTTAGACCAGCACTCAGACTCACTATGGGACAAATGCCATTGGTTGTGTTGGAATCGTTAAGACCGCCGCTGCTGCCGAAGGCGTTGCCCAGGCCGCTGCCATAGGTATCTTCGCTCCAGGTTGAGGTATAGACGCCGATGCCGCCGCGAATGACGGTATTGGGCAAAATCTGCCAACTGAACCCTGCGCGAGGCATAACGATGTTGTACTTGGGAGCCTGGAGAGAAGTGCGTCCGTTGGCTCCATTGAATGCGTACCACATGCCGCCCGTCGTAGGCGCGCCAGCACCAATTCCATTGACGGTGCTGGAGGAAACGTTGAAGTTGGACACGGCGGGGTCGAAGGTGGTCATGTTGCCCTTGGTTTCGGTCCAGCCGGTCATGATTTCATAGCGCATTCCCAGGTTGATGGTCAGGTTGGGCTTGAACTTCCAGTCGTCCTGAACGAACAGTTGCGGGGTCTTCCATCTTCCACCGTACTCGGGCGTGTTGTTGGCGCTCCAATTTCCCGTCTGACCGAGCAGGAAGTCCGCATAGGAAAGACCGTCATACGAACTGGTGTTCCCTCCACCTTGCGTGGTGTAATTGCCGGAGAAACCTATGCCTGCGGACGTGATATTGCCCCAGGCCGTGGAGTCGGCACGGTTGATCAGGAACTCGCCACCGAAGTGCATGACATGCTTTCCCTTGATCAGCGTAGCCACGTCAGATGGGTCGAGGACCATTTCCTTGTAGACTGCGTTGGTTCCGGAGGCAAGGTTGCCGTCAAAGCCGCTGATACTCAGATTCGGCATAACATCCGCAACGGCAAAGTTCAATCCGAGCTTGGCGGGCCAGCCTTGGCCGAGCGTTTGCGGCACAAAGAAGTTCAACTGATCGGTGAAGCCCATGCGCGCTTCGTTGACGAGGTGCGCATTGACGGTCCACACATCGGAAACAGAAGCGTTGTCGCGGCTGACATCTCCGCTGTAGCAATTGAACGGGCAGATACCTTCACCCACATTCTGCCCAGGGTTATCGCTCTCTGTTTCGGCGAGGGTTAACCGGTTGGTGGGAGTTACGTCATAGTCCATGCGGCCAAACCACTTGATGAAGGGGTTGGTGCTGGGCGCCTGGGAGGCGAAATTGTTCTGGTTGTATCCCTTCGCGGTAGCCTGCCCGGCCACATTGGGCGTGGGAAGAAGCTTCTGGAAGGCCTGAGCCACCGGGCTGATCATGCCGGCAGGAATTTTGTTGCTTCCGTACTCGGAGATGAAACTCTTCCGGATGACGCAAGGAGTCCCTGCCGGGACTGCCTTTGCACCATCGGTGTACGTGCAACCGGTCATCGAAACAACTTGTGTTGTGGGGTCATAGAGTGTGGGGAATCCTGCGCCGGTAAAGTCCCCGGCCATCATAGCCGCGGTCGGCTCGGTCGAGAAGTTAGTGCTCGCTCCTCCGTGATGGATGGTCCTGTCGTAGTCGAAATAGAAGAACGCCTTGTGCTTCAGGATCGGGCCGCCAACGGCGCCGCCAAAGTTGTTGTCGTGAAGGGGCGCAACCTTTTTGCCTGAGCCGAATTGATACGATGCGGCATTCAGTGCATTGTTCTGGAAAAACTCATAGGCTGCACCGTGGAACTGGTCGCTGCCACTCTTTGTGATCTGGTTGTAGATGATGTCGCCAACACCGTACTGTGCCGAAAAGGCCGTAGCGCTGACTTTGACTTCCGCTGTGGTCTCAAAGATGGTGACGTCGGTGTTCTGGCTCATAGGGAGCGTGGTTGTAGCGCCATCTTGAAGCACGTCCGCAAAGGGCAGATTGCCGTTGATGGAGGAAATCGTTCCTGGGTTAAGAGCATTCGACGAGTTTTCAGGTGCACCGGATGCGCCGGGCATCAGGATGACAAAGTTTTCCCAATCGGCTCCGCCGCCATTGGAGCTGCCGACCTGGGGTAACTCCGTCATGGTCGACGACTCCATGGTTCCTTCCTGCGAGCCGGACTCTGTTTCGAGCATCGGCACATCGGTGTTTACCACAACCTGCTGCGAAACCTTGCCTATTTGCAGTGTGGCATTGATGCCCTGGACGCCGAGGGTTACCGTAACAGGGCCGCGAACGTAAGACTGAAATCCTTCCTTGGTGAAGGTGAGGAGATAGTGATCCTCCGGAATCGCGCCTGTGTCGTAGAGTCCCGCACCATCTGTCACATAGGTGCGCGTGACATCCTTGTCTACATCTCTCACACTGACGGTCACACCGGGAACCACAGCTCCCGTCGAATCGGTCACTGTGCCGCGAAGATCACCTGAACTTGTGTTTTGTGCTAAACATACCCCGCCTCCAAAAATCATCAAAAGGAGGGGCAGAATCATACGTTTTGCTTTTGTCATGAAATGCCTCCAAAACTGCTTATCACCGGAATGGTTTTGACCGATCCAGCAAGGAATGAGTGCTCAGGAAGTGCCTTTTCACCACCTTCAAACACCCAACCCTGGCTGGCATCCGACACGCCTGCAATCCGTGGCGTCATGCTCTGTGAAATGAGTAAGACAAACGCTTGTTTTATGGATATTCTGCTAAACTCTTCACAGGCGAGCCCGATTAAACCACCGGCCAATAATCGTTGTCAAGCTAAAAGTTTTGTGATTTATTCCCAAGACAATCGGTTGATTCGGGGATAGATTGGCTGAGTACCGGGCCCTTCGGCTACTCCGTATCTGTGTGCTCTATGATCTCCGGACTGACCGTGATTGGGATTGAAATGCAGGAAATCGTTTGTCTACCGTATATTTCGCCGAAATAATCACGAAAGCGATAGGAGAAGATTAAGAATCCCGATGAATACCAACATCAAAGCAAGCGATCGACGCGTTTTCTTGCGTCAGGCCACGGCCGTTGCTATATCGTTGGCCTGCAACCAAGGGATCCCGTCGTGGGGGCAAATTGCGACGACCTCGCCGAAGGTTAATGCCTGGGTTACAAAGGGCGAGGAGAGATATAACGGTCTCGAAGTTGAACCTTGGCGCGCATCGACATCTGTCAAAGCACCGGATGTGGAAATTGATCCCACTCGGCGCTTCCAGAGCATTCTTGGCTTCGGGGGTGCCTTTACGGATTCATCGTGCTTCCTGCTAAGCCAGATGGAAACCACGCAGCGCAGGAAATTGATGGAAGAACTTCTGGGATCTGCCGGACTTGGGCTGTCAACGGGCCGCACCTGCATCGGCGCCAGCGACTATTCTCGAACCGCATACACGTTTGACGACTCGCCGGCTCCCGATCCAGAGCTCAGGAACTTCAGCATCGCGCATGACATTGAGTACATTTTGCCGATGCTCCGCGAAGCGGTTCACGTCAACCCGGAGTTGTTCCTTTTTTCTTCTCCCTGGAGCCCGCCGGCATGGATGAAGGCGGGCGAATCGCTGCTGGGCGGCTCCATGCGCAAACACTATTTCGCCTCTTATGCGCAATACTTCGTGAAATTCATCGAGGCCTACAAGGCCGAAGGGGTAACAATCGGGGCAGTGACACCTCAGAATGAGGTCGATACTGACCAGGACGGCCAAATGCCAGCCGCGCTTTGGGGACAAGAATACGAAACGGCCTTTATTGGTGAGTTTCTCGGACCTGCATTTCGCAATGCGTCCATCGATACAAAAATCTGGATTCTTGATCACAACTATAATCTTTGTGGCCGCGCCACCGATGAGCTAAGCGATCCGGGGGTCTTCAAATATGCCGAGGGAGTTGCCTGGCACGGCTACGTGGGCACTCCGGACGCAATGAGTGAGGTCCACGATGCCTTTCCAACCAAGAGTGCCTACTGGACTGAGGGCGGCCCGGATATCACCGCGCCCGATTACGCTTCGGATTGGTCAAAATGGTCCAGCACATTTACGGGAATCCTGAAGAACCGGGCGCGTTGCATTGTTGCGTGGAACCTGGTTCTCGATGAAACCGGTGCGCCCAATATCGGGCCTTTCAAGTGCGGCGGCCTTGTCACGCTCGACTCGAAGACGCAGAAGATAACGCGCAGCGGACAGTATTGGGCGTTTGCCCACTTCTCGAAGGCGGTACACCGGGGGGCGCAGGTACTGACCACGACAGGAACCGTATCGGGAATCGACCATGTCGCCTTCGCCAATCCGGATGGCAGTTACGTTCTTGTGCTTACCAATCGGGGAGCGGAACGCGATTTGAATTGTCGATTCCGGGAGAAGTCCCTGCATTTGAAGCTGGCGCAGAATTCTATCGTCACACTTACCTGGAGTTAGGACGGACGGTCTGCAATGCTGAATCGAATGGGCCCGTACTAAGTGGCAGTCTCAACTGCAGAGGCCCATTCAATCTCCCGCTTCTGGTGGCGAAGCTCAATCGGCCGAACACAAATTTTCATCCGGCGGCGGCCCGGGAGAACTTTCAGAGGCATTAGGTTTTCGACAGATAAAGACAAACGATTTTGTAAAGAAGACTAAAATGCTCTCGTTCAATTGCGAGAGAACACAAAGAACTCCTGAAGGGGATACGTCAAGAATCGTTCCGTACAGATTACCGCAAGAAAAACGGTTGTCTTAGTCAAATTCCGGCATCTTCGAATGGTCCCAGGCACAAACTCCCTTTCGATGGCGAATAGTGACCATCGTCAGTGCGCAGATCGTGCTTGAAAAGGGCTTTCTGAGCATCAACTAGCAGCAGACAGCCCTAATTCGCCTGTAGTGCCCTCCCAACAGAACCAAGCCGGGAGTATGGCACCCCCTTGAAGAGATGTCAAACGGTTTTTTGATGGTATGCAAGTATCTCTTTCTTAAAGGCTGTCAATCGATTTGGGCCGATGCGAAGCCGGCTGCAGCTGGCAGCTCCTTTCCCGACGCCGGGCCTTGCAGCGGGTTCGGCCTTCCGGGCATCCCTCCGTGATCGTTGATCAACCATGCGTGATCGCGGCTGGGGCTGAAGGGTCCGTTTGTCGAAGGCTTATCGAGACCAGTATGACCATCAGGAGAGCCGCACCGCAGGGCGCGACGAGTCCGTAACGCAGCGAGCCATATTTTGCCGAAAGCAGTCCGGTGAACCAGGGGAAAACTGCTGCTCCCGCCCCACCCACGGCGAATATCCATCCCCGCGCGGTAAATTCCAGCATGAACGAAAGCAGAAGCGGATAAACCGGCCCCAAACTCAGCCCAGCGAGTGCGGCGCCCACCCGGATTGTTGCAGGCGTGTGTGCGCAGATGAGCAAGGCCACAGAGGCAGCGAGGCACCAGAGAGCCAAACGCATTACCCTGCGGCTGCCAATAATCGTCAGCAGCCGAGTGGAAAAGACAAAGCGGCTAAACGTAATGCCAAACCAGAAGAGAGATATCGCCAGAACAGCTCCTGCCACGTGGGTGGGATCGGCACGCCGGGAATAGGTCGTCAACCATCCGCTGATCGAGGCTTCTATACCTACCGCACAGACGGCGAGCATAACCAGTGGTATTAAAGAACCCCTCGGGGAAGGGTTCTCTGGCGGAACATTCTCCAACGACGGATGGAAGACTGGCGTTTCTTTTCGCTCTCGGAGAGCAATCCAGATGAACAGCGCCAGAAAGAGTCCCTGGAAGGTGAAGAAGAGCGGACTTAAAGACGTCATGCGCAGATAGGGTAGGAAGAGCATCGGGGCGGTTGTGGCTCCCACAGCCCACGCGAAATTCAGTCTCTGCAACTGGACTGCACAGTCGCCCTGGTAGCGATCCGCAAACACGAGGCTGGTCGCGGTCATCACGGTCCCCAGCCCGAGGCCAAAACAAAATAGGACTGGAAACACCACTGGCAAGCTGGAAAACGCCAGGGCATATGCACTGACTACCAACAATCCGTACCCAATCATCAGCCAGCGCAGGTGATTGGCTCCGGTAATTACCGCGCCAAGCGAAGTACCGAGAAACTGAAGGAAGAACAGAAAGCCGGAGACATCGTCGCGGAGTCCCCACCTTTTCGCCAGCACTGGCAGCAGAACTCCCAGCATGACGACTCCCGCGCCCGTCAGGCCAAAGCCCGTGCCAAGAATGAGATTCGATACCGTCCGCCGGTCTGGCAACGATTGCAAAGCAGCACTACCTCGATTCATCGAACATCTGCCGCAGCGCGCGCTCCCGGATTATAACCGTACGCCCCGCCAGGATGTTCCACCGCAGTCCTCACTTCGGACACGTGCGTGCTCTCAGCAATAGGCCTCGCCAGTCACGCAAAAAAGCGTCGCGCCTGTGGTTGCGGAGCGGGCCGGTTTGAGGGCGTTTGAAGTGAGAACAGAGCGTGCCTCTTATGGGAACTCCGCGAGCTTCGGCGTGACGCGAGGCTTGGTCGCAGTGGCCCCCCCTTTGTCATCGATGACATTCGAGATTTCGCCGAGGTTATCCAGGGCGACCGTAATCATGTGGTGAAACTTGACGTCAGGCGTTTTGGGAACCTCGATGGCCCGTGTGAGTAGAACGTTTGGGTGGCGGAAAACAGAGTAGATGCCGAGACCCCAGGCTTCGTGGGTAGTGACGTTGTCGGCTACTTTATAGGAGGCCCAGCCGTTGACTCCTGGCGTAGAGGTGTAGCTGGCCTGGTCCGGCGGGTCGTAGGGAATTTCCGATTGATAGAAGTAGGTGCGGCCGCCGTTGCCGTTCCAGAGCACCTGGAACTGCTGGTGATGTTCGACAAAAAGTCCGTAGATCGTTACGTTGTTGCCATTGACGACCAGGCCGTTGGCGCTCACGTTCTGGTTCCAGCCGACACCGGAGCCGTGATCGGCACGCCATATCCATGTGTGATCGACGATCGTGTCGTTGCTGTTGATTTCCAGATTGCCAATCGTGCGGCCGACAGCGGCACCGCCGTCACGGAAGAAGACATCGTGAAGCGAAATTGGGTTCTTTGTGTGGATGGCGTGGCTGACATGCGGGCCAACTTGCAGTAAGACGGGAGATTGAACTGGACCGGCATCGATGAGCAACCCGGCAACAATGATGCCGTCTGTGTCAGCGGTGGTCATCGCAGCCGAACCGGTGATGGGCCGGAGAGTGGCGAAGCCGAGGCCCATGACGACAGTGTTGGCACGAGTAACACGGATGGGCTCTTCGAGGTCGTAGACGCCGGGAGTGATCAGGAGATTCTTGCCGCTCGCCAACTGGGCGTTGAGGTTGACAGCGGTGTCTCCGGGGTGCGCTATGAAGAACTTGCTGATGGGGATGGATTTCCCTGGGGTCGAGCCACCGTGCCAGGTGACTTCGGAACTATTGGTTCGCAGTGCCGGAACGCGCACGCTGTAGTTGCCTGCGGCATCCACCTGAAGGAAGGGCTTTTCACGGACAACAGGCGTCTCCGTCACCTTTGTGTAGGGTGGCGTGGGCCACTCCCCCGACGGTGGATTCTTAATGCCCACGAAGACCATGTTCCAGTTGGCCCCGGTCCAACTGCTCCACTCGCTGTTGCGCGAAATCCATTGCTGCTGCGATCCGGAGTCGACGTTGCCGTCAATGACCGAGTCGGACATCCATCCCCCGCTTGCCCAGCCATGCTGCTGGTGGAGCACCAAGTTGCCAAGCACGTGCATGCGGCGGAAAGGTATGGCCTGCGAGACGGCCCATTGCATAGTGCCGCCGGTCGGCGTAACCGAAAAGCCCTCGGCGGCGCGCCAGAACGTGCAAGTGGCGTTGTTGCGGGGCAAACTGGCGTCGGAGTGTACGTTGCCGGTAATGTGAACGGCATCGGGCGTGGCCCCGACGCCGACGACTTCCGTGTAGAAGCCGACGGGCACATCCACGTTGTACTTGCCGGGGAGGAAGATCAGTGCGAAGCGCGCCGGGCCGAATTCGCTGTGCTCCTGAATGGCGTAGACCTTGTCGATCTGCCGCTGGACTTCGGCAATGGGCATCGAGGGATTGAATACGAATACGTTGGGCCCGAAATCCGGCTTTGCGGCGGGAGCTGCCACGGCTGGCGACGCGGAGACCGCCAGCAGGGACAACATCACAATGAAACGAACGGCCGTTGCGAAATCCGGAACTCCACGCCTGAACATACGAGGCGATTCTAATCCTATTTCGCAATTACCAGACATATGTACCTACCGATCCTTCCGGCAAAGTAGTCGTAACACTCTTGCCGTGATATTCGATTTGGAATTTCTTTTCGAAGTTTCCGGTATTGGCGACCACCAGCACGATCTTTCCATCGGGAGTAAGAAATGCGACGTTGTAGAGTTGATCCAGCTCGGTTGACCCGATACGTACAGAACCTGGCCTTACGAACTTTGAAAAGTGGGCGGCAGCGTAGTAGGCCACATTGAATGTTGCATTGTCTCCATCAATCGTGATCGCCCCGAAGCAACCGGTGCATCCACCGTTGTTCGTGTGCGGGCCGGCCTTCGGGTCGGCATCCATGTTCCAGAGGAGAACGTTACGGCTCCAGTTCCGGGTGGCTCCGATCAGCACGCGGCTCACCGGTTCCGCAATGCCCATCACTGTCGAATTCGGACGTGCCGTTACCGACTGCTCTGTCAGATATAGATTCTTGTTGGGATACATATTGTGAACTTCACTCAACGCGCGGGTATCGCCACCGTAGAGATGAAAGGCCGTTCCATCGACATACTTGCTGGCGGCAGCGTCTTTCAGGATCGACAACGGATAGGATGGAACGTCCAAGTTGTGATCGTATAGCTGAATCTGCGTCTTGATTCCGGCTTTCTCAAAAGCCGGCCCAAGAAACTTGGCAATGAATTCATCCTGCTCCGGCGCGAACATCACCATGCTCGGCGTGTTCATCGGATTCAGCGGCTCGTCCTCTACAGTAATGGCGTTGATGGTGATGCCTTCAGCCTTCATGCCTTCGATATACTTCACAAAATACGCGGCAAACGCCCCGTAAAACTCCGGCTTCAGATTGCCGCCCCTGACATCGTCGTTGGTTTTCATCCACGCAGGAGCAGACCAGGGGGAACCCAAAATCATGATGCGAGGATTGATGGCAAGGATTTCCTTTAGAACAGGAATTACATCCGCGCGGTCCGTTGCCAGGCTGAATTTGGCAAGACCCGGGTCTGTCTCTCCTTTTCCCACATCGTCGTAGGAGAAGACGTGGTCGTTCATATCGGAGGCGCCAATGCTGACGCGAAGATAGCTGACGCCAATTCCGCTGCCCTCGGTTGAGAAGATTTGCTTCAGAAGGGCGGCTCTCTTGTCCGGTGCCATACGCGTCAGCAACTGCGCGCTTCCGCCTGTCAGCGCGAATCCAAATCCGTCAATGCGCTGAAATTGCTGCATGTCATTCACTTCGACAGTAGCAGTCCTATCTTCTGACTCAGAAAAACTCAGGGCTGCGGTCTGGGGGGCGAACAACGCGGACCGATCCACAGTCGTCAACCACAGTTGGGCGTCCGGTGCGCCTTGCGCTTTGCACAAAGCTGGAATACATAGCATGAATGCAACGAGCGAAACGAGCGTCTGTCTTGAAGTCATATCGCCTTCTCCTGCCGGTGGTCCTTGTTCGTTCGGAATTCGGCCTTCCGTCTTCCGAAGACTGTAGACAACCGATTGTTTTCAGGGCTATTCTTGATTGCGTCCTGAATCGCCAACGATAAAAACAGGACATGCACATGTTTGTCAAGACCATTACGCGATTTTGCACCGCGGGTTTTGCTGATACTGGACGGAAACATCAGCGAGGTGTAACGTGGAGAGTTCTTTCCGGTTGGCTACGATCTTTAGAACCTTGACTCCCACGTCGCTCGCCCATCCGGTGTGAAGCGCTCATCCAGCCTTTAGCGTCGTTCCAGTGGAGTGAACACATGTTCCGTTCGTGCCTGCTTATATTGACCTGCCTCTCCGGCGCAGCACTTGCACCGGTTATCCGTGCACAGTCTTTCTATCCCGTTCGGCTGGAAGACAAGGCCGCTGTCTATCTCTCTGACGCTCGGTTCGGAGCAACGGGCGATGGGATCGCCGACGACACCGCTGCGTTACAAAAGGCGATAGACACGGTGTCCAACACAACCCACCAGGGAATTGTTTTTATTCCGCAGGGCCACTATCGACTGACAAGGACATTGTTCGTTTGGCCTGGGGTGCGCTTGATCGGGTACGGCACCCGGCGGCCGGAGTTTGTATTGGCGGCGAACACTCCCGGTTTTCAGGCCGGCCCGTCCTACATGGTTCTCTTCACGGGCGGAAGGACGGGAGAACGGAGAGGCGGCGGCATGCAGCGGCCCGCGAACGCCCCTCCTTTGCCTCCAGTCCCCTTCCCTGGTACGGTTCCCGCGACGGTGGGTGTCGTAGATGCAAATCCCGGCACGTTCTACTCCGCGATGAGCAATGTGGACTTCGCAATCGGGGAAGGCAATGCGGGCGCGGTAGGTATTCGCTTTCACGTTGCTCAACACTGCTTTCTCACACACATGGATTTCCACATCGGCTCCGGCAGGGCCGCTCTTTACGACATTGGCAACGAGGCTGAAGACCTGCACTTTTATGGTGGGCAGTATGGAATCGTAACTGGCCGGCCTTCCCCTGGATGGCAATTCACTCTGCTCGATTCCTCGTTCGAGGGTCAGCGTGAAGCGGCGATCAAGGAACATGAGGCAGGGCTCGCATTGGTGCACGACAGCTTCAAGAATGTGCCCACCGCAATCGAGATTGAGCCTAAGTATATAGAAGAACTGTGGATCGAGAATTCGCGTTTCGAGAACATCTCGGGCCCCGCAATCGTCATCAGCGAAGAAAACT
The DNA here is from genome assembly GCA_003133425.1 of Acidobacteriaceae bacterium. The sequence goes on from PKXI01000429.1 coordinate 17,278, forward strand.
CCAGGTTGACGGAGATCAACGTAGAGGGTGCGCTGTGCGACCGTGTGAAGGTGTTCGCCCAGCTTCGCGAAAGCGGAAAGACCTTCTCCGGCGAGGGGCCCAGTTACCGCGTCGCAACCTTTACACATGGACTCATCTTCGATTCTCCGCATGCAGCGGGTACGATCGAAACGCGTATCCATGCCGAGACCATTGCATCTTTGCCACCTGCGGATGCGCCAGCAATCAGAACACTACCTTCGCAGACCGGGTGGGCCAATGCGGTCGATCTTGGTGCTAAAGGCGATGGCACAACGGACGACACGGCCGCACTGCAGCACGCCGTGGATACTGAGCAGATCGTTTACCTGCCGAGCGGACGGTACCGGCTGACCGACACGCTGCGGCTTCGCCCTAACACGGTACTGATTGGGCTTCATCCCAGCACTACGCAACTTGACCTCGCGGATAGCACTCCCGGATTTGACGGCGTGGGATCGCCGAAACCCATGCTGCTCGCGCCTCGGAATGGAACCACGGTTGTGATGGGCATCGGTCTCTTCACCGGCGGAGTGAACAGCCGGGCCACAGCCGCCATGTGGATGGCAGGCAAGGATTCTCTGATGGACGACGTGCGTTTTCTCGGTGGTCATGGAACCAACAATGCCGATGGCACGCGCATGAATCCCTACAACAACACGCATAGCGGCGATCCCGACCCGCTCTATCGGTGGGATGCGCAGTATCCCAGCCTTTGGGTGCGCGACGGTGGAGGCGGAACATTCGCCGACATCTGGACGCCGGACACGTTCTCACAAGCGGGTATGTACATTTCCGATACGAGCACAGAGGGCCATGTTTACGAGCTTTCAAGCGAACACCACGTTCGCAACGAAGTGAAGTTGAAGCGCGCCGCCAATTGGAAGATTGTTGCCTTGCAGACGGAGGAGGAACGCGGTGAAGGCCCGCAATGTCTTCCGCTGGCGATCGAAGACTCCGAGAATATTACCGTTGCAGAGATGCACGCGTATCGCGTGGTGAGCAGCTTTGTGCCCTTCCCTGAAACTATCCATGTTGTGAACTCGCACGATATTCGTTTTCGAAACCTGCACATCTACAGCGACAGTAAAGCCGCCTTCGACGCTTCGGTGCGCGATGACGATAGCGGAACAATCAATCGCGAGCTTGAGATTGCCGCCCTCACAATTCCGGAGCACTCCCATGCCGGCGTCGGCGCCAGGCACCTTGAAACAGCCCGCCTGGCCGGTGGATTTTTCAATGCATCCAGTGCCACTGTCGATTCGCATGGGCGGCTCTACTTCGTAGACACGGTAAAGCAGACAATCTATCGTTATCTTCCCGTTGAGAAGCGCTTGGACATCGTGCGAGACAATGCGACCGACCCAGCCAATATTTTCTTCGACAACAGCGACAATCTCATGGTTGTCTCCTATGACGGCACCGGCACTGTGTACACCATCAAACCAGACAGTCCCATCGGCGAAATTCAGATTCTGAAGCCGCAGGCGGCAGCTCCGCATCCGGGCATGACGCCCATTCTTGCTGTGGATCACTGGCGTTTCGACAGCCAGCGGAATATTGCCGTAGGGGAAGCGAAGCCATGGCAGTACATTTCACCGGATGGAAGCACCTTCCTTCCCGCGGGAGAAGACTTTGTGGGTGGGGCGCTCTACTATGGCATCAAGATGGCCGACTTGCTGCGGGCTTTCTCGCTGGGCAAAGCCGTCCCCGGCAAGACCTTCTACGTGTCCGATGAGGGCCAGAAAAAGACGTACAGCGCTCAAGTGAAGGCTGACGGATCGCTGTCTGATGTAAGGTTGTTTGCCAATCGAGGCGGTGAGAGCATTGCCGTAGGCCCGGACAGCAAAGTTTACATTGCCTCTGGTCAGATCTACGTGTATAGCCCGGACGGTTCGCTCGCAGGCGAGGTCGATGTACCGGAGCGACCGACCAGCATCGTCTTCGGTGGCAAAGATGGCCGAACGCTCTTCATCCTGGCGAGAACATCCCTCTACGCGGTAAATGCTCTTGGTGAGACCCGGACTAACATTCCGTGAGGCGTGGATGTCGAATTTACGATGGTTGGCCGGCAATATGCGGAAGAGCCATCAGCCCGATGTAACTTCATGAACACGGCGAAGGGAGATCGGAAATGGACTGCAAGGGTATTCGCAGCCATCGGGGGATTCAGCAGCGCGGGTGTCGCTCACTGCTTGAGCGTTCGCTTAACCGAACTTGAACTGCATGCCACTTCGCCCATGCGACACGCTTGATGCTAATCTGTCGATAGTGAGTCTACGTCGATTCAACCCGCGCTGCCATCCTGCATCCGGAGATGGGCACTTTTTATTTAGAGTGATTCAAACGAAGCGGGAGAGCTGTTTAAGAAACATAAATCATTGATTCTAAAGTGGCCCCGTAGCTCAGCTGGATAGAGCATCGGTTTCCTAAACCGCAGGTCGGCTGTTCGAATCAGCCCGGGGTCACCATAAAATCAGCAACTTACGAGAATATAAAGTCTCACTAAAAAGACGAGTGGCACTTAGGGTGGCAGTTGGTGTAGACTGTGCCCACTATGACAATCAAGAAGGCCACGAAGGTTCGAGAGGAAAAGAAGGTCAGAGGGGTATTCGAGAAAGACCCCGGCACCGGCATCTGGTGGATTCAATATTTCGCCGACGGCGCGAGGAAGAGGGAGAAGGTGGGGCGCAAGTCGGACGCCATCAGCCTCTACCAGCAACGTAAAAGTCAAATCAGAGCCGGAGCCAAACTACCTCCCAACCTGCGCCAGAGAGGCGAGACCCTGGCGGTCGTGATTGATAGGGCACTCGAATGGTACGCCAGCCACAAACCAAAAAGCGTTCGCAACGTCACCATTCATCTGGAGGAGTTCAAGGCCGACCTTGGGCACCGTGTAGCTGCCGATCTGAAACCGAGTGACATTGATAGATGGATAGGCGCGCACGAGGCTTGGTCACCAGCCACCATGAATAGGTACAAGGCGACGTTGGGGAAGGCTCTGCAACTGGCGGTGGCCGACGGTCACCTTCAGAGTAATGTCGCCAGATTGGTAACAGCACGGCTTGAGGACAACACAAGAGTGCGTTGGCTGAAGGACAAGGAGGAAGATAGGCTGCGGGCCGTTATGGGTCCTGAGCTAACCGACATCGTGGAATTTGCACTCCACGTGGGCACCAGAAAATCAGAGCAATTTTCTCTGACCTGGGACAAGGTCGATTTCAATCGTAGGATTGTGCAGATAACGAAAACCAAGACCGGCAAGGACCGAGAGGTCCCTATGTCGGAGACTTGCTACAGACTTCTGACGCGCCTTCACGCCGACAAATCTAAAACCAACAATCATGTCTTCCAGTCCACCCAACAGGATGCGCCTCTCCAGGACCCGAAGAAGACTTTTGCAACGGCCACGGAAAAAGCGAAGCTAAAGAACTTCCATTTTCATGATCTTCGTCACACGTTTGCCAGCAGGTTGGTGATGGCCGGTGTTGACTTGTACACGGTTTCAAAACTGCTAGGCCATAGTTCGGTAGTGGTCACGCAGCGGTACGCCCATCTGAGCCCCAACCAACTCGCGGGGGCTGTCAGTGTGCTGGACAAGCCTCGGGGATGAGTGGGACGCTCGTATCCCGCCGTGAGAACTTCATGAGTTCTACGTGTGGGAGTAGAACCCGACGGCCAACACGCCGTGCAGCCAATTGCTTCGAGGCGATGAATCGATCTAACGACCGCATACTGATAGACAGCAGTCGAGATGCCTCCTGGCGGGTATAGAGTAGCTTATCGGTAGGGTTAATCATATAGACGGCGAGGCAGTCCCCCACCTCACCTTTCTGCTGCTATAGTGGCCATATCTTGGCCCTGACTAGGTTTAATTACTGTGAGTGACGCTGCCAGCGCTGGATTGAAATAGCTAGGACGATCAGCTAATTCACGAGGTACCACCGCAGACTTTAGCAAGTTATCGCGCTTCAACTTTGCGACCATTGCTTCAATCGCCGGCTCTACAATTTCGTTCCTACAAAACAGATCACGCATTTTTAGTTAGCTCCTGCTCTAATTGTGAGTGATGGAATTTGCCTTCCATGGGCGTCATAATTGATCGATCACACACTCTCTTTGTTTCAACCCACTTTTTCATCTTCGTACATTTGCGTTGCATCGGCCACACAACTCACCGAGCAAAAATCATTGATGTGGTAAAACTTACCGTCGCAGTTGCACTTCGCCCCGCAGCCGCGATCGTAAGCTTCCATAAATTCTGTTTCATCATCGCCGAAAGGAAAGGTCTGCTCTACTGCCATTTTTGTACACAGTAAGCAAGTCACGGTTAGCACCTTGGGGCACACTGCATGGCTGTAGTTACGCATCTTTCCTGTGATAGCCTGACCAACAGCAAAGCCTAGACCACACACAGAACACACACCTCTATACTTCGCATTGAACGGCATCGCTGATTACCTCCAACTTTTCACTTTCGCGCATAATATCCTCCCAAAATATTTGTACTTGCTTGATGTCCGTTTCGTACCTGTTCGGATACGTTATCCAGGCTTCCGGCTTCCACCCGTCAACACCCAATACGAAGCCGTCGAGTAAAGCTGCGCTGGCCTCATCCATGCACTCCTTCAGGAGAGTCACCTGTCTTTGCATGTCTTCGATAGGTGCTTCGAGTAAAAAGGCATCATGAATAACAGCGCACAAACCTAAGCCACGCTTGTAGGCCATTATGGCAGCGAGGCGTTGTATCTCAGCGCTGTTAGCCTGTACAAAAAAATTACCAATGGATCGAGAGTTATAACCTTCACTCTCTGAATCAATGCGAACTCGCCAGCCACCCATAGTAACCGCCTCGCACATATCGTTGGCTTTTTCAATCTGCTCCTCGACCCAGCGCCAGAACACTGAATAGACGCTGTGGTGGAAGCCGAGCGTCTTTTTGGCCATGGCTGGGCTCAGTCCTTTCTTGATTAGTGCAAACGCTGTGCAACCATACATAGCTGCCAGATCGCAAGTTTTAAATTGGCCACGGGTGGTCTTTATTTGTTCGAACTGTTCGGGCGGGTATTTGTTGAGTTTTGGGTCTTTAGTGGCGTCCTGAGGAACCATACCTGAAGCTTTGGCGAGGTGCATGTGGGCGTCTCCGCTGGCGTACGCTTTCAGTAGCTCCGGGTCTTGCGACAACCACGCGCCTACACCAACTTCCATAGAAGACCAGTCAAGGTACGCAACGGCGCGTCCTGGAGCCGGCTTGAGCAAACCTCGTACCCATTTTGATCTGCCGAACACAGAACCTTCGGGTTGGTTACGGGAAGTCTTCGACTCGAACGCCTTGAACATAGACGCACGATGCCTGTCGTCATCTCCCGCAAGCAAGTTAAAGTTCTTCAGAAGACCTACGGTGGAGAATAGTTCAGCTAGTTTTGGTATCTCTGCTTGCCCGGCATGTGCTGTAGCTAGGTCACGCAACACTTCATCTTTCACACTCGGTTGTTTCGCCTTCGGTGTTTTCGGCCAGTCGGCGAGTAGCCCGCGTTTTTCAAGGTAGGTGGTGAATTGCCTCACCTTGAATACGCCGCCAGGTGTGTAAATCTCGAAGTCGGGGTCATGCTTCTTGATCCAAATCAGCTTCAGCGCACTAGTAGTTTGACCGCATATAAAGGTAATCAGTGTAGATACTTGTCGGGGGCCATTTCAGGATGTATAGCTGAAGTATGAGCAGAGGCAAGCGACTTGAGATTGAGCTGAAGCCACGAGATCGGCAGCAGGTAGAGAAGTTATTGGGGGGCGGGTTGCAAGCAGTGCGCACGACCTTGCGCGCATTAGCCTTGCGTCAAATGGATCAGGGGCAGTCCACGCCTGCGGTGGGCGTCAACCTCGGGCTTTCTGCCAAGGCCGTGTGGCAGATCGGAAGACGGTACATCGATGGCGGCCTGGAGCGCGCATTGTTTGATGCATACCGCCCTGGCAAGGCTCCAGGTCTGGATCAGCAGGA
>PKXI01000150.1 GCA_003133425.1 Acidobacteriaceae bacterium
GATGGAGTTTTGGCGAGGGACACCTAAATACACCCAAAAATACCCCCAGAAACGGATGGCTTCTACGTTACCACCGTAGACCGCTTTGGGCTCTGAATTTCTGTGGATTCAAGACGTTGCGAAAGAAATGGGTGGGCTAATCTGGACTTTACTAAACCCTTTTGGAAGAGGTTTTGGCTGCCCCCCAGGGATTCGAACCCCGATATGCTGCTCCAGAGGCAGCTGTCCTACCATTGAACGAGGGGGCAGCAAGGGTGACGCATGGATGGTCTTGCGGCCGTATCGGCTCGAGCCCCGACAGAGCGCCGGACCTCAAAAGCCAACCTATTCATCATAAGTGCATTCTCCATGACGGTCAAACCCACGTTGGCGCGGCAGACTGAGTGAGCCAGGACGAGATTTGAGCGCCGGGAAGTCCTCTCCGTTCCCTGCCCTACTCACTCTTCGCGCAATACCTGCAGCGGCCTCAACCCGAGAATCCGATAGCTCGCAAGCCAACCCGTAGCCGTAGCCAGCACCGCTGTCCCCACCAGCGCAATCGCCGTAGCTCCCCACTCAATATGAAACGAAGCTTCGAGCCGATGCAGCAGCACTCGCGTCAGCAAGTTGGCGAATATCACTCCTACCAGCCCCGCAAGCAACCCCAGCACACTGAACTCAACGCTGAAGGTGCGTACAATTCTCATCCGCGTGGCTCCCAGCGTCTTTAGCACCACCGCCTCCTGCATTCGGCGGAAGCGCGTGCTTGCAATGCTCGAAGCCAGAATCGTCAACCCCGCCAGAATTGAGAATCCCGCAAGCAACCGCACCACAAACGTGATCTGATCCACAACGCTCTCAATTCGCTCCAGAACATCGGCGACGTTGATCACCGTAACCGTTGGAAAAGCGGCAAACAGTCCGCGCTCCATCGTCGGTACCTGCTTCGGGTCAATGTGCACGCCTCCGTACCAAGTGGAAGGCTGGTCCTTCAATAGACCTGAAGGCAGCACAAACTCAACCCGCGCACCCAGGTGCTGTCCGTCTGCTCTATAAATCGCGCCCACTTTCAAAGCCCTTGCGGTTCCGCCAATCTCGATTTCCACCGCGGAGCCGACGCTCAGGTTCAGGCGCCGCGCTACTCCTTCACCAACCGATAATTCCGCCGCATCTCCACCCTTCCACCAAGCGCCCTGCGTCACCTTGTCGCCTTCGGGAGGAGCGTCGGCCCATGTCAGTTCGGCCTGCTCTAACATCCGCCGAGGGTAATGCTGCCCCTTCATCTGCTCTACCGGCTGTCCATTGATGGAAATGAACCGGCCCTGCACCACTGGCATCAAATCGAGCGCCTGATTTACGCCCGGCTGGTGCGCAAAGAAATCCCTTACACCAGCTACTTCATCCATAGTGACATCTATCAGGAAAATATTCGGCAATTTGGGCGAAGCTGTCTCCTTGAGCTCACGCAACAGTTGCGCCTGCATCAGGTAAACGGCCAGAATCAGCATCACGCCTGTACCCAGCGCGGCAAGTACAGCAGCCGACTGATTTCCTGGCCGATAGAGATTCGCCAGTCCATGCCTTAGCGATGAAGGCAGTCGCAGCCGCACACGATCGAGCAGGAAGCGCACCGTCCATAGCGCCACCGCCGCCAGCACCAACAAAACTACGAGCGCCACAGCAAACATCACTGCAAACCAAGTTCCGACCTTGGCGGAGTCTGAAAGGGCCCACGCAATTCCACCAAGCGCGGCGACCACGAGTGCGGCGATAGCCAGTTGCAGCCGACGCGCCCACCACTTTGCCAGCCAGCCTCGAAAACCCTCGGGACCCGATTCCACCAGCCTGCGCAGCACCAGTACCGGCCTCACGCCGCGCACGTCCAGCAGCGGCGGAAGGCAGAACAACAGTGTCGTCAGCAGGCCTGTTCCCAGCCCCGCAAGCGCCGACTGCCAGGGAAAGTTCAACACCACGTGCACCGGAAGCAAATTTCCAAAGGCCGATGGAAGCGCCGTCATCACCGCTACGCCAGCGGCAACTCCAAGCACACCTCCGGCCAGGCCCAGCCCCAGCGTCTGCAGCAGAAATATCCGCAGCAAATCCCCCGAACCCGCGCCCAGAGCTTTCAGAATCGCCAGCATGTCCATGCGCTGTTCCAGGTGCGCGTGCATCGCCATGGCCACGCCGATCGCACCCAGCACCATCGCCACCAGGCAAATCAAACTCAGAATCGCGGTCGCATTATCCAGGCCGCGGCTCAGCGCGGGATTGCCCTCCCGAAAGTCCATCACCTGGGCATCGGGCAGTGCCGACTCGAGCTGTGTGTGAACCGCCGCAGCCGCCGCATCCCCCGAAAGCCCGCCTGCCGCCTTCTCCGGCAGCTTCACCAACAGCCGCTCGCTCAGGCGACTGCCCGGCGCCACAAGCCCGGTGCGCACAAGCGCAACTTGCGAGATCATCACGCGAGGTCCCAACCCCGCACCGGCTGTGATCCGGTCCGGTTCCTGTTTCAGCACGGCAGTAATTCTGAAGTTCTTGCCGCCCAATCGCAGTGTCTGGCCGACTTTCGCATTCAGCCTAATCAGAAACTCATCCGCGACCACGGCGGAGTCGCCGTCCAGCGCCTGCTGCAGGCTCATCGCCGGTTCCAGTTCGGCAGTTCCGTAATAAGGGTATTCGCTCGGATCGATAGCCTTCAACGAAACCAGCAGCGGAACCGGATCGGGCGGAACCGAGGCCATGGAGATGGTCTCCGTAACCCAGGTGGATCTGATCCCAGTCGAGCCCGTCCCACTCACTTGTGGTTTGAAAATCGCCGCAATTTTGCTCTCGTCCTCGGCTGTTGGCGGATGAAAGATGCGCGCGCTCAGATCGCCTGCCATCAGCGATCGCGCTTCGCCGGAGAGTGTTCGCCGAAAGCTGTCGCTCAACCCACGCACGCCAACAAGCGCTGCTACACCGATTGCTACCGACAGCACCACGAATCCGAACTTGCCTGGCGAGGACTTCAAGTCACGCCAGCCGATTGCTCCTGCCCGCTTCCAGCTCAACGCACGCTTAGCCATTCTTCTCCTCGTTCTGGAGAAGTATCGCGTCCGATTCGCTGCCGGCTTGCGCATCGGCATAAGGCAGCGTGTCTTCCACTACCATGCCATCCTTCAACACAATCTTCCTGTCTGCGCGGCTCGCTACTTCAGGATCGTGCGTCACGAGTACCAGCGTTGTCCCAGACTTCTTGTTCCGATCGAGCAACAGGTCGAGCACAAGCCGTCCGTTCGCTGAGTCCAGGTTTCCTGTTGGCTCATCGGCCATCACAATGGGCGGCTCTACAACGAAGGCTCGCGCAAGCGCCACACGTTGTTGTTCGCCTCCAGAAAGTTGTACGGGATAGTGATCCACTCGCTCCGTCAGACCTACTTCATCAAGCAGCCGGCGTGCCTGCTTCAGGCCGCTGCCTTCCACATTCAATTCGTATGGCAGCAGCACATTTTCCAAAGCCGTCAACGTTTGGATCAACTGGTAGGACTGAAACACGAATCCGATCTTCCGCCCGCGCACTGTGGCAAGCTCCGCCTCCGCCAAGTTGTGAATCGGCGCGCCATCCAGCCATATCTCGCCAGAGCTCGGCGTATCGAGACCTGCAAGCAAACCAAGCAACGTGCTCTTGCCGCTTCCACTTGCACCTACGATGGCTACGAATTGGCCGGCGGGAATTGTTAGCGTGATTCCCTTCAGAATTTCTACGCGGCGGGCGCCGTTTTGGATCCACTTCTTTGCGTCACGAACTTCGATCACTCTGGCACTCTCCTCAACGCCTGTTCCCTGCCCTGCGCGGCTACACTACTGATGTGGACGTTCGCCGCGCGATTCTCGTTTCAATCTGGATGCTCGCTTTTGCTGCCCCGCTGCTCGCTGCCGATCAGCACGTGCTTGTCTGCTTCGGCGACAGCATTACTGCCGGGCACGGCCTTGCCAACGGCCAATCATTTCCTGACGCACTGCAACGACAACTTGACGCCCAGGGCTATCACTACAAGGTCATCAATCAAGGCACTAGCGGAGCTACAACAAAAGACGCTGTTGCGAGCCTTCCGTTTGTTATGCGCGTTCACCCTGAGGCCGTCATTGTTGAGTTCGGAGGCAACGACGGGCTTCGCGGGCTGCCGCTCGAGCAGACACGGCGCAACCTCGAACAGGTGCTCACGGCACTCGAAGCCGCGCACATCAAGATTCTGCTGGCCGGCATTACGCTGCCGCCCAACTACGGGCCCGAGTACATCCAGTCTTTCGATCAGGTCTTCCGTACGCTCGCCTCCGGGCACCATGTTGCGTTTGTGCCCATGATCTACAAGGATCTCATTCACGTTCCCGGCACGATCCAGCAGGACGGTATTCACCCGACGGCCAAAGGCTCAGAGATCATTGCGAAGACCCTGTTGCCGGCGCTGAAGCCGCTGCTAAAAAAATAGCAGAGATCCGGGGGCCGCCGACGGTGCTTCAAGTGGTTCATTCCTCGAGACTAAATGTTCGCCTGGGTGGTGTGTTGAACACCCACAATGTTCGCTTAAGTGGTTGCGTTTCGGTGGTAAATGTTCGCTTAGATGGTTGCACTTCTTTGAGGGGTTGACCCTGCAAAGTACCTAATATTACGAAAAGGTCGTCTGGAAGGTTCCGAAATTGGGTCAAGGGTTGTTTGGAAGTTCACGAAATATGACCAAATTGGGTCTAATTGGCGGTATTTCGGAGCAAATAACCGGCTAGAGCGGAACCAAAGTC
>PKXI01000250.1 GCA_003133425.1 Acidobacteriaceae bacterium
CCCAGAGCCTTGTCCGCGCCCCCTTTTTGCGGCCCGTGGCGAAGCAGCGGCACCCTGCTGAATGGAGTTCTCGATCTAAGCTGGGCCGATCAGTTGGGCATCCCCCGTCTCTCTTGACCTCAACTTCTCGAACCGCCGGATGCGGACCCGCTTGTCCGGTGGTGTGGCTGGGGAGAGCGGTTTACCCGCTCCCCCGATGCCGATCTATCGTTCGGATTTTGCCTTGGAAGCGGAACCGTGTGCCACTGGAACACGAGATTCGTGTGCTCCATTTGTGCTCCGTTTGATCCGTGTACAGAGAAAATATTGAAAAGCCGGTATTCTCAATCGCCAGAACGAGATGCAGGAAACGCGATGTTCTTTGTTTCCAATAGACTGCCGTCTTCCCAAGCTAGATGTCGCCGGTTCGATCCCGGTCTCCCGCTCGAATTCCTTCCCCCCATCCACTATGCGGATTCCTGGACCTTCACCACAAAATAGGTAACCGTCTTTTCTCCCGCTACCAGCATCTGGTGGGGGAGGCCCGCCGGCACGTGCGCCACGTCGCCTGCCTTCAATTCCTGGCGCGTGCCACTCTCGATGGAGTCGCCGCGCATCTCTCCAGGCTCGACCGTCCTTGCACGGATCACTGTTCCGCCGGTCACTAGCGTTGCGGTGCCGGCGAGCACAAAGAATAGATCGGCGAAGTTCTGATGTACCTCGGCGTCGCCGTCCCGGCTCCGGAATGAGAGCATCGCGAAGTGCTGTGGATACTCCCTGAGCGTTTCGCTTGCTGAACCGTCTCCAAACCTGGCTAGCTTCTTCAGATACGCTGCGCGCTCCAGCAAAATGGCCGGCGACCAATGATCTACAGGGCTCTGTTTCGGCGCTTTGGGAGCGATTTCCTCGAGAGCAACGTCCTTCAATATCTCCTTCTCCAGTTTGTCCATTGTTTCTCCTTTCAGGCGTGGACCGGTTGACATAAACTCCTGCTATTGCAAACCCGCCAGCAGTCGCGCGCGCTTGAATACATCAAGGAACATCGGCCGCGTGAGCTTGCCGGTGTTAGTGTTTTGCAGGGACGGATGATAGCTGGTAATCACAATGAGACCGCTCGGGAGCCTGTACTCGGCGCCATGCGCGAAGACGAAGCCAGATCGCGCCGGCAACTCCCCGGTCCTCTTGGTGTAGCCGAGCAGTCCATCGAAGGCAATGCGGCCCAGACACACGACAACGCGCAGATTCTTAAGCAGGCCAAACTCTTCGTCGAGCCAGGGTGCGCAGTTGAGCTGCTCCTCCGGCGTAGGTTTGTTGGCTGGAGGAGCGCAGCGAACCACAGCGCTGATCCACAGGTCAGTGAGTTTCATGCCGTCGTTGCGGGAGATGGCTTTAGGTTCCGAGGCAAAGCCAGCTTCATGCAGCACAGGAAACAGAAAATCGCCCGATCCGTCGCCGGTGAAGGGCCGCCCGGTGCGGTTGGATCCGTGTGCCCCCGGCGCCAGGCCCAGCGCAAGCACGCGCGCCCGCTCATCGCCGAACGAGGGCACCGGCTTGCCCCAGTACTCCCAATCGGCATAGGCGCGGCGGCGGACACGAGCCNNGACAACGCTCGCACGCAACGATTCGTGCATTCAAAGCTTTCAGTGAGACAGGATCGCCGGCCATAGGGAAATTCTACGGCGCACCACCCGGATTGCTGGAGCAGGCTCGAATCCACCGAGCCTGTGCCATACTGAATTTGTCTTTGCGATTCAACCGACAGACGGAGCAGCTTTGCATGCCGGGTACTCCCAATCCGGAATTTTTGCGCCGCGCCATCAGCCTTGCCACGGAGAACGTGGTTACGGGCAGGGGTGGGCCGTTTGCCGCTGTGATCGTGCGCGACGGCAAGATTGTGGGCGAGGCAGCCAACACCGTGACCACCTCCAATGACCCCACGGCGCACGGCGAAGTAAACGCCATCCGCGCGGCAGCCAAAGCACTGGGCACGTTTACCCTGGCTGGATGCGAACTCTATACCAGCTGCGAGCCTTGTCCCATGTGCCTGGCAGCGGCGTACTGGGCTCGGATTGACGCCATTTATTACGGCGCCAGCGCAGCCGACGCGGCTCGCTCTGGATTCGACGATGCGTTCCTCTACGAAGAGTTGCGCAAGGACCATGGAGCTCGCTCGCTCCCCTCCACGCAACTGCTCGGCGACGAGGCCTGGTCCAGCTTTGCTGCCTGGATGACCTCGCCAAACAAAATCGATTATTGAGAACGAATACTGAGATCGGCTCGGCACTTTCCGGCACGAGCAATCTTCTGCTTCGAAGCTAGAAAATCAAGCGCATCTCGGTTACCAGGTTGTGATTGTAGTAGTGGAAATTTGAGGTGGCGATCTGCATTCCGGTGGCGAAGACCACCGAGGCGTGCTCAGGCTTCCACTCCTTGCGCCGAATCATGTAGAACGCCGCCGGTGTAACGAAGTTCTGCGTCTTGCCGTCGAACGGGCCGGCGTGGAAAAAGGTTGCGTTGTCTTCGACATCGACCCAGGAGTCCTTAGTCACGTGCATCTGTGCCGTCGAACTCCATTCGATGGCCCGGCCCTGCTGGGCTATCTTGCCGGTGGGCAGGAATCCGCCCAAATTCTGGAGGACAGCAATGCGTCCGAAGGCCTTGCCCGCTGCAATCGATGGAACATAATACGAGGTGAGCATCAGATTCTGGTAAACGCGCGGTTCGAACGCATGGTAAAGAACTGCCGACACCGCATAGTTGCCATGCTGCGCATTGCCTGAAGTGATGCGATATTTCACCTGCGTGCCGACGTTGCCAAATCCGTCCTCCTTCGTGCTGGAGTGATTCTTGAAATACGATGGCGGATCGAGATCGATCTGGAAGCGGCGATCGACGATCATGGCAATGCCTTTTCCGTTGCCATAGTTCAGCGTGCGCGTACCGCCAAAGTTTGCGTTCGAAACCGAGAAGCGCACGGACTGGCCCAGCCGCCCGTCCGATTGAATCAGAGGTCCCATCCAAGTCGGTTGCACAGCAGCCATTGATGCGTTATTCGACCGGAGCCGCTCGTAGAAGGACTGCTGCGCGGAGACGGCGCAGCAGGAGCAGACAAAGGCCGCAGCCAACGCCCAAAACCTAATAGATTGAAGCCGATTCATGGGTTGAATTCATTTTCAAGCACTTGCGATCTGCGGGAGTGACTCGGCTCACGCTTGCGAACCTCTGTGCGGCCAGAGGGGACCCCTACCCCCACCGGTATTCTGAAAATAAGTTCCTTCTTTTCATGGACTTAAGACCAGGTCTTCCCGCCAAATTCTTCATACCATTGGACTTATCCGCAGATTCCTCTGCCCATAGGACTTAGGAGCCAGTCTGGTCGCCGGAGGCCGATCTAATTGGGGGCGTCCATGGAAAAAGGGCACCGCCGAAGCGATCCGAAGATGCACGCTCCCAAGCATGAGAATAGCCAGAAGGAGCATGATTCTCTGCAAATCAGCAGCCCGAGCAAGCTCAAGCGGATCATCAGTTTGCAGGTTGGGGGAAGGGATGGCAGCTTGACACTGATTATTCCTGCTCGGCTCGGGCCGAAGGCAGCCTTTTTGCGTGGAGTGTTGCGTGGTTTTTTGGCAGGAGCACCGGAACTGGCCGCTCAGAACAGGACCCGCATCTCGGCGATTGTGTTGTGGTTGTAGGTGTGGAGGCGTGAGGTCGCGATCTGCATGCCGCCGGCAAACACCAGGTACGGGTGCGTGGGCTTCCATTCCGATCGTTTGAAGACGTAATAGGTCGCAGGAGTGATGAAGTTCTGCATCTTTCCGTCGTGACTTCCGGCGAAGTAGAAGGTCGCGTTGTTTTCGAGTTCAAGCCAGAAGTGCTGCGTCACGTGGTCGTGCACCAGTGAGTTCCACGCGATGGATCGGCCCTGCGTCGCGATCTTTCCCGTGGGCATGGCGCCGCCCAGCGCCGACTCCACATCGAAGTGCTTGAGAAAACCGATGCCGCCAGCCAAAGTCGGGTTCCACGAATCCGTCAGTCCGCCGTTATGGGAACTTGAAGCGAAGGTGTGATTCAGCATGGCCGTCACGATGAAGTTGCCGTGCTCGGCGTTTCCCGATACGATGCGGTACTTGACCAGCACCGCAGTGTCGCCGAAGCCGTCTTGAGCGGTGGAGTTGTGCTGGATGTAGCTCGGCGGCAGGAAGTCGAATTCAAAGCGATTCCACGCAACGATGCCGCCGCCCCGGCCGTTGCCGTAGTTCNNGTGCGCAGGCACTTGTGGAGCGGACGCGGATGCGGGCGCCTGCTGTGCGGTTGCAGAAGATGAGGCGGCAATGAGGGCGGCCGTCAGAGCGAGATATGAGATGAAGCCAAGTCTATTCACGAGTCGACTCTCAATGTATCAGCCCACTCGCACCCGAGGAGTGACCCAAGGCACTCCAATCGATTTCGTACCGGACCTCGGTACGCGTCTATACTTCCAGCCATGCGAATCCTTCGGCTCAGCTTGCTCGTAGCCGTTTCGGCGATGGCCGTTGCCCAAGCCGCGCTTCCTGCTATCGCTCCACCGTTCAATGGTCCGAGTCTCTCAAAGCCTGGATCACCGCCGGCACCAACGGCTCCGACATCAGCCGCGACGACGGCCGCTCGATGAGGGCGACTGGAATGCGCAGTCGCTACCCTTTGTGGTGGGGCCGAATGGGCGGATTGGGCGGTTGAACGCTGCCGCTCTTCCGCAGCCGCCCAGTCGGTAACACTGAGGCGTCGTAAATCACCACATTTGAGGGATACTCACCCACCCAGCCCATGTAAAATTATGGTTAACCAGATGATGCAAACTCCTCCAGCGGTTGCCGGCCAGGCCTCCCGCTCAACACGGGACACGGAGTTGCGGGCGCAAGATCAGCCGCCGAACCAGATCGATCCAAATCAAGACCCCATCATCCAGGTCGAAGGCCTCCGCAAGACTTATAAAACAGCCCGCGGTTCCCTCGATCTTTTTGACAATCTCGACCTCAAGATTGCCCGCGGCGAAATGGTGGCCATCGTCGGCCAGTCCGGGGCAGGAAAAAGCACTCTTTTGCATATCTTAGGCGCGCTTGATACGCCTTCCGCGGGAACTGTATACTGCGCCTCAACCAATGTGGCCAGCCTCTCCCCGCGCCAGGCAGCGGCCTTTCGCAATCGGGAAATCGGGTACGTTTGGCAGTTCCATTACCTGCTGCCGGAGTTTACGGCTCTGGAGAACGTTGCAATGCCGCTGCTTGCCCGCGGTGTAACCAAGCGGGAAGCGCTGGCAGTGGCGGCTAACTGGTTGCGGGTGGTGGGTTTGGAAGAACGTGGCGCCCACCGGCCCGGCGAATTATCCGGCGGCGAGCAACAACGCGTAGCGCTGGCTCGTGCACTCGTCAACAACCCCCGGCTGCTGCTGGCCGACGAACCCACAGGCGATCTGGATGAAATAACCGCCGGCATGGTCTTTGACCTTATCGAGCGGCTGCACAGGAGCCACGGCCTCACCTCAATCCTGGTGACGCACAACCTTGACCTTGCCGCTCGCTGCACACGAGCGCTGCGGCTTGAACTCGGCCAGCTGATTCCGCTGGCGTCTACTCGGTAGACGGGACTGATTCCTGAGAACTTTTGAAGGAAAAGCACCCAGCCGGGTTGTTTCTGAGTCTTATTAGTAAGCGACCTGGATTAGACAGATATTGGGCTCTTCCAGGTTGAAGAGGAGAGGGTGGGAGTCTATCGGTAGTTTGAGCGCCGCGGACTCATCGGGCGGAGGTCGCTCGAGACCATCCAATTTAGCTGTTCGGAGGCATGGCTGGTATTTTCCATGGGAGCCTCCGGCGGCGAAGTCAGAGGAAGGGCGCGCGCAGGTTGGGCCGAGGCCGGAATCTAAACCGGACGGTTACACCAGCCGAGAGCCTGGGGTAAACCCCAAACAGGGGGGGAGTTCATCATGTTCGAACGCTATACGGAGAAGGCACGGCGAGTGATCTTCTTCGCGCGGTATGAGGCCAGCCAGTTTGGCTCGCCCTATATCGAGACCGAGCACCTGCTGCTTGGACTGCTGCGCGAGGACAAGGCATTAACCAACCGCTTCCTGCGCTCCCACGCCTCGGTAGAGTCGATCCGTAAACAGATCGAGGGACACACTACCATTCGTGAAAAGGTCTCCACCTCTGTGGACCTGCCACTTTCAAATGAATGCAAGCGGGTCCTGGCCTACGCGGCGGAAGAAGCCGAACGGCTGGGCCACAAGCACATTGGCACAGAACATCTGCTCCTTGGCCTGTTGCGCGAAGAGAAATGCTTTGCCTCTGAGATTTTGCAGGAGCGCGGCCTGAAGCTGGCGCAGATTCGCGAAGAGCTGGCTCGCGTGACGCAGGAGAAGGCTCCGCCGGCGCAACGTCAGCGCGAGTCGAGCCTGCTGGCCGAGTTCAGCCGTGACCTTACACAAGCGGCGATGGATGGACAGCTCGATCCTCTCGTGGGTCGCGACGGCGAACTCGAACGCGTGGTGCAGATTCTTTGCCGCCGCACCAAGAACAACCCTGTGCTGATCGGGGAGCCCGGCGTAGGCAAGACCGCAATCGTTGAAGGCCTTGCGCAGCGCATCGCTGACGGCGAGGTGCCCAGCTTTCTGGCCGACAAGCGCGTGCTTGGTCTGGATCTTTCGCTCATCGTGGCCGGCACCAAATACCGCGGCCAGTTTGAAGAGCGGCTGAAGACCATCATGAA
>PKXI01000215.1 GCA_003133425.1 Acidobacteriaceae bacterium
AATCATGCGGTCACAGTACTAGCTGTTGAACAACTGCCACTTGGTGCGCGTGTAGGCAATTTGGAACCCTTTGCCGGGTGCCCCATCCTTCGCGCACTTTGCGAAGGGTGGGATTCACTGAGGCCCCTTTACCAAAACCCTGTTCTCTTCCCGTCGTCGGGCGGTCCACTCCGACTCGATCTCCACCGCGCTCATCTTCCCCGTTGCGTAGTGCAGAAAGCTGGACCATGGCCAGTCTTCCGGCCTGGCCACAAGACCGCGCTTGACCGGGTTGCGGTGCATGTATCGCAGCTTTTCCACGCGCTTCAACTCGTTGTGCACGTTGAAGTCGTAGTATCGCCGCTGCCAGAACTGAATCTCCCCGCCCCGCTTCAGTTTCCTTGAAGTTTGCTGTTTCAGGATTTGAAGCGCGGTTGCCAGGGACGACACCGCGGGCTCTGCCACGAGCAAATGAACATGCTCGGGCATCAGAACATAGCCTGCAACGACAAATCCGTATCGCAGGCGCACGCTTTCGAGCGCGCGCTCGAAGATCGTGTAGGCTCCGGCCTCGGCCAGCTGCCTTCGATAACAACTGAAGGTGAGAAAGTGGAAGACGCCGCACTTCTGGTATCGAACAGGACCCTCTGGCATTGCAGAAGAAGTTTATATCGAGTGGTTCGCGCATCGGTTCAGTTTCGTGGTCTCCCACCCTTGAATTTGAAGGCGATTCAAGGATGGGGCACCCGGCGGGAAGGGTGAGCGGAGGTTCGTGGTATCCCACCCATGAATCAAAAAGCGATTCATGGATGGGGCACCCGGCTATCCAGGTCTCAAAATCGAGGGCCACCCGCCCGTTCATCGCGATAAGACCGCGATGAACGGGGCACAGCTTCTCATGGCTCATGGTGTCTCTTCGGGGCTGATGAGCGGGCCACCTGCCGGAAGAGCAACCGCGGATCTTTCGACTCCGCTGCGCTGCGCTCCTGATGAACACTGTGCTCATGGGGCGATGGGAACAAGTTGGAAGCCGAGATTCTTGGCTTGTTTGCGAAGATGTTTTTCACGTCGCTGGGCTTGTTTGTTCACTTCGCTGCCGAACACGCTCTCGTCGTAAGCCTGGCCGGTTGTGATCAGCCGGTAGACGATACGGGCCAGTTTATGGGCGGTGGCTGTTATGGCTTGGGGCGCTCCGAGGCGGGCTCTCATACGGCGGTAGAAATTGCCCAGATGCGAGCGGCTGCGGGCCAGCGTTTGGGCGGCGATGCGCAGTGCTCGACTGGCACGGCTATTACTCTGGCGTGTTTTGGCCGACAGCACTTTGCCTCCGCTCTTCTTGTTGGTAGGGCACAAGGCAAGCCAGCTGGCGAAGGCGGCAACGTTGGGGAAGCGGCTGAGGTCAGGGTCGATTTCAGCCAGCAGAGTATGTGCGGTGAGGGCGCTAATGCCGGGGATGCAGGTTAGATCGACTCCCAGAACGCGCTGCAGTTCGCTGCCCATGTCGCAGTAAAACTGATTTTTACGGCGTTTGTGCGGCCTTGGGGCGGTGCTGGGTGGGTCTTGATCGGGGTTGATTTTTCCGTTTAACTGGCGGGTAAGCTGTTCGATTTCCCGGTCGCAGGCAGCCAACAGTTCTTGATAGTGCCTGTAGGCGGTGAGCGATTGGTTGAGCGTAAACAGATGCTCGGAACGGTAGTTGCCCACCAGCGACTTGATCACCGTCTCGCGGTCCGAGCGTACGCCTTGATGACATAAGGCGGCCAGCTTGACCGGGGAGCGCTCACCGGCCACGATGGCTTCGACGATGGCCATGCCGCTGATCCCGGTGATGTCGCTGAGAACGTGATGGATCTGCAGATTCATCTGCGTGAGAGCCTTGTGCATATGCTGCACATGGACTGCGGCGATCTCGATCAGGCTGGCGCGATGGCGGCTTAAGGAGCGAATCGCACAGATCTTTTCGTCGGGGCGAAACGAGGCGTGGAGAAGCCCGACCGAGTGCAGATACTGCAACCACTGGCAGTCCTGCACGTCGGACTTACGGCCGGGAACGTGCTTGACGTGTTTGGAGTTGACCAGGCAAACACGGATGCCGGCTTGTTCCAGGATCTCGTAGGGCGGAAGCCAGTAGACCCCGGTCGACTCCATGGCCACGGTGCTGATGCGGCACTGCCGGAGCCATGCCGCCATCTGCCGCAGATCCTCTGTAAAGGTCTTGAAGCAGCGTACCGGCTCGGAGTCGCTCTCCGGCGGCACAGCCACATAAACCTCCGTGGCTCCCACATCGATGCCCGCCGCGTTAGGCTCGATGCACTCTAAACGGATACCCTTGCCTGGTTGCCGCATAGCATCTCCTGTGGGCTGAGGCTGGGCCAGACGGTGAGGTGGATAATCTCCTGAACGGGATCGCGGTCCACACTCCGACCGACGTCACCAATCTCGCAATCACAAAGTCTGGGACCATGCTCAAGAACGGGCTCGAAAGCTCCAATGCGCAGCCGGCCTACTTCCACAAACCACAGCCGAATCCAGCATACCGCCGAACGGAAACGTGTTCATCTCTGGACGCAACTCGCCGAGGCGAGTAAAGCTGCTCAAGATGACAGTTGCTTTTGGGGGTGGATCTTTGGGGGTGAGATTCACGCTGTCCCACCCTTGAATCAGAAAGCGATTCAAGGATGGGGCACCGGGCCGGTGATACAACCGGAACGTCAGAAATTCGGGAATGGTCCGGTTGGGGTTCGCGGTCTCCCGGGTCCCCAAATGCGAGGGACCCGGGGCACCCAGCTTCAGTGGGGCGATTCACTTCCTTGGGACCTGGGCCACCCGCCGCCCTTTCAAAACGCAGACTCCTTCAGAGGCGTTCTAAAGCTGAATTTCCTTAGCGGATAATCTCGAATTTCTCCCAAGGGCAGTTGCAGACCGGGCAACGCTCGTGCTCCTCTTCGGTTTCAGAGGTGTAGCCGCAGACCGGGCAGACGTAAAACTCGCGCGCGGCACCAATCCACGAGTCCAGCTTGCCGGCCTGAAGCAGAGCGATTGCTTCGCCATAGAGGCGGGCGTGGGTCTTCTCGGCCTCAAGAGCACCGGTGAACGTGCGGATGGCGAGGGCGTTTGCGTGGGTTGTGGCCTCCGCTAGAAACTCGGGATACATGACGTCGACTTCATGCTGCTCGCCGCTGAGCGCGGCCTTCAGGTTTTCGAGGGTTGTCTTTATCTCGACCGGATGGATTTTGCATTTGGCCTCGCCGCCCAACTGCTTGATAACGCGAGCGTGATTGGCAGCGTGAATTTGCTCGGCGCGCCCGGCAGCGCGGAAAAGGCTGGCGGCTCCGAGGATCCCGTCCTGGTCTGCCTTGACGGCAAAGGCGATGTATTTGGCATGGGCATTCGACTCGCCTTCAAAGGCGGCCAAAAGATTCTGGATCGTGATTTCGTTCTCCGCGGCGATGGCTGGCATGGGCATCTTCTCCTGAACTGCGTATCAAGGGTACGAGCGGCGGCAGGGCCGCGCTGTGATGGCGGCTACAGGGCCGAAGTGCCGCTCCAGTGGGCGAAGCGAATGGAAACGGGGAGAAGCCAGTGGGGCGAAACCGCTGGTAGAATGTTGCGCATGGATACAATTCAATACAACCTGCCCCAAGACCGGATTCCGCGTGTCTGGTACAACGTGCTTCCGGATCTGCCCAAGCCACTGGCGCCCCCATTGCACCCTGGCACGCATAAGCCCATCGGGCCCGACGACCTGGCCCCGCTGTTTCCCATGAGTCTGATTCTGCAAGAGGTCAGCGGCGAGCGCGAGATCGAGATTCCGGAAGAGGTTCGGCAGATATACGCACAGTGGCGTCCGTCGCCGCTGTATCGCGCGCGGCGGCTTGAGAAGGCGCTGGACACACCGGCGCATATTTACTACAAGTACGAGGGCGCAAGC
The DNA here is from genome assembly GCA_003133425.1 of Acidobacteriaceae bacterium. The sequence goes on from PKXI01000215.1 coordinate 3,911, forward strand.
CCGGCCGGCTCGCACAAGCTCAACACGGCGGTTGCGCAGGCGTACTACAACAAGAAGGATGGCACCAAGCACCTGTCCACGGAGACTGGCGCAGGACAGTGGGGCTCAGCGCTTTCAATGGCGTGCTCGTTCTTCGGTCTGGACTGCAAGGTCTACATGGTGCGCGTGAGTTATGACCAGAAGCCTTATCGCCGTGCGTTGATGGAGGCATTCGGAGCGTCCGTTACCGCGAGTCCAAGTACGGAGACGGAATCGGGCCGCGCTATTCTGGCTCAGCATCCTGACTCCAGAGGCTCGCTGGGTATCGCTATCTCCGAGGCTGTTGAAGTGGCCGCCAAGGACCCCGACACCAAGTACGCGCTGGGCAGTGTATTGAATCATGTGCTGCTGCACCAGACGGTGATTGGTCAGGAAGCGATTGAGCAGATGGAGTTGGCGGGCGACGATCCGGATGTGATTATCGGCTGCACTGGCGGCGGATCGAATTTTGCCGGGCTGGTGATGCCGTATATTGGCCGCAAGCTGAAGGGCAAGAGCAATGCGCGCATGGTTGCTGTTGAGCCGGCCGCCTGCCCGAGCCTGACCAAGGGCCGCTTTACTTATGATTTCGGAGATACGGGCCACCTGACGCCGCTGGTGAAGATGCACACGTTGGGCAGCACATTTATTCCGCCGGGAATTCATGCAGGCGGATTGCGGTATCACGGGATGGCGCCACTGGTTTCGCATGTGCTGGACCTGGGACTTGCGGAAGCGACTACTGTGCAGCAGTTGGATGCGTTTGCCGCCGGGATTCAGTTTGCGCGCGCCGAAGGGATCATTCCCGCGCCGGAAGCAAATCATGCGGTTGCTGAGGCGATCAACGAAGCACTGCGCGCCAAGGCGGAAGGGAAGCCGCGCACGATTCTGTTCAACCTGAGTGGGCATGGGCACTTCGACATGCAGAGTTACATTGCCTACCAGGCGGGGCAACTGGAGAACTACGATTATCCGGCTGAAGAGGTTGCGATGGCGCTCGCTGGTCTGCCGGCGTTCGAGTAAGCAGGCAGTTGGATTGTTCGTTTGGGTTGGCAGGCCGGGACTCCAAGTCCCGGCCTGTGCTGTTTCTGCCCTCAGAGCGCGCCTCAGCGGCTAAAGCCCCCGGGTCATTTTTTGGGGATTCTTTCGGCACGACTAAAGTCGTGCCCTGATACAGAACGATTGGGGGAGTTTGTTGAATCCCACCCTTGCGCCAAGAGCAGCGCAAGGATGGGGCACCCGGCGTTAAATCGTGCTGTGAAGTNNAAGGGCGCGGAATGGATGGGGCACACGGCCCGGCATTGATGGGGCAGCGCAACGAAACAAAAACGGACAGGCGCTGAGGCCTGTCCGTCTTTATTCTATTAGATTGCTCGTCGAGTCCTTTGACTATGGCTGCGCAGGGACGCCCTGGGTGCCGGAATTCCGCGCCATCGCCTTCTCCGTGAGGACCTTGTGCGCAGTGTCTTCGAGAGCCTGGGCTTCGGGGAGAAAGGTTACCGCCTTCTGAATTTCTGGATCCCAGTCGGCAAGAGTACGCAATCCCTGGAGCTGCCCAAACTGAATGGTGACGATTTTTTCCTTGATGCGCGCTTTCAGCCAGTCCGACGCGGCGTTGATATCGTCTTGGGTATAAACAACGTTCTGGGCGGTCAGGTACTTTTTGAAGTCGCCCATGACAGCATCGTCCACCTGAAAGTTCTTGTCCACCGTGTGGCTGGCAACATACATCGGCGCAAACTTGAAGAACACATCCCTGATCAGGAGCTCGTCCTGGAAGCGATTGCTGACCGGCGTTCCGATCTTCTCGTCTGGAGTGATACCGCCGCCGCCGTAGACCGTCCGTCCCGAATCGGTGAGCTTTACTTCCTGGTTGGTGGAGTTGGAAGGCAGCGCGCCGGCATGGTTGTAGTAGTAGTCGTACATCGAAACGCCAGTGTAGTTCCGCTGGATCAGGCGCCCCGAAGGCGTGTAGTAGTGGTAGGTGGTGAGCGCCAACCCGGTGTTTTCACTCAAGTTGTAGACGGTTTGCACCAGCCCTTTGCCAAAGGTGGTTTCGCCGACGATGAGGGCGCGATCGTGATCCTGGAGTGCACCGGAAACAATCTCCGCCGCCGAGGCTGTACCGCGGTTGACCAGCACAACGATTGGGAAGGCCTTGCCGCTGTTACCGTGGGTGGCAGTGTAGTTCTGGTCGGGGTAGGCGCGACCGCGCTGCGAGACGATTGACTGTCCCTTGGTCAGCAGGTGATCGCAAACATCGACCGCCTGGCTCAGCAGGCCGCCTGGATTGTTGCGCAGGTCGAGCACCAGGCCTCTGAGGTCGCCGAAGCTGTTGATTGCCTCAGTCATCTCGTCGCCGGTTGTTTCCTGGAACTGGGTGAGGTGAATGTATCCAATGCCGGGACGAATCTCGTATTTCAGGTCGACCGAGGGATGGGGAATTTCGTCGCGCACCAGATCGAACACCAACGGTGCTGCTTGCCCCGTACGAGTGGTCGTTACCTGCACGTGCGTTCCCTTGGGACCTTTGAGAGCTTTGGCTACCTGGTCCGACGTCCAGCCGTCAGTGGCTTTGCCGTCGACCGCTGAGATGATATCTCCTGGGTGGATGCCGGCCCGGAAGGAGGGCGTGCCCTCGTAAGGAGTGATGACGTAGACCTTTTTATCAGCCTGCTCCTGGATCACCATGCCAACGCCGTAGTAGTGGCCGCGCTGATCTTCGCGCAGTCTCGCATAGGCCTTGGGATCGTAAAAATTGGAGTGAGGGTCGAGAACCCGGAGCATGCCCGGGATGGCTCCGTCGTAGATGGCAGTGTCAGCCTTGTCACCGTTAATGGGCTCGGCGTAGTTCTTTTCAACCAGCGCGTAGACATCAGTGAACGACTTGATGCTGTCGCGAAGCTGGCTCTCGTCGGTGGCAGACTGCGCCCCAACCCTGCGCTGAAGGATGCTGCCCGCGACGGCGCAAACGGCGAAAAAGAGAACGACTGTGAAGAGTGCGCGGCGTGCGCGGGGAGTCATAGGCAGACGGAACCTCCGAACGGCGATTGCGGCAGGGGCCCATCTGCGGTTTTCCAATTGATCAGGGTTCAATCCGCCGGGTGCGGCGGAACTGCTCCCTGAGAAAAATTGGCCTGCCCGGATCCGGCAAGGCTAATGAATTGGTACACCGCTAGCGGGGGCTCCGCAGAGCCATCTTGGGCTAAAGTATAGCACCGTAATGTTTGACTCCGGCAGTGACCATTCGGGTAGCGGCGCCCCACCAAAGGGGCCACTTCAGCTCACGAAAAAGGCCCGGCAGCGCCTGATTTCGACGGAAAAGGGAGGCCGGCCCGGCGTAAGCGCAAGCCGGTCCGACATTTCCGTCCAAGCACTCCCGCCAGGAACGGACTCGACTCTGCCCTCATCCCGACGTGAAACGGGCAGAGTAGCCCATAAAACGTACCGGGAATCGCGTACTTGCTGCCCAGCCATTTACAATGGCGTCTATGCTTCAGGTGGTGTTTCAGTCTGCCTGGCGTGTGCTGACCTTATGACCTTAAGATTCCTTCGCATTCCCGCAGCGATTGTGTTTTTCACGGTGCTGCTCGCTAGTCCTACGTTGTCGCTTGCCCAGAACGTCGCGCCGCAAAGCCCATATGGGGGCAACACGGTCGAAGACATCATAGCCCGGGTGAACGACCAGATCATCTCCCGCTCCGATTACGACCGCTCGATGGCCGAAGTGGACCAGGAGGCGCGCCAGCATGGAGCCAGCACGCTGCAGGAGATCTCCGCGTCCCACAAGGACCTGCTGCGTAACCTGATCGACCAGCAGCTTTGGCTTTCAAGAGGGAAGGAACTGGGCATAACCGGCGATACCGAGCTGGTTAAGCGCCTTGACGAGATTCGCAAGCAATACCACCTGGATACCATTGAGGACCTGGAGAAAGCTGCGAAAGAGCAGGGTGTCTCGTACGAGGATTTCAAGGCCAACATCCGCAACGGCATCATCACCCAGAACGTGATGCGCCAGGAGGTTGGTGCGGCAATCCGGTTTACGCCCGGCGAGGCTGAGCGCTACTACGAGCAGCACAAACGGGATTACACGCAGCCCGAGAGCATACGGCTAAGCGAGATTCTGATTTCGACCGGTACTGCCGGTGATCAGGCCAAGCTGGCTGCAGCCAAGGCCAAGGCCGACGACCTGGTGGCCCGGCTTCATGCCGGCGGCGATTTTGGCCAGTTAGCCAAATCTTTCAGCGACGGCCCCACCGCGGCCGAGGGAGGCGAACTGGGCCAGTATCAGCCTGGCGCCCTTCCCAAGGCTCTGGAGGACAAAACGTTCCCGCTTAAGGCGGGCGAGGTTACCGATCCGATCCTCACCCGGCAGGGATACGTCATCCTCAAGGTGGTTCTGCACGTTCCCGGCGGCCCGCGCCCATTTAAGGAAGTGGAGGGCCAGGTTGAAGATGCGTTTTACATGAGCCGGATGGAGCCGGCCATTCGCGACTACCTGACCAAGTTGCGCGAAGATGCCTTCATCGACATCAAGCCAGGCTATACCGACACCGGCGCAAGCCCAAATGAAACCAAGCCGGTTTACAGTGCTTATGTTCCGCCAGCGCCCAAGAAGAAAGCGAAGGTAGAGCGCACCCGGTTCCGCGAGACCACTCGCACGTTCCGGCAGAAGTCACCCCAGGCCCAGCCGCCACCTCTGCCGCCATCGCCCGCGCCAGCAGCAGCCGTGGAAAAGGTCAGTGTCAGTGCTTCGAAGAAGAAGCACGCAAAAAGTACAGAACCTGCAATCGAGAAGCCGGGCAAGAAGGAAAAGATTCGCTTTGGTCAGAGTCCACGCAAGACTCTCCCCGCAGCGGCCAACGGCACGATCGAAGACGCAGGCGCGCTGCCAGAAACGGCATCGAACGCCAACGAGCCGGTGAATCCCCTGGAAGCAGCTGCGCCGGAGAAGAAGACCCGCTTCAGCTCGCGTGCCAAGGGGCCCAAGCAGCCTAAGGCGAAGGGCATCCAGCCCGATGCGCTGGCTCCTGCGCCGGCAGATGCCGCCGAAGTTGCCGACCGCGCAACCCAATCGGGTCCGCTGGGCCTGGCCGGCGATACCGCCTCAAAGAAGAAAAAGAAACCTACCACGGAAGGTGAAAAGACTCGCCTTGCCGACAGGAAAAAAGAAGTCGAGACTCCGGGGCAGACTCCACAGTTTACGCCGGCGCCTCAAATGCCGGGAGCGCCTGCACCTGCGCCTGCGCCGCCTGCGCCAACTCCGGCTCCCACTCCTCAACCACAACAATAACGCGAACGATTCTGCATGATCGGCGGGCCTGGGATGAGATCCCGGGCCCGCTTCGCTTTTGGCAACAACAGCCTGGTGCGTTAAGCTTCTCGGCAGGATGAAAGATATCTACATTGCCGATCTCGCAACATTCGACGAAGGAAAGCCCTTCGACGGTTTCTTTCTGGTTTTGGCCAAGCAACAACGGACGACCAAGAACAACAAGCCCTACCTTAACTTGATTCTGGGTGACAAGACGGGCCAGCTCGAAGGCCGCATCTGGGAGCTCGGCGATCCGCGCATTGCGAAGGATTTCGAGAAGGGCGACGTCGTGAAGGCTCGCGGGAGTGCCTCTCGCTTCGACGACCGGCTGCAGATGAAGATCGATCAGCTTCGAGTGGCACGTGCCGACGAAGTGGACAAGGCTGACCTGCTGCCTTCAACCACCTACGATATTGCAGTTCTCTGGAGCCAGCTTCAATCGAGCGTCGAGAGCCTTACGAATCCTGACCTGAAGCTGCTGCTTACGACCATTCTTGCCGACCCTGCGATCGGCAATGCTTTCCGTGAAGCTCCGGCTGCGCGGCAGCTTCATCACGCATGGCTCGGCGGCCTGCTCGAACATGTGGTGAGCCTGCTGAACCTCGCTGATCGCGTGGCTGCGCACTATCCGCTGCTCGATCGCGACTTGCTGATTACGGGGGTTGTTCTGCATGACATCGGCAAGATTCGCGAGCTGTCATGGGGAATCGGGTTCGACTACACGATCGAGGGGACGCTGCTGGGGCACATCCAGATGGGCATCGACATGGTGGAGAAAACCATCGCCAGCCTGCCCAATTTTCCTGACCGGTTGCGCACGCTGGTTCTGCATATGATCCTGTCGCATCACGGCAAGCTGGAGTTCGGCTCGCCGAAGCTGCCGATGATTCCGGAGGCGCTGGTGCTGAATTTTGTGGACGACCTGGACGCGAAGATGCAGGCGGTCTCCAGCGAATTCGACAAGTCGATTCGCGAGGGGAAGGGTCCGGACGAGCTGACGGGGAAAGTGTGGTCGCTCGACAACCGGCAACTTTTGAACACGAAGCGGTGGCTGGGGGAGAACGGGAAATAGCGGCCAAGTGGTTCTTACGAAAGCTCTGAATGTTCGCTTATAGATCCGGCAAATTAATACTGTCTTCGTGCTGCCCCACCCTAGCCACAAAAACAAAGACGTGGCGAGGATGGGGCACCCGGCCGACTGTGGACAGGGGGCAGAGATCAGGAATCAGGAGCGGGAATGCCCCTCGGTTGAGGGTTGTGCTATCCCACCCATTCCGCAAAATGCGCGGAATGGATGGGGCACCCGGCGGACGGCTGAGCGAATGTTCGCGACAGTCTCTGGTCTTTGCATCCTCAGCCTAGGAACCAATCCCACTGTTCTTTGGTCAGGGGGACTACGGAAAGCCTTCCGATTACCGTGAGTGGCGAACCGGCAAACAACTTCTCAGCCTTGATGGTTGGCAGGGTCTTCGGCGTCTTGAGCCTTTTGCCGACCTTGACCCGGACGACAGGTACCTTTGGATCGGTGGGGTCGACGCTTACCACGGTTCCAGTTCCCACCGCGGTGCGTTCCTCGCCGGTGTGGTAGAAAATCCACTTCGTCCCCGCCTTCATTTCGCGCAAATGCTTAACTGCCGTCGGGTTGGTCACGCCATCCCATACGGTCTCCTTGTCGCGCAGAAAATCGTCGAAGGAGTAGACACCGGGTTCGGTTTTGAAGAGGAAGTAGCTCATGGGCTACATGGTAGGCGAGATGCAGGGAATAGGGAATAGGATCCTGCGGCCTGGAGGCGACCCCGACAATCGTATCTTCTGCATGCTACCCTTTCGCCATGATGTCTATCCCGCCAGCTGAATTGCTCTCGCGCGGCCACGAAGCACGCAGCGATCGACGGCTGGCCGATGCCAAGAATTATTTTTCCCACGCGGTGGAACGGTGCCGGAAGGCGAACGACAGGATTCTGCTGGCGCAGGCTCTCGCAGGACTGGGACAGATTGAGAGAGACATGGGAAACGCGGGCCTGGCTCTGAGGCACTATTCCGATGAGGTTGAACTCCGCCGCGCGCAGGACGACCCGCTTTTGCTGGCGCACGCAATCCGGCATGTCGCCGATATTCTTCGCGATCAGGGACAACTGGCAAAGGCAGCACCGTGCTACGAGGAGGCTCTTGCTCTCTATCGGAAGCACGAGCCATCGCCGCCCCTCGACCTGGCAAACGCAATTCGCGGATACGCGCATCTGAAGGCCGACAGCGGCGATCCCGAAGAAGCGACGTTCCTTTGGCATGAAGCGATGGCGCTCTACGCGGAATGCGGCGTGCAGGCTGGTGTTACCGAAAGCCAGTCGCAGATAGCCTTTTTGATGGGCCGCTAGACCGTTCTCCTCTGCGCGTTTGACCCCTGGCGGCCCAGGACTAACAACTGTGCTCTCCGGTACAATGGACTCAATATGATCCGTTTCTCTACAGCCGGCGAATCCCATGGAGAGGCGCTAATTGCGCTCATTTCCGGGCTTCCAGCCGGCGTCCCCGTCGATCTGGAATTCGTGAACCGCGAGCTATGGAGGCGGCAGCAGGGTTATGGCCGCGGCGGCCGGATGAAGATTGAAACCGACAGGGCCCACGTTCTCTCCGGAGTGCGGCACGGCAAGACCATTGGCTCGCCGATTGCGATAGAAATCGTGAACCGCGACTGGAAAAACTGGGAAGAAAAGCTGCCCGTGGAAGCCGGCGACCCGGCCAAGCACCAGGCGGTTGCTTCACCGCGGCCGGGGCATGCTGACCTTGCCGGCGCACTGAAATACAACTTTCCCGACGCCCGGTACGTGCTGGAGCGCGCATCGGCCCGCGAGTCCACGGGGCGTGTGGCCGCAGGAGCTTTTGCCAAGCTGATGCTGCGGGCTCTCGGAGTTGAAGTTGCGAGTCACGTGATTCGCGTGGGCCGTGTTGAGCTGGCCCGCACAGCGGCATGGGAAGAGATTGTGGCGGTTGCGGCCAAGGACGAGGTCTTACTCAGTTGCGTTGATGCAGCGACCGAAGCACGCATGAAGGAAGAGGTCGAGGCAGTGTCGCGCACCGGTGATACGGTTGGCGGCGTCTTTGAAGTTGTGGTGCACGGCGTTCCTGCCGGCCTGGGCACCTATGCCAACTGGGATGAGCGGCTCGACGGGCTGCTTGCCTGGTCGGTGATGAGTTTGCAGGCCGTGAAGGCGGTTGAAATTGGCCGCGGCGTTACGGCGGCGGAGTCGTTCGGCTCGCAGGTTCACGATCCGATTCACTACGCGGCTGAACCCAACGGTAACCCGACGCGTTTTACGCGCCCGCACAACAACGCCGGCGGACTCGAGGGGGGCGTTTCAAACGGAGAAGACATTGTGGTGCGCGGCTATCTGAAGCCGATTTCGACGCTTCGCCGTCCGCTGGAGTCGGTTCGCTTCGACACCCGCGAAGCAACCAATGCGAGCTACGAGCGGAGCGATATATGTGTGGTGCCAGCGGCGGGAGTAGCCGCTGAAGCCATGGTTGCCGTCACGATTGCGAGCCTGGCTCAGCAGAAGTTTGGCGGCGACTCGATGCTGGAAATGAAGCGCAATTTTGATGGATACATCGAACAGATACGGAGCTTTTAACAAGAGAAGATGATTCAGACGATTGTCAAATACCCCGACCCGATCCTTTCGCAGCCCGGCGAGCCGGTTACCGAGTTCAACGCGGAACTGCGCAAGCTGGTTGCCGATATGTTCGAGACCACCTATGCTAACCAGGGCGTTGGGCTGGCGGCGCCCCAGGTGGGAGTGTCAAAACGCGTGACCGTGATCGACGTCAGCATGGGCAAAGATCCCAAAGACAGGCTGGTGCTGATCAATCCTGAGATTATTTTCAGCGAGGGCAAGCTGTACGAGGAGGAAGGCTGCCTCAGCTTCCCCGACATTCGCGAGAAGGTTGTGCGCGCGGCCAAGGTCCGCATCCGTGCCCAGGATGAGAAGGGCAAATGGTTCGAGATGGACGGCGATGACCTGCTGGCGCGCGCCTTTCAGCACGAGATCGACCACCTGGACGGCGTTCTGTTTCTGTTTCGGATGAGCGCGCTGAAGCGCAGCCTGAATCTGCGCAAGATCCGCAAGATGCAAGCTGACGGCGAGTGGTAGAGCAGTGAAACTTGTCTTTTGCGGAACGCCCGGCTTCGCTGTTCCTACCTTCGAGGCACTGCTTAAAGCGGAACACGAAATCTTGCTGGTGGTCTCGCAGCCCGACGGGCCTGTGGGCCGTACGCACCAACTGACCGCGCCTCCGGTGAAACAGGCCGCGCAGGCCGCAGGGATTGCTGTGGTGCAGCCGGAAAAGATACGCAGCAATGCAGAGTTTCGCGCGCAGCTTGAGGCCATCGATCCTGAGGCCATTGTTGTTGTGGCTTACGGGCGCATTATTCCGCCATGGATGCTGACTCTGCCGAGGCTTGGCTGCATTAATCTGCACGGTTCGCTGCTGCCAAAGTATCGCGGGGCTGCGCCCATTCAGTGGGCAGTGGCGATGGGCGATGCTTTCACGGGCAACACTACGATGCTGCTTGAAGAAGGCCTGGACACAGGACCGATTCTGCTGCAGCAGACCGTCGAGATAGGACCGAATCAGACTGCAGTGGACCTGTTCGACATTCTCGCACGGGCGGGTGCGCCGCTGGTTGTGGAGACGCTGGCCGGGCTGGCCGATGGAACCATCAAGGGTGAGCCACAGAACCACGAGGGCGCGACGTTTGCGCCGCTACTGGATCGTGAGGACGGCCGCATGGATTTCGCGGCTCGCACTGCGACTGAACTTTACAATCGCTGGCGCGGCTTTCAACCGTGGCCCGGCGCGTTTACAACTCTCGACGGCAAGAAAGTTATTGTGCATCGCATGGCGATTGCGGATGCTTCGAGTATTTCAGCGCCGGGCTCAGCGAAGGCCGGACAGATTCATGTCGAGCATCATCGGCTGTTCGCTGCGTGCGACGGCGAGACGTGGCTTGAGCTGGTTGAGGTTCAGCTCGAAGGAAAGAAGCGGCTGGCCGCGGCTGAGTTTCTGCACGGAACACCACTCGCTGAGAATGCGCGGCTCGGTTGACCGCGATGCCGGCAATTTCCGCAGCACGCAAAGCGGCGTTTCAGGTCCTGATGGCCGTTGGGCGCGGCCACTCGCATTCAGACGATCTGCTGCGGGGGAAGGCCGTCAATGCGCTCTCCACTCCCGATCGCAATTTGACTACTACGCTGGTACTAGGCGTACTCCGGTGGCAGATTCAACTCGACCACCAGCTGCAAGCACTGCTGAAACGGCCGAACGCGAAGCTCGATGCGGAGATTCTGATCGCGCTTCGTCTGGGGGCATTTCAGTTGCTGCATCTGGACCGCATTCCAGCGCGCGCTGCGATTGATGAGAGTGTCGAGCTGGCGAAGGCGGCAGGGCATCGATTCGCATCAGGTATGGTGAATGCGGTGCTGCGCAAACTGGGTGGCGGGGCTCCGGTGGCGGACTTTTCGGAGGAGTCTCCGGCTGATGTGGCGATGGCGCAAGCGCATCCGGAGTGGATGGTTGAGCGCTGGGCGGATTTCTACGGGCTCGAAGGTGCGCGCGCGATCTGCAGGCATGGGCAGAGCCAGCCGGCGTTGACTGTGCGCATCGGCAGCGCTGATGTCGAGGCGGAACTCATGAAGGCCGGAATCTATCTTGAACCCGGCGAACTGCTCACTGCTGCCCGTACGGTCGTTTCCGGAGACGTGACTGCGACGGCAGCGTTCCGCGAGGGCCGCGTTCGGGTTCAGGACGAAGGCTCGCAACTGGTGGCGGAGATAGCAGGGCAGGGAAGCGCGGGCACGGTGAACTCAATTTTGGATTGCTGCGCGGCGCCTGGGGGCAAGACGCTCATTCTTGCTGAAAGGAATCCGCGGGCTCGCATAGTTGCGTGTGAGTCGAGTTCGCAGCGGCTTGATGAGTTGCGAAAGCGGCTTGCCGATCGCGGCGAGAGGGTTGAATGCCGGCTGGGCGACGCAGCCGCGCTGGAAGAAGATGGAGTCTTTGATCTTGCGCTGGCCGACGTGCCTTGCAGTGGAACCGGTACGCTGGGCCGCAATCCCGAGATCCGTCATCGGCTGCGCGCCGAGGAACTTCCGCGCCAGGCCGAACGGCAAAGGGGTATCTTGCTCGCCGCGTTGCGTGCTGTTCGCGCCGGTGGCAGTGTTGTCTATTCAACTTGTTCGCTGGAGCCGGAGGAGAACGAGCAGGTCGTCGCTGCTGTGTTGGCTGAAGGCGCGAAGGCGCGGCTGGTTGCGCTCGGGCCACGCATTGATGCGCTTATGAAGGAAGGTGTGCTGACTTCTTCCGGCGCTGCGCGGCTGCATGATTGCACGATGCCGGACGGCACGCTGCGGCTGCTGCCCGGGGTCTTCCACACGGATGGCTTCTTCATCGCGCAGTTGGAAAGAACTGCTTGAATGAGGGGTTTTTCGACTCATATGAGCATTTGAGTAGAGCGCGTTTCAAATGTGGCATCTTCAGGTACGGGTTCGAGTCCCCCAGGGGCTAAAGCCCCTCGTAATTCCGGCATCAAGCGGCACGACTAAAGTCNNGCCGGAGACGGTCACGCTGCCCACGATTCCCGCGCCCTTCACAGTGAGGGGAAACGATCCGCCATGCGAGGCGTATTCGTTGATGGGAAGTCCTCGGGACTCGAGCGTGTCGTTCTTCAACTTCATGGTGAGGCCGACGCCGTAGGAACTGCGATGGAACCGCGCGACTGCGTTGCTCTTGCGTTGCACCCACGAGACGTTGTCGGGGGTGGTGCCTTTGAGCGCTGAATAAAACAGTGGCTGCCCGAAGCGCCGGACGTCGATTACGATTGGCAGGCCGCGTTCTTCGGCCATCGTGCGCAAACGCGTGCCGAGTTCCCAGGCCATCTGCTCGTCCATTCGTGGCAACTGCAGTTCGCGTTCCTGCAATGTTACGCGTTCAAGATCTTCGCTCAATCCCATTGTGCTTAGTCTCCTTTTTTCGCCGAACCCGTAAAAAAATTTCTTAATCAGCCTAGTCGTGAGGACACATTCCCTCAGGGGCTAAAGCCCTCGTTGATTTTATTCTGATTGCGGCACGCGACCCAGAGGGTTCCCCGGTAGTGCCCTTTCAAAACATCGACTTATTCAGTCTCTTCACTTGGCTACTGTCAGCTTGACCATCGTACTCTGGTCGACTCGCGCTCCGGCGGGCGGTGCCTGCGCGGTGACAGCGCCGGGCTTCACGGGCAGTATTGGCGGGGCGTTTCCGGTGCCGATGGGACCCACGGGCACACTGACATAAGTGGGCGTCGCGGCTTTGATTCCAACCTTGGTCAACGCAGTTACGGCGCTCACGATTGGCATTCCGACCAGATCGGGCATTACATAGCCATCGGGTATTTCATCGTCCGGCGCAACGACCAGGAGATTGATGCTGGGCTGCGCAATGTCCTGTGCGTGGGCGGGCGGATCTTGCGCGAGCACGGTGCCCTCCGCGGCATTTGGGTAGGGCAGGCGAGCAGTTGAGCCCACTTCAAGCCCGGCGCGGCGCAACTGCAGGGCTGCAACACGCTCCTGGAGTCCTACCGTGTCTGGCACGTCGACCTTCTGCGGTCCGAGGCTCTCGGATACGCGAACCTGCCACTCGCGGCGCACCACCGTTGCCGGCGCAGGCGATTGCGTAAGGATGTGGCCGGCAGCGACATCGCCGGAGTAGTAGCGGTTATCGACGTTGAGGTTCAGGCCAAGGCCGGCGGTCTGGCTGCGCGCGTCGGCTACGGTCATTCCTTTCAGCGACGGTACCTGCACCTCGGCGCCGTGAATGGCGAAGTGCATGGTGGTGATGGCGGCAAGAAGCGCTACGGCGACCAGCAGCATCAGCAGCGACGCGATCTGAAAGAAATTCACGACCGAACGGCTGTTCATTCTGGCGACTCGTTCCTCAAGAACATTCTCTCGCGTCCTATCGTAAATTGTCGGTGACCGGCTCGGGATGGATGGTTACGCGCTGCACTTCAGGACACTCGAGCTTGAATCGATCCTCAAGCGCCGTGATTACAAGGTGCACCTGTTGCATGGGCAGATCGTCGGGGAGCGTGCAATGGCAGGAAAGATAAATGTGCTCGGCGGCGTGCACGACCGTGATTTCATGCACGTCCACAATTTCAGGAAAGAGGTAAGCCGTGGTGCGGAGGGCGTGTTCGATCTTGCGATCTTCCTCAACCATCTCTTCCGGTTGCTCGATGGTGGCTGGCTCGCTTTCGATGTGGGTCAGCACCGCGTCGATCTCCGGGGCTTCACGCAGAATCTCCGCCTCGAGCGCGCTGACAAAGCCGTGCGCCAGGCGCAGAGTCATTTTTTCGTCGAGTTCGACATGCTGCTCGACGCGCAGGCGGCCATGGTGCGACTGCACGCTGAGCTCGTGCACGCTGACGTTGTTGCGCGCGGCTACAGCCCGCACGCGGTCGAAGACGCTTTCCGCACGGGCCTCGCGAGGAACTGTGTGGATGACAACATCTGCTGTCGGGAGGGCGCGGTGCACTGCTTCGGTGGCCGACTGCACCAGCTCGCCGGTGTGCTCAAACGTGAAGCGCCTCGGAAGCGCCAGCGTGAGGTCGGCAAAATAACCCGCACCGGCGCGGCGGACGCGCGCCTGCTCGACGGCCAGCACACCCTCCACCTGTTCCACTTCGCGCACCAGGCGCCGTCGCGTCTCTGCCGGAACTTCATCCATGAGGACGGCAACGGTCTCGCGGCCGAGGAGTAGTGTGAGGCGCAGAATCATGAGCGAGACGACCACCGCCGCAAACGGGTCAGCGTACTTGAGCCAGGCGATCCCGTTACGCTCCCCCAGCCAACTGGCGCCCAGCCCGCACAGCACGGCCAGGGTGGCCCAGATGTCACTGGCGAAGTGGAATGCGTCGGTGGCCAGGGCCGGTGAGCCGGTGCGCTCCGCCACCGCGCGCAATTGCCGCGATCGCCAGAAATCCACTCCGATTGAAGTGAGCAGCACGAGCACGGGCCACACGGAGTGGTGCAGCTCAGTGGAGTTGTGAATGATGCGATCGAGCGCTTCATAGATAATCCACCCGCAGGAGATGGCCATCAGGATCGCTTCGCAAAACGCGGAAAGGTTTTCAAATTTTCCGTGCCCGTAGGTGTGGTCTTCGTCGGCCGGCTTGTCGCTCACCTGTACGGAGAAGAAGGTGAGCGTTGCGCCCACCAGGTCCAGTCCCGAGTGGGCCGCGTCAGACAACACGCCCAGGGACCCGGACAGCAGCCCCGCCGCGAGCTTCAACAGCGTCATGGCCCCAGCGGCCAGCATCGAGTTCCGAGACACGTTCCGTTTTTCCGCGGAGGATTCAGCCAGGGTCAATGCGGGCTGCTGGACGGCGTGCGGACTGGATGTGGCTCGAGTCATTGAGTTCTTAGACTACAAGCGAGCGCTTGGCCGTGTACAACCCGGCGATTCCAAAGGTGTAAGGCTGCCAGGCGCAGTCTTGATAACCGGTGGAATTCATCAGCGCGAGCATGGCAGCAGGCGGCGGAAAATTGCCGACCGAAACGGGCAAATAATTGTAGGGACCATTTTTGCCGCAGATGAGGCGCCCGATGGCCGGAAGGACGCGGCGGAAATAGACTGCATAGGCCTTGCCGATCAATCCTCCGGGCTCGCTGAAATCCAGAATTCCCAATTGGCCGCCGGGCTTGAGCACACGGCTGAACTCGCGCAGTCCGGCCTCGTAGTTGGCCAGATTTCGGAATCCGAAAGCCGTGACAATCAGATCGAGCGACGCGGTTTTCAGGGGCAGGTGGAGGGCATCGGCTTCAACGGGAATGGCATAGGGCTTGTCAGACTTGTGCGCTCCAAATTTCAAGGCTCCGCGGCTGAGCATGCCGCGCGCAAAATCCGCTGCCAGGATTGGGCGCGCACCCCGGGGGCGATGCTTGAGGAGAGCCATGGTCATGTCACCGGTACCGCAGCAGATGTCGAGAACCGCGGCATCGGGGTTGGCGAGAATGGGCCGGAAGCGCCGCGCCGTGCGCCACCACCAGAGCCGGTCCACGTTGGCGGAGAGCACATGATTCAGCAGGTCATACCGAGGCGCAATGGAGTCGAACATCTGGCGCACAGCTCGTGCGGCAGATGCTTCGTCTGTCGTGCCTGATGGTTTGGCGCCTGTCGCCGGCATCTTCTGGTGTACCCCGCAAGTCTCCGAATGTCACCGGCGAATCGAACAGTCCTATTGCAGTAGAGTGGGCTCGTCGTTGACGTTCTTGCCTTCTTCGGGCTCGATCGATGACGCAGCAACCTTGATACTAGTTGCGTCCGCTTTGAGAGATTCTACTCTGGTTTGATCTGGTTCAACGCTCTCAGCTTCTTCACGTCAACCAAGTCCTGATCGCGGCCACTGGCGAGTTTGTTACGAATCAGATCGTCTCTCGAGATGACGCTGGCCGGAACCTCACCATCAATAGCGCCCTCAATGCGGTTTGGCCACGCTTCGTCAAAGGTGAGTCCGTCAATTCGCTGCAGGATGTCGATCCGGTCGGGCTCCTGACCAATTTGAAAGGTTGTGCCATCCGCGAAGTCCGCGGGGCTCATCCCATCCAATGGGGCCCCGAATTGAGCCAGAGCTCGATAGACGGCATTGGCGTTGTTCTCGTCGGCGCGAATGAAAATGTCCAGATCTTTGGTCATGCGCGGCACAAGGTGAACTCCAAGAGCATGACCGCCGATGATGAGATACTTAACTGCGTTTGCGTTGAACACGCGCAACAGGTCTTTGAAGTCTTGAGTCATCATGGACCGGCACTCCTCGAAAATCGGAAGCGAAAGCAAACCCTGCCTCGCTTAGTTCACAGACCGCCACGAGACGCTCCCCTACCGGCCGGCTCTGCCAATACCGGAAGGTCTCGGTCTCTTGCTCCTCAAAACTGGCTACGCGGCGGATTGTCTTGTCCATCATCTAAATACCTCCACCAATATGGGTGAAGCGCCAGTCCAGGAAAACTACTGGAGAAGTGTAGGTTCGTCGTCCTTGAGTTCTTCGGGAGGAATGATTACGGCGGCGGCTACCTTGTCATCCGGTTCCAGGTTGAGGATGCGGACGCCTTGCGTGGCGCGGCCGGCGGCGCGGATGGTCTTGGTGTCGCAACGGATGATTTTGCCGAACTGGCTGATGACCATCAGTTCCGAGGTGTCGTCGACCAGTTGAATGGTGTTTACGCGGCCGATGCGGGGCGTGACGGCCATGTTCTTGACGCCCTTTCCGCCGCGGGTCTGCAAGCGGTATTCCTCGACATTGGTACGCTTGCCAAAGCCGTTTTCGGTGACGGCAAGAATGCGATAGTCTCCCGGAGCGTGCTCCTTGGGAGTGATTGCCGTGCCTACCACGTAATCGTTCTTGGCGAGCGCGATGCCGCGCACACCGTATGCCGGGCGGCCCATGGAGCGGACGTCGCACTCGTCAAAGCGGATGGCCATGCCAAGGTGGGTGGCGAGGAAGACCAGTTGCGAACCGTCGGTGATGCGCGCTGCGACCAGCTCATCGTCCTTGTCGATGCCGATGGCGATGATGCCACGCGCCATGACGTTAGAGAAGTCCTTGAGCGGTGTCTTCTTTACCGTGCCCTTTTGCGTAGCGAAGAAGATGAACTTGCCCTCCTCTTCAAGATCGCGCACGGGAAGAATGGCGCGTACATTTTCGCCGGGCTGCAGGTCAAGCAGGCTCTGCATGGATTTGCCCTTGCCCGCTGCACCAACGTCGGGAACCTCGTACACCTTGACCCAGTAGACGCGGCCGGTGTTGGTAAAGCAGAGCAGGTAGGCATGGGTAGAGTCGATGATGAGTTGCGAGACGAAATCTTCTTCGCGCGTCTTCATGCCCATGCGCCCAGTGCCGCCGCGCCGCTGCGAGCGATAGATGGAGATCGGAGTCCGCTTGAGGTAGCCCTGGTGGCTCACTGTCACGGCGACCTGCTCGTCGGCGATGAGGTCTTCAAGCTGCAACTCGGCGCTCTCGTCCAGAATCTGCGTGCGCCGTGCGTCGCCGTACTTGTCGCGAACCTCTTCGAGTTCCTTCACGATCACCCCGCGCAGCTTTGTTTCGCTGGCCAGGATGGATTCGTACTCGGCGATGCGCTCGCGAACCAGCTTGAGTTCCGTGAGCAGTTCGTCGATGGAGAGTTGCGTCAGGCGATAGAGTTGCAGTTCGAGAATTGCGTCGATCTGCCTGAGCGTCAGGCCCTTCTCTTCGTGCGGAAGACGCACGCGGTCGAAGTTGATGACAATTTCGGTGCCTTTGCCCCACGCATAGAGGTTCTCGCGAGCCTCGGCTCTCGAACCGGATGCGCGAATGATTTTGATCACGGTGTCGAGGTTGTCGAGCGCAATCTTCAAGCCTTCCAAAATGTGCGCGCGCTCGCGAGCCTTGCGGAGGAGGAAGACCGTTCGCCGCTGTACGACGTCGACGCGATGATCGATGAAGGCCTGGATTGCCTGATCGAGGCCCAACTCCCGCGGCTGCCCGTTGAGCACCGCGAGGAAGATCATGGAGAAGCTCTCTTGCATGGAGGTGTGCTTGTAGAGCTGGTTGAGCACAATCTCAGGCTGAGCGCCGCGCTTCAGCTCGATGACGATCCGCATTCCATCGCGATCGCTCTCGTCGCGCACGTCGCCGATGTCATCCACGACCTTGTCGTTTACCAGTTCGGCGATGCGCTCGATGAGCCTGGACTTGTTGACCTGGTAGGGAATTTCGGTGACGATGATCGCCTGGCGTTCCTTGGTGATGTTTTCAAGCGCAGTGCGCGCGCGCATGAGGAACCGCCCGCGCCCGCTTTTGTAAGCGGCTGGAATGCCGGTCTTGCCGTAGAGAAATCCGCCAGTCGGGAAGTCGGGCCCCTGCACGTGCTTGAGCACTTCAACGAGGCCGCCGTTCGGATTCTTCACCAGGGCGATGGTGGCGTTGATGACCTCGGTCAGATTGTGGGGAGGAATGTTGGTGGCCATGCCCACCGCAATTCCGTTCGACCCGTTGACGATCAGGGTTGGAATCCGCGTGGGGAGCACCGTGGGCTCGTCGGTTGTCTCATCGAAGTTAGGCGTCATATCGACGGTTTCCATGTCGATATCGGCCATCATTTCTTCTGCGATGCGCTCCATGCGGCACTCGGTATAGCGATAAGCCGCCGGTGGGTCGCCATCGACCGAGCCGAAGTTCCCCTGCCCATCGACCAGCGGATAACGCAATGACCAAGGCTGCGCCATGCGCACCAGGGCGTCATACACAGACGAGTCGCCATGGGGGTGATACTTCTTCAAGCACTCGCCGACAACGCCGGCGCACTTGGAATATCTCTTGTTGTGCTGCAGGCCTTCGCGGTCCATGGCGGTGAGAATGCGCCGGTGCACGGGCTTCAACCCGTCACGGGCATCGGGCAGAGCGCGCCCCACGATTACCGACATGGAATAGGCGAGATAAGAGCGGCGCATCTCCTCTTCGATGTTCATGGGGAGATAGTTTGTGCCGCCGTTTGGAGGCGTGCCACCTTCGAGTGGGAGCTGGGGGTTCTGATCGTCTGCCATAGGGTTTTTCTGAGCTCGCCGGAGGGCGGCAAAAAAGGTCCGGTGAAAGCAGGGCCGGGTCCGCGGGCTGTACTTCTATTTTACGCGCTGGAGGCGTGCTTTAGCAAGGCGGACGGGATGAAATAAGTCCTTATTTTACTTTAAGTTATGAGACTTTTTTGTGGGTCGACCGGGAGGCTGGATAAACACCGTTAATAGTGTGGATTTTCGTACTTACTTTGGCGGCGGCTGCGAACCAGTTTTCAGCGGTATTTCTGCTGCTTCAGGGTACGTGAATCATGGGCATGGGGCGCCGTTGAACGCCTATAAGAGCCCGGGCAAACTCAGCAGACAGAACGCCGCCTGCAGTACCACAATTGCCGCGCCTGCCCACAGCGCGAGGCGTCGGCGCGGACTTTCATAGGCGTCGGCAAACACTCCGCCTGCAAACGTGACCAGGAACGGCAGAGCCCACAGCCAGGGACTCCCCGGAGCGCCGGTCATCACAAGGACCATCAAGACCAAAGCGCATAAAAGAGGAGCTGTGTTGCCGAAGTAACGCGACCGCCTGAGCCCAAGATAGAGTGCAAGCGCAGCGCCCGCGGCCACCGTAATTCCCGCGTTGCCCAGCGTGGTGAAGAACCGGCGCGCCGGTTCCCAGGAGAACCACAGGAACCCCGCCGCCGAGCGAAAGACGTAGCTGAAAGCATCCGGCGAAAACCCGTAGCAGATGAAAAGCAGCACCAGTGCTCCGGCGGTGGCCGTCAAGACGACTGGCAGCGCCTGGCTGCGACGTCCTTCAGCAACCCACAGCATGAGCGCCAGGCCCAGCAGTGCTACGACCGGCAAGGCAGCGATGTGCGCGGTGGCCGCCACGCCGAAGAGCAACGTGAGCAGCACCATGCGCGGCCGCCATTTTCGGCGCGGCCCTTGCATGGCGTGGGCCACGCCGATGCACGTGTATACGCCGCCATAGACGCCGAGCGCCGCCAGCAGTTCTGCATTGGGCGCCACGCACGCCTTAAGCACTGCGGGAGAAAAGCAGTAGAGGGCCAGCGCGGTGTACCCGCCGAAGTTGCCGTAGAGCCGCCGCGTGACCCACCAGATGCACCCGCCCAGCAGACAACCCGCGAACAAAAACGGAAGCCGCAGGAGCAAGAGGATGTGCGTCATCTGGTGGCGCAGTTCCCATGTGCCTATTTCACCACTGGGCGCTTGTACGACTCGATCTTCGGGTTTGCGGAAGTGGTCCAGCGCTCGCTCGGCCAGGAAATTCAGCGTGAGCGGCAGCCCCGCGATCCGGTAGGCCAGAATGCCATCGTGGATGTTGCCGCAGGTGGTAAAGTAGCCGGCCAGGGCGGATGGGCGTTCCCATGTTTCGCGGCCGCAGCGGGCATACTGATAGTCGCGATCTGTCAGCGTCTGGCGACCGGTTAGCCACAGGCCCTGGATGAGGAAAAGCGCCAGCAATCCTGCCGCAATGCGCTGCGGCGGATTGAAGCGAAAGCGGCGAAGGATTCCGAACCGGTGGGTCATGACGTTCGAAGGACTTTACCAGTCTAAACGCCGCACCCTGCGGCCCACTCGCTGTCGCGCCCGGCGTGATGACGGGAGATTCGGCCGCTTTACGCCACCAACCGGCAAAGGTACACTGGCTCCGCCATGCTTACACGTCGCAAGTTTGTTTTGGATTCTGCTGCCGCCGCTGTCGTTTTGCAGACACGCTTCTCTCTGGCTCAATCATCTGGCGTTTATCGCAACCCCATCCTCGGTGGCGACCACCCTGACGGCAGTCCGATCCGAGTGGGCAATGACTTCTACCTCACTCACTCGAGTTTCGATTACGCTCCTGGACTCCTGATCTGGCACTCCACCGACCTCATCAACTGGCGGCCGGTTGCTGCAGCGCTTCATCGCTATTACGGTACGGTCTGGGCTCCTTACCTCTGCGAGTATCAGAATCATTTCTACTTGTATTTCCCGGCCGCAGGACGCCTGCAGGTTGTGCATGCCGATCACCCGACGGGCCCTGGAGCGAGCCCATCGATTTGGGCATCAGTGCCATCGACCCTGCCCACATAGCGGAAAACGGCAGACGCTTTCTACACATGGCCGGCGGCAGGATGGCCGAGCTCAACTCCGATGGTCTTTCTGTGAAGGTGCAGCCGAAGGTCGTCATCGATCCCTGGCCCATGCCCGCCAGTTCGCGCATGGAATGCACTTGCCTCGAAGGTCCAAAAGTTCTCGAGCACAATGGTTACTTTTATATGAATGTTGCTGAGGGCGGAACAGCCGGCCCCGGAACGAGCCATGCCGTCGTCTCCGCACGCAGCCGTCATGCCGACGGTCCCTGGGAGTTCTCACCGTTCAACCCCATTGTCCGCACCGGCTCACGCGACGACCACTGGCTCTCAATTGGTCATGGTCGCCTGGTGGATACACCCGGCGGCAAGTGGTATATGACGGTCCACTCCTATGAGAATGGCTATCGCGCGCTGGGCCGCCAACTCCTGCTGCTGCCCATAGAGTGGACTCCCGACGGCTGGTTCCGCGTACCAGAAGGCGTCACTGCCGATTCGGCCATTCCTTTGCCAGTGCCCGGCTCGTCTCAGCAGCCGTTCCTGGACCCGTCGGACGACTTTACCGCGCCGGATCTCGGTCTGCAATGGGGCTTCTGGCACGAATTTGATCAAGCCCGCTTCAAGACAGGAGCCGGGGTGCTCACACTGGAGGCTAGAGGCAAGACTCTGGCCGAGACTTCGGTCCTTACTACTCCAGTTGGGGGGCACTCCTACACAGTCGAAGTCGATGTTGAAATGGAGCAGGATTGCGTGGCTGGTCTGCTGCTGTTCTACAACGCGGAGCACTCCACGGGCATCACGGTTTCTCCAGAAGGCATTGGCGCCCGGCTTGCGAGTGGCAGCACTCACTCCCACCTGGAAAAGGGGGCCACGCGCGCCACATTCCGCATCGTCAATGACCGGCAGGAGATCGACTTCTACTACAAGCTTCCCGGCAAGCCGTGGCACCGCACGGAGGAATCCGCAGAAATCTCCGGCATGGACCACAACGTTCTGGGCGGATTCCTCGATGTCCGCCCTGCTTTGTGCGCCTATGGCACAGGTAAAGCCAACTTCCGCGCCTTCCGTTACTGGCCGGAGGTGAGGGTGCCTGGCTAGGTCCTGCCAAAGGCTCTTGTTGGGATTTTGGCCTCGCCGCCGCCAATCGCAACACTTCTTCCAGCATGGCCATCGCCCACGACAACACTCTCGAGCGTCTCGTCACTGGCTAGGATTGCGAGCGCGCGAACAGATGCTGCCCGCCATCTTCAACCATGCGTCAGCACGCAAGAAAGCCGCCCCGGAGGGCGGCTTTCAGCTGCGTGCAGGATCGAGGTTGATTCTCAGTTGAAGATGGCTCCAACTGTTACGTTGGAGGAATTGACAGTTCCGAGTGTAATCTGACAGCTGTTTGGTTCCAGCCGCATTGACCGGCAAGATTGGAGCGCAGCTGTAGGACCATCCACCGAAGTTGACTCCCGCTTGGGCTGGCGCAGTCAGAGTCAAGGTGGTACCTAAGGGGTAGGTCGCCGTGCAAACCGAGCCGCTAGAGTTCCCGTTTGCAGCCCAACCAGGGCCGCAATGGATCACGTTCGGGGTGTTCGTGGCGGAGGGAGCCGTTACCAGCCAATTGGTCGTGTTCAAACCTTCGTTATAGATGGTCAGCGTGACCAGTAACCCCGAAGATTGTGTGCCCGGATAGCACGAGCCTGGAGTTGGAGGGTTGCCGGTGGGATCGGGGAGAACCAGCGGGCAATTGAATGTCGCAGTGGCGGTCTGTATAGACCCCGTGGTTGGATCCGTTGCTTCGGCGATGATAGTGGTGTTTCCGCTCCCGTACGCGGTGACGATCCCACCTGGAGCTCCCGGATTTGGAGGGGTTGAATTTGTGCTGACGGGGAAAACATTGGGAGCCGCGGAAAGCCAGGTGACCGAGCTGGTGAGATCCCTGACGGTTGGAGGGGTCGAGAACGTTCCGATCGCCAGGTAATTCCCTGTACCCTGCAAATTACCGACGGTGATGCTGCTTGGAATAATGGTGAGCGAAAGCAGTGGCTCCGGTGCGGCCGTGAGCGTTACCGCGACGGTTCCTGCCGCCGAAACAACGCTATTGTCGGAGTTTGTATATTCTGCCGTGATCGTGGTGGTGCCGACACTCATTCCCTTGGCAAGTCCGCCAGCAGTAATCGAAGCTATGGTTGGAATGCTGGAACTCCACTTTAGTTGAGGCGATCCAGTCATATCTTGTTGAAGTCCTGTGCTCCCGGAAGTCCCAAGCGCAATAAACTGGCCCGTTTGGCCGCTGGCAGACAACGACTCTGAGGATGGAGTGATCGAGAGCGCGGTAACTTGCTGAGTTGTTCCGCCCGTCACCGTGAAGGTCGCAGTACCCGTCACCACGGTGTTGTTGGAGTTGGTTGCGATGGCCGTGATGGTGGTGGTGCCCTTTCCTTGGGCCGTGGCAAGTCCGCCGGCATTGATTATGGCAACCTGTGCGCTGCTGGAAGACCAGGCGGCCTGGTTGGTAATGTTCTCCGTGGCTCCAGAATTGGTTGTCCCAATAGCAATAAATTGGCTGGTTTGACCAGGCGATGCGACCGATTGCGAACTTGGGATGATAGCAATGGAGACAAGTGTCCCCCCCGCAGTGCCTCCGCTTGCGGCCGATGCGGTGACCGTTGCGGTGGCGCCAGAGGTTCCGGGCATGCTGGCGGAAATCGTGGTTGTGCCCGCGCCAACAGCCGTTGCTAGTCCGGAAGCATTCACGGTTGCCACGGCAGGGGTGCTGGAGGTCCAGGTAACCTGGCTTGTTACATCCTGGGTGCTTGCCGATTTAGTCCCATGGCCGATGTAGCGGACGCAGTGAACTGCACCGTCTGGCCTACCGCTAGAGACTGGGTCGCCGGGGAAATCTGGATTGCACTTACCTCGGTGTTCGTGCAACCGGTAAATGGAAGTATAAGGCAAATAAGTCCCAGTATCTTAGAGCAATCACGAACGAACATGCGAAGCCTCCTCGCGTTCTTGCTGGCCCCGCTCTCCTCGTCGTGAGGCGAAGTCACGCATCCACTTTTTAATTCCGGAGATTAGTCCAATCATCATCGAGCCCGTGGACCGGCGAAGACATGTTTCTTCTCACGGAATCAAAACGGTTAATAAAAGTCTTCATGTAGCATGCCAGGCATAAAACTCTCACCCTGCCAATAGACACTGGTCAGAGGTGACCGCTCCAATCCAAAGACGAACTGATCGCGATGGATCCAAGTCGATCCAGCCTGAAAGCCGCAAAAAATTTGGAATACTGTAATAAGCCCATGCAAGTTGGTGGCCAATCTAACCACCGCCTAACTTCTTTGGAACCTGTGAGTCGCAGATCTATCGCAGTCCGATGGTGTAAACATGCGTATACACGCAAAGATTCACAGGTTCAGGAGTTTACAAGTCGCTCGGCGTCGCCTCTATGGTTGCAGACGTAACCCCGGCCCGCTACACTTCTCCTCAGCATGGCCATCGCCCGCGACAACACTCCGGACCGTCTTGTCAGCGCCGCACGCGCGGACGAAGAGCAGGGCTTTGAACTTAAACTGCGCCCCCGCTGGCTTGGCGAATTCATCGGTCAATCGAAAGCCAAGGAACAGCTCGCCATCGCACTGGAGGCCGCCAAATCGCGCGGCGAGGCGCTGGATCATGTGCTGCTGTTTGGGCCGCCGGGGCTGGGCAAGACTACGCTGGCCACGATTATTGCTAATGAGCTGGACGTGGGCTTCCAGCAGACCTCCGGACCGGCGTTGCAGATCCAGGGCGACCTGACCGCCATCCTCACCAACTTGCGCGAGCGGCAGGTGTTGTTTCTTGACGAGATCCACCGCATGCAGCCGGTGCTTGAGGAAAAGCTCTACACCGCTCTCGAGGACTACAAGCTGGATATCATCATCGGCCAGGGGCCTGCGGCGCGAACGCACGTGATGGAGATTCGACCGTTTACGTTCATCGGCGCTACGACACGGCCGGGACTGCTTTCTTCACCGCTGAGGTCACGGTTTGGCATTCTGCTGCGCCTGGAGTTTTACACGGAAGATGAACTTCGCTTCATCGTTACCCGCTCCGCGGAAGTGATGCAGATTCCGATCGATCAGGATGGCGCCGCAGAGATTGCGTTGCGCTCGCGCGGAACGCCGCGCATTGCGAACCGGCTGCTGCGCCGCGTTCGCGACTATGCGCAGGTGCGCGGCTCGGGCACGATCGACCTTCCCACCGCCAAAGCCGCCCTCACCATGCTTGAAGTGGACGCGCACGGCTTCGACGAAATCGATCGCCGGCTGATGCTTACGATTATTCAGAAATACGATGGCGGGCCTGTCGGGCTCGGTACGCTGGCCGCAACACTCGCCGAAGAGGAAGACGCGCTCGAAGAGGTTTACGAGCCGTTCCTAATCCAGATTGGCTTTCTCGACCGCACCCCGCGAGGCCGTGTGGCTACGCGCCTTGCTTATGAACACTTCGGCCTAGACCTTCCGGGCCGGCAGACACCACTGTTTTAGAGGAGACAATTCCATGGCACAAACTGCATCTACCATGCTTGCACTGGGAACAATCGCTCCCGACTTTGCACTTACCGATGTGGTCAGCGGCAAGATTGTTCGCCGCGACGACTTCCGCGGCAAGAAGGCGCTGCTGGTCATGTTCATCTGCGCCCACTGTCCGTTCGTGAAGCACATTGAAAAAGAATTGGCGAAGATGGGCAAGGACTACGCTGCCCAGTCTTTGGGCATTGTCGCCATCAGCTCGAATGACGCGACCACACATCCCGCCGACGGCCCGACTGGACTGAAGCAACAGGCCGAGACGTTCGGCTTTGTCTTCCCGTATCTCTACGACGAGACGCAGTCAGCGGCTCATGCATACGATGCGGCCTGCACGCCAGACTTCTATCTCTTTGACGGGGATTTCCGCCTGGTTTATCGCGGTCAATTCGACGCGAGCCGGCCGAGCAATGGCGTGCCGGTAACTGGTGTAGATCTCCGGGGAGCTATCGACACAGTGTTAGCAGGTAAGCAGGTTCCTGCGGACCAGAGTCCGTCCATCGGCTGCAATATCAAGTGGAAGGCATAAGAAAAGCGAGTTAGCAGATCGACTAACTTACCTGCTAACTCGCTAACTTCTTCCAAGAGATTTGTTGGGTGGGAAGTTACAACGCTAGAGCGTTGGCGAGCTGAATGTTTACGGTCGAGATGGGCTTCTGTGGTCTCCCACCCTTTCCGCAAAGAGCGCGGAAAGGATGGGGCACCCGAAGTTCTGTTAATGCTTGAATCGAAAATGCTCTAGAGCGTTGGCGAGTCATCTCCCAGCATTGCTTCCCGCACAATTTTGATTGGTGGAAATCCCTGCTTCAGGAAGTCGTCGTGAAATTTCTCCAATGAGAAGGCTGCGCCTTCTTTCTTCTTCACGTCGTCGCGCAGCTTCATGATCTGGAGCTTGCCGAGCGTGTAGTAGAGGTAAGTTGGATCACCGGCGCCGCGCTTTGTTTCTACAACGGCCGTCTCTTTGGACTGGTAGCCTTCCTTCTGGAAAAATTCTTCAGCTTGCTCGATGCTCATCTTTCCGGTGTGCATCTCGATGCCGACAATGAATCGTGCGTTGCGCAGTAATGCGTCCTGCAACTGACCCAGGCGAAGGAACTTTGCTTCGCGCTCATCCTTAGCGCCGGAGCCGGGCTGGCCGTAGCCGTTGTCGAGCATCATCTGCTCGGTATAGTGCGCCCATCCCTCAACGTTGGTATTTGCGCCGAGTAGTTTGCGCACTTTGCTTGGCGCCTGGGGCAGCCAGAGGAACTGTACATAATGTCCCGGATAAGCTTCATGCACCGCCGTCGAAATTACGGTGCCGATGTTAAAGGAATGCATGTAGCCTTCAACCTGCGCGGGCGTCATCGACTTCTCGGGCAGCGTCACGTTGAAGTAAGCCTCGGTGGCATGCGCCTCGAATGGCCCAGGTGTATCCATGCTGGCAAAGGTGGTGGCGCGCATGAATGGCGGAGTCTCCTCCACAATCGGCCGCACATCTGAGGGGATGGTCAGAATTTGATGCGTGCGGATGAAGCTCACGAGCCCATCAAACGTCGCGCGAAACGCATCCATCAGCTGGTCCGGTGCGGGATGTTGCTTGCCCAGGTCCTCGAGCACGGCGCTTGGCTCCTTGGTCGGCTCGAGTTCGTGCGCAACCTGCTTGAAGTGATCCTGGTTCTTGCGGATGTCGGCCCGGGCGATCTCGAGGAGCTTGTCCAGAGGAATGTCTACCATCTCGTCGTACTTCAACTTCGCACTGAACGTCTGCGCGCCAATGCGAAAGTCTCCGTTCGAACGCGCCAGCACGTCGGATTTGAGCCAATCGAGATAGCTTTTCAGGCCTGTAATTACGGCTGCATTTGTTTGCGCAAATTCGGTCTTCAGCGCCGGGTCATTTGCATCGGCGAAGGCCAGGGGCACATCGTGCTCGAAGAAACTGATGATGTCGGGCAATTGCTCGATGGCAATCTCGGTGAAGATGTGTGGCGGATTCTTCAGGTTCACGCGCGCTTCGTTGAGCAGCGCAGGCATCTGCTTTTCACGCGCAATCAGCGAGCGCAGACGCTCATTCGGCGAAGCGAACTTCCGCTCCATCAGTACGAATGCACCGTTTGCACAGGTGCTCGAATAATTGTCGGCATTCTTTTCCCATGGGCGAATCGTCTCCAGCGTCAGTAGCTGCGAATGAATGTTCGCGAGAACAATTTCACGGTCGCTGCGCGGGACAAAGTCCGCAGCGGCAGCGTCGGGATGAATCGCCTCGATGCGCTGTTCAAAGCTCTTCAGCGCTGCAATCTCTGCGTCGATGCTCTTGCGCGAGAAATCTTCAAGTTGCGAATCGTATTGGTGATATCCGACGAGCGTTCCGTTGGTCGGACTGTAGTGAAAGTACACCTGGTCGAAAAACTGATCGGAGACGGTCGCGAACTGTTGCTTCCAGTTCTCAGTGGCTGCGTGCGCAGTGATCCCAGCGAACATACAAGCTCCGATCGCAATTGTGGCAATAACTCTTCTCATAATTCCTTTCAATGCCCAGGTTGGATAGCTATGCGCCAACCGGTGCCGGGGCCAGGTTTTCAAGTAACTCGTGAATCTCAAGCAGAACTTCGTCGGGACGTGTGGCAGCCAAAGGAAATTTCAGCAATCCCTGGGGCGTGAACTGTGCGCCACGCTTGGCGTTTCGCGCGACCAGCCGCATCAAGTGTTGCGGGTCGACCGTCGCGTTCTCCATGAAGCGGATTTGCAACTCGCTGCGTTTGCGGTCGATTTGCGCGATGCCCATCCGCTCGCATTCGAGGCGCACGCGCGCGGCTTCAAGCAGGTATACGGTCGCGTCGGGAGGCGGGCCATAGCGGTCTTCCATCTCTGCGCGCACTTCGTCCACCGCGGCCTCGCTGGCCGCTCCGGCAATTTTCTTGTAGAGGCGCAGCCGCTGGTTTTCTTCCGGCACGTAGCTCTCGTCGA
Source organism: Acidobacteriaceae bacterium (assembly GCA_003133425.1). The sequence continues at coordinate 32,428 of PKXI01000215.1, forward strand.
CGCGGAGCGCAATGCCCAGGCTCAGTTGCGTGGCCGGCCCCTCCTCGCTGCTTTCGCCCTTCATTTCCTTGACTGCCGCTTCAAGCATCGAGGTGTAGAGCTCGAATCCAACCGCCTCAATGTGTCCGCTCTGCTCGCCGCCCAACATGTTGCCCGCGCCACGCAACTCCAGATCAAGCGCGGCAATTTTGAAGCCGGCGCCGAGGTCGCTGAACTCCTTGAGGGCTGCGAGCCTTCTGCGCGCAATCTCTGTCAACTCGTTCTCGGGCGGAATGAGCAGGTACGCATAGGCGCGCCGGTTTGAACGGCCCACGCGACCGCGCAACTGGTATAACTCGCTGAGCCCGTGCCTGTCTGCGCGGTTGATGAGGATGGTATTTGCCAGCGGAATGTCGAGGCCGTTCTCGATGATTGTGGTCGCCACGAGCACATCGTATTCGTGGCTCATGAAGGCGAGCATTACGCGCTCGAGTTCTGTCTCGCTCATCTGTCCATGACCAACGGCCACGCGCGCAGAAGGAACCAACTCCTGAATTCTGGATGCGATTTCGTAGATGGATTCCACGCGGTTGTGCACGAAGTACACTTGTCCGCCGCGCTCCAACTCCACCTCAACTGCCGAGCGCACAATCTTCTCGTCGAACTTGGCCACCACCGTCTGAATGGCCATGCGATCTTTGGGCGGTGTTTCGATCACACTCATGTCGCGCAGGCCGACGAGCGACATGTGCAATGTGCGCGGAATCGGCGTGGCGCTCATGGCGAGCACGTCGATTTCTTTCCGCATCTGCTTGAGACGCTCCTTGTGGCGGACGCCGAAGCGCTGTTCCTCATCGACCACTAGAAGGCCGAGGTCCTGGAACTTTATGTCCTTGGATAGCAGGCGGTGCGTGCCGATGAGGATGTCTACTTTGCCCGTTTCCACCTGCTCCACGATCAGCTTCTGCTCCTTGGGCGTGCGGAACCGGGAGATCATTTCGATATTGATGGGGAACTGCGCGAATCTTTTCTTGAACGTCTCGAAATGCTGAAAGCTGAGAATCGTTGTGGGCGTGAGCACGGCGACCTGCTTGCCATCTTGCACGGCCTTGAAGGCTGCGCGCATTGCGACTTCCGTTTTCCCGTAGCCCACATCGCCGCATAACAAGCGGTCCATCGGCGTTGTGGATTCCATGTCGTACTTGATGGCACGGATCGCGGATAACTGGTCTTCGGTCTCGTTGTAGTCGAACGATCCTTCAAACTCGCGTTGAAAGTCGTTGTCTTTCGAGAAGGCAGTTCCCTGCGCGGTTGTCCGCTCGGCGTATAGCTTGAGCAACTCGTCGGTCATGTCTTGCATGGCCTTGCGAACGCGCGCTTTAGTCTTTGACCATTGTTGCGAGCCAAGCCTGTTGAGCACGGGCGCCGGTCCGGCATCGGTGGAGCGGTATTTCTGAATAAGGTCCAGGCGAGTCAGCGGAACATATAACTTTGCAGATTCAGCAAACTCCAAAATCATGAATTCGACGGAGAGACCGTCTTGCACAATTTCTTTCAGGCCTTGATATTGCGCGATTCCGTGCTCTACGTGGACGACGTAGTCGCCTACGCCAAGGTCGCGGAAGTCGGAGACAAAGGCCGCCGTCTTGGATCGCTTGGGTTCGGGCCGGGCGGCTACATCGGCTTCGTCCGACAGGTCATTCGCTCCGAATAGAACCAGATTGACGTCGGAAAAGCTGACGCCCGCGGAAAGCGGTGTCCGCACGATGACAGGCACGCGCAGGTCGCCGGCCATGTAACTTGCTTCGTCGAGCACTGTCTCGCCGCCGGGCCGCATGGTGCGGCTGCCAAGCCGGTACGGAATCTGATACTCGCGCAGCACGGTTGCAAGCCGTTCAACGTCGCCTTGATTCGGTGCGGCGAGGACGATGCGCGTCTCTGTGAGCATGAGGCCCCTAAGTTGCTCGGTGAGCGCGGGGATCGATCCGTGAAATCTGAGCGTCGGCCGGGTGTTCAGTTCGATCTCGCCGAGGGTTGTGTCTTGGTCAAGCACGTCGATCGCGCCGAGCTGATCGAGATCGAACCCCATGTGCGATTGAAGCTGAGCCTGCAACACCTCAGGGCGGAGATAGATATCTTCAGGCCTGATCAGCGATCCGATACCTGACCGCTCGTGACGCTGCTCCACCTTGTTCCACCAGCGGTCAATCTGGTTACGCACCATCGCCGGCTCATCGACAAACAGCGCGCATTTGGGCGCGAGAGACAGGAGCGACTTTTCCGCCCCGGCCACGGCGCTGAAAAATTCCCAACCAGGAAATACGCTGACGCCGCCGGCAGCCGCCAAGTCAGCGGCCATCTCTTCGTCTTCACCTTCAATCCTTTGCCGGCTTAACCGGGCATGAACGGCGGCAAGCAGCCGCTCCGTCACTGGCGTCTCGGTGAGAGGGAGCAGTTGTGTTTCGTCCAGGGCCGACAGCGAGCGCTGGGTCTCGGGATCGAATTTGCGAATGGTTTCAATCTCGTCGCCGAAGAACTCGATGCGGATCGGGCGATCGTGCTCGGGAGAATAAACGTCGAGAATTCCGCCGCGCCGCGTAAACTGGCCCGGCATCTCGACCAGGTCCATCTGCGTGTAGCCCACGGCGGCCAGGTGGCCTGTGAGGACCTCGACGTCCACCTCTTCGCCGCGCCGCAATTGCACGGCCAGCCCGGCGTAATACTCGCGGTCAAAGAGCTTGAGCGCAGCCGACTCCACGGGCGCAATTAGGATGTCTACGGCGCCGGTTACGAGCTTCCACAAAGCTGCAGCCCGCTGCTCCTGCACGTCGGGGTGTGGCGAAAGATTTTCAAAGGGAAGTACATCGTGGGCGGGGAGCCGCACCGCGCGGTTCGGATCGACAGCGCCAGTGAGCTCGCAGCCGGCCTTGAGCATCGGCTCCAGGGCCTCGGCAGCCTTGTTGTCGGCTACAACGACGATGACAGGTTGCTTGGCGGCCCGCGCCATCAACGGAATGTACAGGCATCGAGCTGTCGCCGTCAGCCCGGACACACGTCTCCGCCCCGCACTCAGGCTTAGGTGCCTGACAATACGCTCAAATCCCGAAGAGTGCTCCAGCTCCGCAAATACCTCGCGGACAAACGGGAGGATCATGAGTCTCTAGTTTAACAGCGTCGGCGCGGGACGATGGAGAGGTCTGGGAAACGCGGAGCTTGCGACTTTTGCCGCGTCAGTGCGGTTTTCCGGGCAGGACAAAATGCTCTGCGCAGCGCGGCTCGTAGGAGTCTCCGGGCATTTTGACGGGGCTGTCGTAGGGGGCCGGCTTGCCTTCGATGAGGCGCTGCGAGTAGAGCGCGCGGTTCCCGCAACTGCAGTAGGCCATGCACTCGGTAATGCTGCCGCCGTAGGCATTTACGAGCCAGGTAAGGTTCAGCATCTCTCCAAAGGGAAGCGCGCGAAAATCGAGATCGAGGCCTGCGATGAGGACATCGTGATTTGCGTCCAGCAGATGGCGCGTGAAAAGGAAGAGTTCCTCCACAAACTGTCCCTCATCGATGGCGATGCACTCCACCTTTTTGCCAATCTCTTTTTCTCTCTGGGCGATGGCTTTCAGAACCTCCCACGGGTTCTGCGACTTGAACTCCAGCGCGTTCATCTTGCCGTGGCCGTTCGGATTCCGGCTTTCGACGACTCCGGGGCCGCCTTTGGTGTCGTCGCTGGGCTTGAGGACCAGGACATACTGACTCGCGTACTGCCGACGCATTTCTGCGCGCCGCAACAGCTCCGCGGTCTTGTTGCTTCTCATCGGCCCCAACATCAGCTCCAGTTTCCCAGCCACGTTCGTACCCTTTCGCTCCAGTGAAGACGGCTATCGCTTCCGGATTTCCATCATATCTCGCTTGAGCCCCGGCTGCGGTGCGGGCGGTTCTGGAAAATGCGTCCTTTAGAAATTCTGTGCGAACGAAGGCCGCGATTGTATTGGAAGGGGATGGGATGGGTAGAATGCAAAGAGCGTCTAGTGCATACCCTGGAGCTTGGCCCACATGACAGAACAACCGCGCATTCTCATCGTCGGCGCTGCCGGACAGGTAGGCCTGGAACTCCAACGCAGCTTTGCAGGCTTCGGTTCCATTGTCGCCGTCGATCTCGAATCCGTGGATCTTGCCGATGAGGGGCAGACCCGCTCGCTGGTTCGCCGCGTCCAGCCCAACGTGATTCTGAATGCGGCTGCCTATACAGCCGTCGATCGGGCCGAATCCCAACCCGACGTGGCCATGGCGATCAACGCTACTGCTCCCCGCGTGCTCGCTGAAGAGGCTCGCAGTCTCGATGCATTGCTGGTTCACTATTCCACTGACTATGTGTTCAACGGGCAAAAGCAGGAGCCATGGATTGAGGCCGATGAACCGAACCCGCTGAATGTTTACGGCGAAAGCAAGCTCGCCGGCGAGAAGGCGATCGAGCACGCCGGCTGCCGCTTCCTCACTTTTCGCACTAGTTGGGTTTACGGCCCGCACGGCAATAACTTTCTGCTCACCATGCTTCGTCTGGCGCGCGAACGCGACCGTCTGTCGATTGTTGACGATCAGTTCGGCTCGCCGACTACCTCGATCGAACTCGCGAATGCAACGCGGACGATTACGGAAGGCGTTCTGGCCGGCAAATTTGGTGCAACCCAGGATTGGGCGGGGCTCTACCACATGACCTGTGGGGACTCCACCACGTGGTTTGGCTTTGCGAAGGCAATCTTTGAACGTGCTCCGAATAAGCTGCTGGCGAAGCGGCCCGAACTCACTCCGCTGGCCACAAAGGACTATCCCACGCCTGCCAGGCGGCCCCACAATTCGGTGCTGTCAAACCAGAAGTTATACGACCGCTTCGGTGTCCGCCTCGCATCGTGGCAAAACGCTCTCGATGGCGTGTTCCAGGTTCTCAACTCCACAAGTACGGAATGAGGAGACCGCGCGTGCTCGCCTGATGTGAGCTTGCACGGTCATGTGAAGATCCGCGCGTGTTGGCTTCGAGGTAATCCACTTCCTGGGAGGCGATCGCTGCCGTCGCTTGCCGCTGCATTTCCGCTTCAAACGGGAATGTGCTGGAATCACTACAATATTTGCGTTCGCCATCCGTCCAGGGAAATAGATGGATGAGCTATGAGCGTGATTTCGATGATCGAGCAAGACCGTCAAATCGCCGAAGTCATCGCGGAGCAACGGCCGCGGCTGCGCAATTTCATCCGCAGACGAGTGCCGAATCAAGAAGACGTGGATGATCTTCTGCAGGAAGTGTTCTGCGAACTGGTAGAGGCTCATCGCCTGCTGACACCGATTGACTTTGTGACCGGCTGGCTTTTTCGTGTTGCGCGCAATCGTATCACCGATCTTTTTCGCAAGAAAAAGCCGGAAAACTTCAGCGACGTAATGGTAGGAGACGAAGACGGGGAGTTGCTGGAGATTGAAGATCTGTTACCCTCGCCCGATGCCGGGCCGGAAGCGCTTTACGTTCGCAGCGTGCTTCTGGATGAGCTGGAACTTGCGCTTGGCGAACTGCCCGACGAGCAGCGTGAGGTCTTTGTGGCCCACGAAATGGAGGGGCGAAGCTTCAAGGAATTGTCAGCAGAAACCGGGGTGAGCGTGAATACGCTGCTGTCGCGCAAGCGCTACGCAGTGCTCCATCTTCGCCGCCGACTACAAAGCATTCACGACGAGTTTTTGAGGAAGTGAGGAATTTGAGATGAAGAAATGGATCTTTTTTGTGGCCCCGCCGGCGATCGTGCTCGTGGTGGCGCTTTGCGGTGAAGTGGTGAAGCATCTGTGGAACTGGCTTGCTCCGCCGCTGTTTGGATGGCACCAGATCAGCTTCTGGCAGGCTCTCGGACTGCTGGTTCTGTGCCGGATTCTGTTTGGGAGCTGGAGTGGCCCTGGAGGCGATGCTGGCCGCTCAAGATCCAGACGGGTAAGCGCGGAAGTCTGGGAGCGGATGACGCCCGAGGGGCGCGAGAAGTTCCGCGAAAGAAGGGGATGGCGTTGCGGCGGTTTTAGAGCGCCGACCAGCGACACCGGCGAGCCGGCCTGACCGTGCGTAGTTGAGGAGAGGTGGGGAGCTAGTACCTTGGCTGTATGATTTGGTAATTGCTAATGGA